>JACQOP010000072.1 GCA_016202485.1 Chloroflexota bacterium | reverse complement strand
TGGAGGTGCGGGTGCCCGAGGGCGTGGCGGCGCGCATCAGGACGGATACGGGGCTGTCCAGTGTGGATGTAGATACGGAGCGGTTTCCGAAGGTGGGGGACTATTACCAGTCGCCTAACTATGGGAGCGCTGCACGGCGGATGGAAGTGGAGATCAAGGGTGGCGTGTCAGATATTACTGTGCGGTAGACCACAGGGCATGGAGCAGAGGGGTATGGGTCATGTGGGGGCGCGGGTCTCCGACCTTGCGCCCTTACATCGCGTGTTGGATGGTCTCGTATATAGGTCTGAGGGCGGCCAGCACGTCGTGGAAGGTGTCGTAGGGGATGAAGGGAATGGACTGCTCGGCGCAGTAGCGGGCCAGGGGGCCGCGGGCGAAGAGCACGTCGGCCTGGGGAGCGGCGCAGCGGTCGGAGCTGCCGTCGCCGATGAAGACGGTGGTGTAGCCCAGCTTTCGGTAGTGCTCAATGCGTGGGCACTTGCAGCAGCCCAGGCGGTCGCAGACTGCTGTGCCCTCTGGGTAATCGGCCAGCATGGAGCCGTCGGCGGTGGCGCCGGCGACGGTCATGGAGCACAGGGGGAGGTGGGCCAGGCCGTACTGTCTGAGCAGGGGTTTGATGTAGAAGTCCACGCCGCCGGAGACAATCTCCAGTGGGATGCCTTTCTGGGTGCAGAAATCCACAAACTCCAGGGCGCCTTCCCGAAGTGCGGTTGTTTTCAGGGCGTAGCGCACCATTTCCTCATGCCTATCTGTATGGAAATAGGAGTATTCCCGCTGGAGCAGGTCTCTATGGGTGGGAATTTGCCCCTTTCGCCAGCGCTCGCCCTCCATACGCCAGTCGGGTGAGGCAAAGGTATCCAGCAGGTGCTCGGCCACGTCCCGCTGGGTCAGGGTGCCGTCAAAGTCCGTCAAGACGGCCAGGGGACGGTGCTGTGGTATGGTAGGGGGTATGGGATAAGGCTCCATGATGTCCTGGGTCTAAAGGTACGTTCGTCCACCTTACCACACGGGCTTGGAGAAGGACACCAGGGAGAGGCATAGAATAGATAGGAGCTGGGTTTCCATAGGAGAAGTTGGGAATTCTCTTTGCATACACCTGCCAAGGTGATATACTGTGAGCAGGTACTGGGAGTCTGTCCCGATGGTATCGGGACGTTGAGCAAAGTGGGTGTCATCCCACTTTATTTGTTAGTGAGGGGTGGGGGAGGAACGCCTGGAGGTCTCAGATGAAAAGCGATTTCTCCATATCACTGAAACAGCTTGCGACAGAGCGGAACCTGCCGATGGAGACGGTGATCTCCGCCCTTGAGGCAGCCCTGGCCTCCGCCTACAAGAAAGACAACCTGGTGGGGGAGCAGAACATAGCTGTTCGCCTCAGCTTCACCACTGGGGAAGTCCGCGTGTTCATTTTGAAGACAGTGGTGGAGGAAGTCACCGACCCCCGGCTGGAAATCTCCCTTGGGGACGCCAAGAAGGTCAAGCGGGACGCTGCCCTGGGAGACCAGATAGAGACGGCCTCCATGCTGTATGAACCGGGGCGCATTGCGGCCCAGACGGCCAAGCAAGTAGTGACGCAGCGGCTTCGGGAGGCGGAGCGTGACCTGGTGTATGCCGAGTACGCCAACCGTGCGGGTGAGGTGGTGACGGCCACAGTGCAGAAGCTTGAAGGCCGCCAGGTCATACTAGACCTGGGCCGCGCCGACGCCATCATGCCCGACAAAGAGCAGATGCCTACAGAGCGCTACCGCCCGAACATGAAGGTGAAGGTCTTCATCGTAGAGGTGGCCCGTACCGCCCGGGGGCCGGAAATTATCGTGTCCCGCGCCCACCGTGACCTGCTGCGCCGGCTCTTTGAGATGGAAGTGCCGGAAATCTACAACGGTGTGGTGGAGATCAAGGCCATCGCACGGGAGCCTGGCTCTCGCAGCAAGGTGGCGGTGTGGGCCCGGCAAGAGGGGGTGGATGCTGTGGGCTCCTGCGTGGGCATGCGGGGCGTACGTATCCAGAACGTGGTGAAAGAGCTGGAGGGTGAGAAGATAGACGTGGTGCAGTGGCACCGTGACCCTGCGTCCTTTATTGCCAACGCCCTCGACCCCGCTCAGGTGGCCCACGTAGACCTGAACCCGGCGGAGAACACGGCCCGGGTGGTGGTGCAGGATAGGCAACTGTCCCTTGCCATTGGCAAGGAGGGGCAGAACGCTCGCCTGGCCGCAAAGCTGACCGGCTGGAAGATAGACATTACCAGCGCTACCGAGGCCGACCAGGAACGCCAGGCGCGCCATGCTCAGATGGAGGAGGAGCGCCGGGCGAGGGCCGGGGTGGAGGCCCCCGTTGTGGCGGCTGCCGAGGCTGCACCCGTCCTGGTGCCACCGGAAAAGCAGGCGCCCGTCGGTGCACCTGAGCCTGAGGTGTTGCGGCCTGCTGCAGAGCAGGCGGCGCCTGTCATTGCTGCGGCGAGCGCCCCTGCACCTGCGGCGGAAGCTGTCCGGGAAGAGGCAAGTGCGGGCCAGCCAGTCTTGACGCCTGAGGAAGAGGAGGAGTGGCTCCAGCGGGCCATTGCAGAAGAGGAGCGGGCCAAGGCCGCGGCCCTGGCCGAAGCCGAGGCGCCGGCTGAACCGGAAGCAGAGGACGAAGAGGAGGAGGGCTTGCCGGTCACCGCCGACGTATGGAAGGTGCCCCAACTTGTGCCCTCCACCGGAGGCCAGATACGCTTTGCCGAAGACATCCTGGGCGAGCGTGGTGGACGCCGAGGCGGGCGCCGCGACGGCCGTGACGACGACGCCAACCGAGCGCGGCGGGGAGGGAACCGGCGCGGGGGCCGGCGGGCAGGCTCCAGCGAAGAATAGGGCTGGCCTGGTAGGTGGCCGGCGGCAGGTGAAGGGCATCATGACGACTCCGCGAAAGCAAGCCCTGCCTCCCAAGCATATTCCCCAGCGCCGTTGCGTGTCCTGCGGGCAGCAACGGCCCCAGAGGGAGTTGGTGCGCATTGTGCGCCTGCCTTCGGGGGAGGTATCGGTCAACGTGGGGCGCAAGAAGCTGCCGGGGAGAGGAGCCTACCTGTGCTACGCTCCAGAGTGCTGGGAGAAGGCCCTCAAACGAGACCGCCTTTCCTACGCGCTGAAGGGGCCGGTCTCGCCTGAAGACCGTCAACGTTTGCAGGAGTTTGCCCAGGGCCAGCTCCAGCAGGCTCCTACATCAACAACAATGGGGCCCCAGTAGGCAAGGTCATCCGGCCCTTGGCAGCCTGGAAAGCCCCTTGCCAAAAGAAGCCATAGGGACTTCAAAGGGAGGGAAGAGAGGATGCAGAGGCAGTCAACGTCGGCCCCGCCGCGGGAGGAAGGGCGGCCACGCGCAGCAGTGGTACGGGACCTCCAGATTCCCGAGTTTATCACGGTTGCCCACTTGGCGGAGCTTGTCAGCGTTTCCCCCATAGACCTGATGAAGCAACTGATGCGCGCCGGCATTATGGCGAGCATCAACCAGGCCATTGACTACAAGACTGCAGCGGCCATTGTGCCCGGCTACGGTTACAGGCCCCTGCCCGCGGTGGAAGCCGCCCGGTCTGCCAGGGTGGAGGAAAAGGCCGAGGACCCCTCTTTGCTCCAGGAACGCCCGCCGGTGGTCACCGTCCTGGGCCATGTTGACCACGGCAAGACCACTCTCCTGGACGCCATCCGCAAGACCCAGGTGGCGGAGCGGGAAGCGGGAGGCATTACCCAGCACATTGGGGCGTACCAGACGGAGTATGAGGGCCACAGGATCACCTTTCTAGACACGCCCGGCCACGAGGCATTCACCGCCATGCGCGCCCGGGGGGCCAACGCTACGGACATTGCCATTCTAGTGGTGGCCGCCGATGATGGGGTGATGCCCCAGACCATAGAGGCGATCAACCACGTGAAGGCCGCAAATGTGCCCATTGTTGTGGCATTAAACAAGGTGGACAAGCCCGAAGCGGACGTGGAACGCATCAAACGCCAGCTTACAGAGCACGGGCTGCTGGTTGAGGAATGGGGCGGCGATGTGGTTGCCGTGCCTGTATCCGCCAAGGCCCGCACTGGCATTGAAGATTTGCTGGAAAACATCCTTGTAGTGGCGGAAGTGGCGGAACTGAAGGCCAATCCCAACCGGCCCGCCCGGGGTGTGGTGGTAGAGGCCAAGCTGGACAAGAGCCGGGGCCCGGTGGCGACGGTCCTGGTCAAGAACGGTACCCTCAATGTGGGCGACCACATCGTCGTCGGCAATGTGCGGGGCCGGGTCAAGGCCCTGGTCAACGACGCTGGCCGGCGACTCAAATCGGCCCCGCCATCCACGCCGGTGGAGATCCTGGGGCTGAACGACTTACCCCAGGCAGGGGACATCCTGGAGGCGGTGGCCAATGAACGAGAAGCCAGGGCCCTGGTGGAGAGCCGCTTGCAGCAGCAGGGGGCCGTCCGTCGACATGTAAGCCTGGAGGACGTGGTCAACCGTATACGCACCGGGGAGTCCAAAGAGCTGAACGTCATCCTGAAGGCCGACGTGCAAGGCAGCGTGGAAGCGGTGCGGGAGGCGCTGGGCCGCCTGGCTACAGACAAGGCGCAGGTACGCATTGTCCACGCCGCTAGCGGGGCCATTACTGAGAGCGATGTCTTCCTGGCTGTAGCTTCCGAAGCCCTGATCCTTGGGTTCAACACCACCATTGAGCCCAGTGCCCGGCGCGTGGCAGACGCTGAAGGCCTGGAGGTCCGTTTCTACAACGTCATCTACACCATGGTAGAGGAGATACAGGACTTGCTGGAGGGGATGGTCAAGCCCGTGGCCAGGGACGTGGTGGAGGGCCATGCCGTAGTACGCGTGGTAATCAGCCGCAGCCGCCAGGCCAAGGTGGCCGGCTGCCAGGTGAGTGATGGCCGTATTACCCGCGGCGCTATGATACGGGTGCTGCGCAAGGGCCAGGTGTTATACGACGGCCCTATCCAGAGCCTGAGACGTTTCCAGGAGGACGTGCGCGAGGTGGGGACCGGTTTGGAGTGCGGTATTGTCCTGGCGAAGTTTGACGACTTCCAGGAAGAGGACGTCCTTGAGGCCCACCGCCAGGAGCAGCCCCAGACCGCCGGCCGGTAGACGCTGGCCTTCCTCACAGTCCCCTGTTGCCCTTGCCTCAATCCATTCACCGGAGACCCCTTTGACCCGAAGAGCTGAGCGCCTCAACGAACTCCTGCGTGAAGAGATCAGCTATCTGCTAGCGCGGGAGATGAAGGACCCGCGGCTGTCGGTGCTCATCACTATCACGCGAGTGGACATTTCAGCGGACTTCCGCATGGCGACGGTGTACGCCAGCGTCCTGGGCACTGCCGAGGAAAAGGGTGCCACCCTGGAGATGCTCAAGGCGGCCACGGGATACATCCAGCGGGAGCTGAAGCCCAAGCTGGCCCTGAAATATGTGCCCTCCCTGGTGTTCCGCCTGGACGAGTCCATAGAGGAGGGGATGCGGATGTTCCAGCTTATGGACAGTTTGCAGGCGCCGGAAGAGGAGACATAGTTAGACACTCCATGCCTTCAACCACGTCCATAGACGGCGTCCTTAACCTAGACAAACCCCTGGGTATGACCTCCATGGAGGTGGTGCGCCAGGTGAAGCGCCTGACGGGCCAGCGCCACACGGGCCACGGGGGCACCCTGGACCCTGGGGCCACGGGGGTTTTGCCCATCTTTCTGGGTCAGGCCACCCGCCTGATGGAGTACCTGCTGGAGGGGGAGAAGGAGTACGTGGGCACGGTGCGCCTGGGGGTTGCCACAGACACCTTTGACGCCGAGGGCCAAGTGACTTCCCAAAGGGACTCCTCAGGCGTCACACGGGAGATGGTTGAAGAGGCGCTGGAGGAGTTCCGGGGTGTTATCCTGCAGACGCCCCCTATGTACAGCGCCCTGAAGCGCCAGGGCAAGCGGTTGTACGACCTGGCCCGCCAGGGGGTGGAGGTGGAGCGGGAACCGCGCAAGGTGGAGGTAAGCCGCATGGAGCTCATGGAGTGGCGTCCTCCTGATATGGTCCTTTCCATCCAGTGCAGCCGTGGGGCGTACATCCGCTCCCTGGCCCACGACCTGGGTGGGATCCTGGGATGCGGTGGGCACCTGGCGGCCCTGCGGCGGACCCGCAGCGGAGTGTTTCGTATTGATGCGGCGGTGCCCCTGGAGGGATTGGGGGAGGCCGGCGAGGGTGGTGGCTGGGAGCGCTATCTGCTGCCGGTGGACTTTCCAGTGTTGCACCTGAAGAGTGTGACGTTGAACCCTGGCGAGGAGCGCATGGTGCGCAACGGCCAGGGGGTGCGGCTCAGCCCGCATACTCATTCGTCGGAGCATGGGGAGGGATGCCGGGCCTACAGTCTTGACGGGCGGTTCGTGGCGGTGGTGCGGTTCAACCGGCCGCTGCGCTTATGGGAGCCACGGAAGGTGTTCCAGCTTGCAGCGCCATCACCTTATGTGCGGGAGGGGTCGCTGGTGTGATGAGTTCCGTTGACAATCCACGAGCAACGTGGATAGAATCCATACGTTCCAAACAATGGAGAGGTACATGCTGCGAATTAGACTCCGGAGAATAGGCGCGAAGAAGCACCCCTTTTACCGCATAGTGGTAGCGGACTCTCGCGCCCCCCGCAATGGGGCCTTTGTGGACCAGGTGGGCCATTATGATCCCATGACCAACCCCCCTACCATCCTGCTGGACGATGCCAAGCTGCAAGACTGGGTGAACAAGGGCGCACAGCCCTCCGAGTCCGTCCAGCGCATCATCAAGAGCAAGGACGCGCCAAAGGAAGGGTAGCCCACGGTGAGGGAACTGGTTGAGTTCATCGCCAAGTCCCTGGCCAGCAAGCCGGACGAAGTCAAGGTGACGGAGATCGTAGAGGATGGCAAGACCATCCTGCGCCTTGAGGTCTCGGCTGACGACAAGGGCAAGATCATAGGCCGTGAGGGCCGCGTCGCCCAGGCAATGCGTGTGCTGGTACGTGTGGCCGCCGTCAAAGAAGGTACCCGGGCCGTCCTGGAAATCGTCTAGGTTTGGCTGCCGCCCGCAAAAGACCTCCTCCATCCCGGCCCAGTCCCTCTGTGCCCGGCGGCCAGGGGCCTGAGCGACAGGCCGATGCTTCTTTGATCCTTGTCGGCAAAGTCACCGCCCCGGTTGGCCTGGACGGTTCACTTCGCGTTGAACCCTACTCCGATGTCCCTAACCGCTTTGCCCCAGGGGAAACGCTGCTCCTCCGGGGTGCGCCCCACCGGGTACAGCGCCTCATCCGCGGGCGTCTGCTGGTATTGAAGCTGGAGGGTGTGGACAGCCGGGCTGCGGCGGAGAAGCTGCGGGGCGCCGAGCTGTACGTACGCCAGGAAGCCGTGCCTGAGCCTCCTGCGGACACCTACTACCACTACCAGCTTTTGGGTATGGAGGTGATTGACCCCCAGGGCAAGGTGCTGGGTGTGCTGGCGGAGATCCTGAGCTATCCTGCCCACGATGTGTATGTGGTGCGGGGCGAAAGGGGCGAGACGCTGGTGCCGGCGGTGGCGGAGGTGGTGAAAGCGGTGGATGTGGAGGCGCGGCGCATGGTGGTGGACCTGCCACCGATGGTGTGAGGGGGTAGGCCCGTATCCTAAACGTTCCAGTTCTCTGGCCTTGTCATACATCGTATGACGTTGTAATCTATGTAGGACATACTATGAGAGCAGAAAACATGAACACCGTCCAGAAAAGCTTGCGGGTGCCGGTGGAGGTTTCGCAGGCCATAGAGGAGATGGCAGAAACGAGCCGGCGGGACTTCTCTTCCGTGGCCAATGAGCTACTGACCGAGGCCGTGAAAATGCGGCGCTGCCCGGGGGTCACGTTTGGGGACGGCCCTGCCGGACGGCGGGCGCGCATCGCTGGGACAGGCCTGGAGGTGTGGGAAGTAGTTGCCGCCTACAAGGCAATGGGCCAGGACTGGAGGCGGCTGCAGGCCCTCTATGCGTGGCTCACGGAGTCCCAGTTGCGGGCAGCGCTGGGCTACTATACTGCTTACCCCGAGGAAGTGGAGCGACACATTGCTCGCAACGAAGGCTGGACGTCAGAGAGTCTGGCACAGAAGCACCCTTCCTTGTCCGCTAACAGGCAGTGAGGTACTATCTGGATGAGGACATCAGCCCAGTAGTTGCGGCGCTTCTCCGGGCGCAAGGAATAGACGCCCTAAACGTCCATGAAGCAGGGGCCAGGGGCTTTTCCGACAAAGAGCAGTTGCAGCAGGCGGCCCAGGAAGGGCGGTGCATGGTCACTCGCAACCGGGACGACTTCATTCGCCTGACGCTGCAGTGGTTCACCGACCAGCGCCCTCACTTTGGCTTACTCATCGTGCCCTATAGCATCCCTCCAGACCGGTTTTCTGCCCTGGCCGGTGTCCTGGTGGCATACGCGGAGGAACACCCGGAGGGCCTATCCCCCTACACGGTGGATTTCGTCTAGACAAGGAGTAGGAGGGACCAGGTGTCGCCCACCCTCCCTTGCCAGGCGCAGGGCATGGTAAGATAATCTGTGGCGTGCGCACCGCTGCATAGGGGCGGCGCATCATATTCATAGACACTGGTGAAAGGGGTAGGCCCTTGACACAAGCACGCGTTTTTACGCCGGAACAGGCACGGCGTTACAGCCGGCACATCATCATGCCCCAAATAGGCGGCGCGGGACAACGCAAGCTGCTGGACGCCAAGGTGCTCCTCATCGGCGCCGGAGGCCTTGGCTCGCCCACGGCCCTGTACCTGGCGGCAGCGGGCGTCGGCGCACTGGGCATTGTGGACTTTGACGTGGTAGACATTTCCAACCTGCAGCGGCAAATCCTGCACCGCAACCAGGACGTTGGGCGGCGCAAGGTGGACTCCGCCGCCGATACCATCCACGCCGTCAACCCGGATGTCAACGTCATCAAGATCCCACAGGCGTTGCGGTCTGACAATGCCCTGGACATCCTGAAGGACTACGACATCATTGTGGACGGCAGCGACAACTTCCCGACGCGCTACCTGGTGAATGACGCCGGTGTCATGCTGGGGAAGCCGGTGGTGCATGGGAGCATCTTCCTCTTTGAGGGGCAGGCCTCCACCTTCGTGCCGGGCAAGGGCTGCTACCGCGGCCTGTACCCGACCCCCCCGCCTCCAGGCATGGTGCCAAGCTGCGCCGAGGCCGGCGTGCTGGGCGTGCTGCCGGGCATCGTCGGCTCCATCCAGGCGGTGGAGACCATCAAGCTCATCCTGGGCCTGGGGGACACGCTGACGGGGCGGCTGCTCATCTTTGATGCCCTGGACATGGACTTCCGGCAGGTGAAGGTGCGGCGCAACCCCAACTGCCCGGTGTGCGGCGAGCACCCCACGGTGACGGAACTGATTGACTACGAGGAATTCTGCGGCCTGCCCCACGTGAACAACGACAACGTTGGGGCGGTGCTGGTGGGATAAGTGGACCTAACCCCCTGGCCCCCTTCCCTTCAGGGAAGGGGGAACGCAGACCGATAACGCACACTATGGCCTCTCACGAAAACATAGGAATTCGGACACGGGTGGCGGCCCCGCAGAACGGCGGCCAGCCTGGGGCATGGACGCCGCCGCCCCGGCCGGGTATCCTGGCAGCCATTGGCAACACGCCCCTAGTGGAGATGCCGCACCTGTCACCCAAGGCAGGGGTGCGCCTCTTCGCCAAGCTGGAGGGCAACAACCCCACGGGCAGCGTGAAAGACCGCATTGCCCTGCACATGATTGAGGCGGCAGAGGCCGAGGGCAAGCTCACGCCGAACAAGATTATTCTGGAGCCGACCAGCGGCAATACGGGGATTGGCCTGGCCATGGTGGGCAAGCTGAAGGGATACCGGGTGGAGGTGGTGATGCCCAAGAACGTCAGCCCGGAGCGGGTGCAACTGTTGCAGGCCTTTGACGCCCAGGTGCACTTCTCCGACTGGCGGCGTGGCACTAACGGCTCCATCGCCATGGCCCAGAAGATGGTGGCAGAGCACTCCGGCTACTTCATGCCCTACCAGTACGGCAACGCCGCCAATCCCCTGGCCCACTACCACGGGACGGCGGCAGAGATTATCCGCGACCTGCCGGAGGTGGACGTGTTTGTGGCGGGCCTGGGCACCGGCGGGACGCTGATGGGCAACGGACGGCGGCTGAAGGAGCACAATCCCAACGTGAAGATTGTGGCGGCGGCGCCCCAGCCGGACGAGGCCATTTCCGGCCTGCGAGCCCTGGAAGACGGATTCATCCCGCCCATCCTGGACCTGTCTCTGCTGGACGCCCGCATCATGATTTCCAGTGAAGAGTCCTTCAAGATGGCCAAGGAGCTGCTCCACAAGGAGGGCATCTTTGCCGGGGTGTCTTCCGGCGCGGTGGTGGCCTGCGCCCTGAAGGTGGCGCGGCGCATGGAGAAGGGCAACGTCGTGTGCCTGCTGGCCGACGGCGGCTGGAAGTACCTGAGCACGGGCCTGTGGAGCAAGACCTATTCCGACCTGGAGATGGAAGTGCAAGGGAAGGTATGGTGGTAGCGGTGGGCAGACTCCTGGTCTCCTTCAATAACTCCTTCTGCACCTGTCCCTAGGGGCCGGCAGCCTCGGCTTGCCTTGCCCCTTTCGTCTCCTTATCCTATACTCTCCCCTACGCAGGTGGAGGTGCGTCCATGACCTTACGACAAGTGTTTTCTTTTCCTGACCCGGCCAACGACTACGCCGCCCGGATGGTGGCGGGCATGGTGGTGGCCATGTCACTGGCAGTGATCCTGCTTGGGCAGCACTGGCTGCTATGGCTGATCGCCTACGGGTTCCTGGCGCGGGTGCTGACGGGGCCGACGCTGAGCCCGGCGGGCCTGCTGGCGACGCGGGTGCTGACGCCCCTGTTTGGCAACCACGTGAAGCCGACGCCGGGGCCGCCCAAGCGGTTCGCCCAGGGCATCGGCGTGGTGTTCTCCTGGACGGCGCTGGCCCTGCACTTCGGCTTTGGGCTGACGGGCGCGGCCTATGGCGTGCTGGGGGTGCTGGTGTTTTTTGCGGGCCTAGAAGCCTTCCTGGGCTTCTGCATGGGCTGCTTTGTCTTCGGCTGGCTCATGCGCTGGGGGTTCATTCCGGCCTCGGTGTGCGAGACGTGCAACAGCCTGGACTTCAGCGGGCACAAGGCGAAGGCGTAGCGGTTGTGTTGACCTCAGCGAGGAGGGCCCTATGGCAACAGCAGAGGCTGTGACGGGAACGGTACACCTCTTGGGGGTGGCCTACCGAGAAGAGGGCCAGTTCGTCTCCCATTGCCCCCAGTTGGGAGTTGCCAGTTGTGGCGATACGGCAGAGGAGGCCCTTCAGAACCTGGACGATGCCCTGGGAGCCTACCTGGCGGCCCTGGAGGAAACCGGCGAACTACTCCGCGTGTTCAAGGAGCGGCATATCCGGGTTGATCTTCCCTCGGGATCAGAACCGGACGTACAGATGACCATTCCCAAGGGGAAGATAGTGCAGGCTTTTGAGCATAAGGTGAAGCTGGCTGCGGGAAGCGGGTAGTCGTGAACTATAGTTCATTGCCGCTTTGCTCTAGTGAGCAGGTGTGCCGCGCTCTTGAACGACTTGGCTGCTACCGTGCGAAAGCACGTGGGAGCAGCCATCTTGTTTATCATCGGAAACATCCTACCGAGGACAAGACGCTCTCCGCACCGGTTGTCCTGGGGAAAAGCGAGATTCCACGGGGCACATTGAGGAGCATCCTGCAACTGCTGGATATATCCCTGGATGACTTTCTCAAGGCACTCAGGTAGGTAATGACCTAACCTCCTGGCCTGCTCCTTTATGTTTATGTTCTGGGAGTGGGGCGGGCTGCGCCTGGTACGGGGCAGCCCCATTCCGTGTCATTCCGAGCCCGCGCGGCGGCGGCCAGGAATCTCTCCGGTTCGGTGGAGGCGCGGCACCAGCGCGTGTAGATCAGGGGAGGTTCCTCGGTTGTTCCTCCCTGGAACTCTCCATGCCCATGTCATGGGCACCTTATGGACGAAAAGCCTCTTTGCCTCTCTCTGTATTGCACGTGCTTTCATGCCCGCCCACCCGCCTCCCGATGTCATCGGGACGGGGGACACCCCCAGCAGCCCCCGCCAAGGGCGCAGCCCTTTGCACACCCGTGACCCACAGGCTATTTCGTAGCAACGACAGGCGTATGCTACTGTGCGTTCCGTGCGTGGGGGACCTGGTGGGTCTCCACCACGCCGTCCACGAAGAGCTTCTGTATCTGGGCGCTGGTGTAGCCCAGGTAGTCCCGCAGAACGCGGGCGGTGTCCTTGCCGATGAGGGGCGCGGGGTCGCCGAGCTGGGCAGGGGTCTCGGAGAGGTGCGCGCCCAGGCCCACGTGCTGGAACACGCCCATCCACTCGTGTTCGCGGTGGACCACCAGGCCGGCGCCCACGAACACCGGGTCCTCGTACATCTCCTCGTGGGTGGTGTGGCGGACGGCGGGGACGCCGGCGCTGGACAGCTTCGCCAGGGCCTCGCGCACCGTCATCCTGGCGAGGGCGGTGGCCAGGGCCGAAGCCAGGGCCTCGTCGTTCAGCTTGCGGCCCTCGGCGGTGGCGAAGCGGGCGTCGTGGTTGAGGGCGGCGAACTCCGACAGGGAGACCAGGCCCAGCCAGTCCCGCTCCTTGGGGGCTGCCAGGGCGATCCAGCCGTCGCTGCACTGGTAGAGGCGGCTGAGGGCGCTCTGGCCTTTCAGGGCGGTGCCTTCCGGCTCGTTACGGACGAAGCCTGGGTAGTCCAGGGCGAAGCCGGACTGGATGGTGGTGGCGGAGAAGGAGAGGGCGGTGTCCACGAGCTGGCCCTGGCCGGTGCGGTCGCGCTCCAGGAGGGCCATGAGAGCGCCCTCGGCGCAGGAGAGGCCGGTGAAGTAGTCATTCATGGGAATGGGGCCATTGCCGGGGACGTTGCCCCTGCCGCCGGCGCGCACCATGACGCCGCTGACGGCCTGGCCCTGGGGCTCGTAGCCCGGGTGGCCGGCCCAGGGGCCTTCCAGGCCGAAGGCGGTGACCTTGGAGTAAATGATGTCGGGCTTCAGCTTGCGGACAGTCTCGTAGTCCACGCCCAGGCGTCTGGCAGAGTCGGGGCGCATGTTCTCCACGACGATGTCGGAGATTTGCACCAGGTCGTAGAAGATTTGCAGGCCCGCCTTCTTCTTCAGGTCCACCAGCATGGTGAGCTTGCCGCGGCCCGCCTCCACCCAGTGGGTGCGGTCGGGGACGTTCACAGGGTTGTTGATTTTGATGACCTCCGCGCCGTACTCGGCCAGGGTGCGCCCCCCGGAGGGGCCAGCGACGATGTAGCTGATGTCAATGACGCGTACGCCTTCCAGGGCTTTGTTCATGGCCGTGTCTCCTTTTTACCTCACCCTTGATCCCTCTCCCATCAAGGGAGAGGGGCTTTTCAATCGTTGTTCAAAAAGGCCGTCTCCATTTCAGTTCCGGGAAGCGGGCATAATCGCTGTCGGTGCTAATCCACTCACTTCCGGATTCAATTGCCAGGGCTGCCAAATAGGCGTCCGGTACCAGATTGCCTCGTACGTCATTAGTTTGACACAGGCGTGTGAAGGTCTGCCAGTGGCGGGGTCCCGGCTGCAACACAACACAGTTCGGCGGACTTTTGACCTGTTCAACGAAAGCCAGAGCATTCTGCATGGGACTGGGAGGGATAAAGATAGCTGGGTGCGTGACGATGCGAAGGAACCCACTGAGAACAAGTTCGGACATGCCGTAAGTCTGGCCGCCATTTATCAACCCTTCCAGCCAATCCTTGAATCGTCTGTGGTCAGGGGCATCTTCCCTATAAGCGTACACCAAGATGTTGACGTCAAGGAGCAGCATTTGGTGAACTCATCAAATCCAGCAAGGCTGCCGAGTTGTCCAGGTCAACCCCAGGGCAGAGGCCGCTGCCCTTGAATGTGGGAAGGGTGATCACTGTGGGGCCTGTCCTGACACGCCGGCGCGCCAGGGATTCTCGGAGCGCGTCCTCTACAACCTCTGCCAGAGTACGCCCAGTGGCCTCTGCGACTCCCTTGGCCTCTTTTAGCAGTTCGTCGTC
>JACQOP010000070.1 GCA_016202485.1 Chloroflexota bacterium | reverse complement strand
GAATAAGACAGTCATGGCCTGGAATGGATGTAGAGCGCCCTGAACTTTCGGAAGGCAAGCTTGCTATGTTTTGTCTCGAGGGCAGAATGACACGCGAGTTGTATTGGCTTGGATTTGGATTCCAAGCATGGTGTCAAATGTTGACGCACTTAGCCAGAGCGGCTGAAGCCTCCGTAATAGTTATCGATGAGCCCGATATTTATTTGCATCCAGACCTGCAACGCCGACTATTGTCAATGCTGAGGGAAGCTGGGCCTGATGTCGTAATCGCGACGCACTCATCAGAGATTGTTGCTGAGGCAGAACCCAGTGAGCTTGTAACAATGAATCAACACGACGGAAGCGCTAGGCGTCTTAAAAGCCCCGATATGGTCAAGGGAGCTCTGGAGTCAATAGGCTCTATTCATAATCTTGCACTGACACGCCTGGCACGTTCTCGCCATGTTTTGTATGTCGAAGGAGAGGATTTCAGGCTCATTCGCCAATTTGCACGAAAGAAAGGCCACCCAAAGTTGGCCCTTGGGACTGAGTTAACGGCATTTCCTCTCGGCGGCTTTCCAACAATTGAAAAAATACGAGCTGTTTCGCATGGGATTCGTGAAACGCTTGGAGGCCCTGTGCTGTTTGCAGGTGTGTTCGACCGAGACTTTCGTCCTGAGGAGCACATTGGTGACGTGGAATCCAGTTTGGCCGAAGTTCTGTCTGTAGGCATGATTTGGAAACGAAAGGAATTAGAAAACTACCTGTTGATTCCTTCAGTATTAGACCGAGCTATGAGTCGGGCTGCTACTAATCGCGGAACGGTAAGATTCGATGTAAGCGGCGCAAAGATAATAGTGCCTCCTGCAACGGAAGTGCTGGATACTATTACCTCTAAGATAAAATCTGACCTCCTGGCCCAATACCTTGGGCCACGGCTGCAATATTTTCGGAGTACAGGCAAAGACATAGCAACACTCAGTAAGGAAACAATAGATTGGTTCGAATCACAGTGGTCGAACATCGAGACACGGCTGCAAATTGTTCCTGGCAAGGTGGTTTTTGGGAAGTTCATAGAGTCGATTCGTCAAGACTTTGGACTGAATCTGACCAAAGCCCAGGTTGTAGACGCCTTTACCATGGTAGAATTTCCTGATGAATTGAGTAAATGTCTATCCCTGCTAGACAACTTCCTCTCAATGCCGGTACGTTAAAGAATTCTTAGCAAGTCGTCTGCGATCTTGGGATAACCCTGAGCGAACCCTTGGGACATTGGGTGAGAAGAACGAACGGTATCTAACGGCAAAAGTGTTTTTATGCACGGCGTGGCATTCCGGTGACGCCGCGCATTGACACCGGCCTCCCGCCCTCCCTATACTGCCTCCATTAACAACTGAACACGTCCGGCCAGGTGTCCCCCGATCACATCGGGGGAAGAATAGGGAAGGCGGTGCAAGTCCGCCGCGGTAGCGCCACTGTGAACGGCGAGCCACCCGAGAACACGCCACTGTCCCGATGCATTTGGGATGGGAAGGCCTCGGTTGGCGGTGACCCGTGAGCCAGGAGACCTGCCTGGAACGGTGTGTGAACGCCTCTTCGCCGTAAGGGGGTCACCGCCGGCGCAGTCCTCGGGCACCGTGGCAGCGCCGTCCCGCAGTCCCAGAAAGGGAAGAAACCTCCAGCGAAGAGCGCTGGAGGTTTTTAGTTGGCTGCTGCAGACCTGACCCCCTGGCCCCCTTCCCTCAAGGGAAGGGGGGAACATGATGTGGGGGATACCGTCGTTACCCTCGGCAGGCGCGCGCCCGTCACAGTGCGGCTTGCCCTGTCGGCCTGTGTGCTGGCCCTCCTGTGGGTTACCGCCGTCCTGGTCTCCCTTACTATGGGGCCGGTGGACATCCCCATGACCCACGTGGCCGGGGTGCTCCTGGCCCACCTGGGCTTTTCCGGCGGCGACTTCACCAACACCGAGCGGCTGGTGGTGGAGCAGCTACGCCTGCCCCGCCTGGTGGTGGGATCCCTGGTGGGGGCGGCCCTGGGCGTGGCCGGCACGACGATGCAGGGGGTGTTCCGCAACCCCATGGCGGACCCCGGCATCATCGGCGTCTCTGCCGGCGGCGCTGCGGGCGCGGTGCTGTCCATCGCCCTGGGCCTCAACCGCCTCTTCTTCCTGGCACTGCCCCTCTTCGCCTTCCTGGGCGCTCTGGGGGCCGCCTTCCTGGTCTACGGCATCGCCCTCATGGGCGGGCGCTTCTCCATGGCCACGCTGCTCCTGGCCGGCATCGCCGTCAGCGCCTTCCTAGGGGCCGTCGTCTCCGCTACCATCGTCCTGGCCCCCTCCAACGAGGCCATGCGAGAAATCCTCTTCTGGCTGGCCGGGGGGCTGGAGGCCCGCTCCTGGCAGCACGTGGCCATCGCATCGCCCCTCATCCTGGGAGGCGTGGCCCTGGTGCTGGTCTTCTCCAGGGAGCTGAACCTGCTGCTGTTGGGCGATGACGACGCCCGCTCTTTGGGGGTGGCTGTGGCCAAGACCCGCCCATTGCTCATTGCCGCCTCGGCCCTGGTCACCGGCGTGGCCGTGGCCGTCAGCGGGACTATCGCCTTCGTGGGCCTGGTGACGCCCCACGTCCTGCGCCTCGTCGTCGGGACCGACCACCGGGTGCTGCTGCCCGCCAGCGCTTTGGGGGGCGCGCTGTTTCTGGTTATCGCCGATACCCTGGCCCGCACCATCGCCCAGCCCGCCGAGATCCGTGTGGGCATCGTCACCGCCTTCGTTGGCGCTCCCTTTTTCCTGTTCCTGCTGGTCCGAAACAAGCGCCGGGCCGAGGTTTTGTAGCATTACTCACCATTGGAGGCACAGATGAACGGAAAGTCCTTAGCTATGGGCCTGCTGGCGGCCCTGGCCCTGTTTTTGCAAGCGTCCTGCGGCGGAGGCGCACAGGAAGCCCCCACGCCCACAGCGATGGCTACGGGGACAGCCACCGCAGCGGTGGAGCAGGCAGAGGCTACGCCGACTCCGGCGCCGGACCCCTTTGTGTCAGTACCTGGCATCGTTGACGCCTCCAACCACGGCTGGCCACGGGAGGTGGAGGGGCTGAATGGCCGGGTGACCATCGCCGCACAGCCGGTGCGCATACACACCCTGTCCCTGGGCCATGACGAGGTGACCTATGCCCTGTTGCCCAGGGAGCGCGTGGTGGCCGTGGGCGCGTTCACCAAGGACCCCGTCTCCTCCAACGTGGCGGAGCTTGCGGCGAGCGCCGCTACCGTGGCCCGCAACGCCGAGCAGATTGTGGCCCAGTCCCCGGACCTCGTCATCGCCAGCCCTTCCAGCAACGCTGACCTCATCAAGGCACTGGTGAACGTGGGCATCCCCGTGGTGCAGACAGGCCTCCATAACGACCCCGAAGGGCGCATCCAGGACATCCTTCTGCTGGGGTACATCTACGGCGAAGAAGTGCGGGCGCTGGAGCTTGCCGCCGAGGTGCGCGCCCGCTATGAGGCGTTGCAGGCGGTGGTCAACAGGAAACCCCAGGGACAGCGGCCACGGGTGCTCTCTCTCACCTGGTATTCTGACAAGCTGTACACGGCGGGGGCAGGATCTACCGAGGGCAGCATTATTGAGGCGGCGGGAGGCCTGAATGTGGCTGCCGAGGCAGGGCTGGAGCGGAACCCTACCACCAGCCTGGAAGGGGTCATCGCCATGAATCCGGAGGTCATTTTCGTCCCGCAGCCGCCGGACTCCGGGGGCGTCGCCTTCCGAGAGCAGCTCTTGGCCGACCCTGCCCTGGCGGAGGTGCCAGCTATCAAGAGCGGGCAGGTGTATCTGGCTCAGCCCAAGTTCTTCACCACCCTGTCCTTCTGGAACATCCGTGGGGCGGAGGAGCTGGCGAAGCTGCTCTGGCCCGTGGACTTTGCAAACAAGGAGCTTCCGCCCTTCAGCCTGCCGGAATAGGCGTTATGTCGTTCCGAGCCCCGACACAATCGGGGCGAGGAACCTCTCCTGGAACGGCGGTACACGGCATAGGTGTGCGAGAACCAGCCGCCACCATAGGAGCCAAACGTGAGAGAGGTTCCTCGGTCGTTCCTCCTTCGGAACGACAGGAACACCGCTTTCTGGAGGGCTGGTCAGGGGAACAGGCAAGAGGAAAGACAGATGACACCCAGTCGTGGTAATGACCACACACCCCGCCTGGAGGCGCAGGACCTGACGTACAGGGTGGAAGCGGCGCGCCTCCTGGACTCCGTGGGCCTGACGGCGGGCGCCGGCGAGTTCATCGGCCTGGTGGGGCCCAACGGCGCGGGCAAGACGACCCTGCTGAAGGCCCTGGCCGGCCTGCTCTATCCCCAGGAGGGCGAGGTGCTGCTGGACGGGCAGCCCCTGGGCCGCATGTCTGCACGGGAAGTCGCCCGCCGGCAGGGGGTGGTCCACCAGTCGGCCCCCGTGACGTTTGGCTTCACGGCCCTGGAGCTGGTGCTCATGGGCCGCTACCCCCACCTGGGGCGATTCCAGGTGGAGGGCGAAGAGGACCGGTGCATCGCTCTGGAGGCCATGGCCGCTACGGAGACCGCCGCCTTTGCCGACAGGGCCGTCGTCACCCTGTCCGGCGGCGAGCGCCAGCGGGTGTTCATCGCCCGGGCGTTGGCCCAGCAGCCCCAGGTGCTGCTCCTGGACGAGCCCACCTCCAACCTGGACATCCAGCACCAGCTCAAGGCCCTGGACCTGGTGCGCACCCTGGTGGGGCAGGGGGTGACCGCCGTCGCCGCCATCCACGACTTGGGGCTGGCGGCCCGCTACTGCGGGCGGCTGCTCCTCATGGCCGGCGGGCGCATCGTGGCCCAGGGGACGCCCCAGGAGGTGCTGACGCCGGCCAACCTGGAGGCAGCCTTTGGCGTGCGGGCCGTGGTCTTCGGCAACCCCTTCACCGGCGCGCCGGTGGTGAGCCTCGTGGACTATGCGCCTCCGCCAAAGGCAGCATCTCTATCCCGGCGGGTGCATGTCATCTGCGGGGGCGGCTCCGGTGCTCGCCTGCTGTATGAGATGCACCGCAGGGGGTACGCCCTCTCGGCAGGCGTCCTGGGGGCGGGCGACGCCGACCGTTTGGCCGCCGACGTGCTGGGGATACCCTACGTGTCGGTGCCGGCCTTCAGCCCTATAGACGATGAGGCCCACCGGCGGCACCTGGCCCTGGCAGCAGAAGCCGACGTAACGGTCGTGTGCGATATGCCCATTGGCGCGAACAACCTGCGCAACCTGGAGGCCGCCGCCGCTGCCCAGCGCCTTGTCCTCTGGGAGTCCACGCCCATTACCGAGCGGGATTTTACACAGGGAACGGCAGCCGCCCTCTATAAGGCCCTGCTCCCCTTGGCGCGATGCGCCACTATGGAGGAAATCCTGGCTGCTATAGAAGCCGTGGGGACGCAAGGCTCCGATAGCTCGCGAGTCTCCGACCTTGCATCCCTACATCGGGGAGGCAACCATGACCACACAGGACCTTAGGCAGAGAGAGACAGGCCAGCACCAGCCGGTGAAAGGCCCCCGCATCAAGAAGGGGCTGGTCATCGTCAACACCGGCGACGGCAAGGGCAAGACCACAGCCGCATTGGGTATCCTGTTCCGCGCCTGGGGCCGGGGCATGAAGGTGCGCATGTTCCAGTTCCTGAAGCACAGTGGGGCGCACTTTGGGGAGCACCGGGCCGCCAAGAAGCTGGGCATCCCCATCGTCGCCATGGGCGACGGCTTCACCTGGCGCTCCAAGGACCTGGACCAGACGGCTGCCTTGGCCCAGGAACAGTGGCGCAGGGCCAAAGAAGCTATCCTGCAAGGGGAAGAGGACATCATCATCCTGGACGAGTTCACCTACCCCCTGCACTACGGCTGGGTGCCCCTGGAGGAGGTGCTGGAGACCCTGGCCCAGCGCAAGGCCATGCTCCACGTCATCATCACCGGACGGTACGCCCCCCAGGGCCTGGTAGACTACGCAGACCTGGTGACGGAGATGCGGACCATCAAGCACCCCTACCGGGACCAGGGCATCAAAGCCCAGCCGGGGGTAGAGTTTTGAGAGCACTCCCTTGACGCAGGATAGCCTCAGCGCAATCATCGCTGCCATCGGTCCCCTGGATAGGGCAGCAATGGCCCGCGCCCGCACGCGACAGCGGCAGCTCACCAAGCCTCCGGGCAGCCTGGGCCGGCTGGAGGCCCTCTCCGTGCAGCTTGCCGGCATCTACGGGACGGAGCGCCCCCAGACCGGCGACAAACGGGTCACTGTGGCGGCGGGCGACCACGGCGTGGTGGCCCAGGGAGTCACCGCCTATCCCCAGACCGTCACGGCCCAGATGGTGCTGAACTTCCTGCAAGGCGGCGCGGCGGTGAGCGTCATGGCCCGTCACGTTGGGGTGGGACTGAGCATCGTGGACGTCGGCGTCGCAACGCCTCTCTCATCCCACCCAGGCCTGCGGGTTGTGGCCGTGGGACGCAGTACGGGGGATATCACGGTAGGGCCAGCCATGACCCGCGCCCAGGCCCAGCGGTGCCTGGAAGAGGGTGCAGCCCTGGCCCTGGAAGTCGCCCAGGAAGGAACCGGCCTCGTTGGGACGGGCGACATGGGTATCGGCAACACCACGCCCTCCAGCGCCATCGCCGCCTGCATGACCGGCGCGCCACCGGAACGCACCACAGGCAGGGGCACGGGCCGGACGCCTGAGGAGCTGGGCCACAAGATTGCTGTAGTGCGCCGCGCCCTGGAGGTCAACCGTCCGGACCCTGCCGACGCCCTGGATGTCCTGGCCAAGGTGGGCGGCTTTGAGATCGGCCTGTTGGCGGGGGTCATCCTGGGGACTGCCAGCGCCCGCCGAGCGGTAGTCCTGGACGGCTTCATCGCCGGAGCGGCGGCCCTCATCGCCTGCGGCCTGTGCCCCCAGGCCCGTGGGTACTTGATAGCGTCTCACCGCTCGGTGGAGCGCGGCCACCGCGTAATCCTGCGCCGTCTGGGGCTGCGGCCAGTCCTGGACCTGGGCTTGCGCCTGGGGGAGGGTACCGGCGCGGTGCTGGCCATGGGTGTCATAGAAGCCGCCGCCGCCTGCCTCTCGGAAATGGCAACCTTTGCCGAGGCCGGCGTCACGGACCGGCCCGCCCAGTCCCAGGAGGCCCGCCCGTGAAGGCGCTGCGCATGGCCTTTGCCTTCCTGACGGTGCTGCCCCCCGGCAGGCTGGAAGGAGCAGCCATGGCGCCAGCCCGGGCCTTCTTTCCCCTGGTGGGCCTCGCCCTGGGAGGACTGCTGGCAGCCTCTAATGCCCTCCTGGGCCCGGTCTTCCCGCCCCTCATGACGGGGGCGCTCTTGGCTGTGGCCCTGGTAGTGCTGACCCGCGGCCTGCACCTGGACGGTCTCATGGACACCTGCGACGGCCTTTTTGGCGGCGCTGCCAGGGAGCGGCGGCTGGAAATCATGCGGGACCACCACGTAGGCGCTTTTGGGGTCCTGGCTGGGTCCTCGGCCCTGCTGCTCAAGTGGGCGGCCCTGGCAAGCCTGTCGCGGGGAGTGCTGCCGGAGGCCCTGCTCCTCTTCCCCTGCTTCTCCCGCTGGGGTATGCTCCTGGCCATGCAGGCCTTCCCCTACGCCCGGCAGGCGGGGCTCGGTACTGTCTTCCAGGAGCGCCGTGTGTGGCACGTGGCCGTGGGCCTGACCACTGCCCTCGGAGTAGGCGTCCTGCTGGCTGGAGTGACGGGCCTAGCCCTGTTCGTCCTGGCGACAGCCCTGGCCCTTGCCCTGGGCTGGTGGATGGCCCACCTGTTGGGGGGGCTGACAGGAGACACCTACGGAGCCGTCAACGAACTGGTGGAAATAGCGGTGCTCCTGGCGATGGTGGCGATGGCGGGGTCTGTGGCTTACCACCCTTGGTGGAGCCTCCCGTGGGGAACGATGTCACCGTGACGGGTTGGCCTTTCCCCCAGGGGATGCTCCTGGATGGACTGGCGCTGCTCCTGGCAGTGGCCCTGGACCTTCTCTTCCCGGAGCCGCCGGCCCCCGTGCACCCGGTGGTCTGGATGGGCAAGGTCATCAGCCTCCTGGAGCGGGTATCGCCGAAGTCGGGCAAGGCAAAGCAGCTCCTGGCGGGGAGCGCAATCGCTGTTGCGGTACCTGCCCTCTTTGGGGGACTGGCATGGCTGGCAGCAATGGGCCTGGGAATGCTGGGGCCGGCGGCCTATGTGCTGGGGACAGCGGCGCTCTTGCGTACCACCTTTACAGTACACGGCCTGACAAAAGCGGCCCTGCGGACGTATCACTTCATGGCCCAGGGGGACATCCAGGGGGCGAGGGCCAGCCTGCGCAGCCTGGTCAGCCGCGATACGAGGTCCCTGACGCCTCCCCTGACAGCGGCGGCGGCCATTGAGTCGGCGGCAGAGAATACCACTGACAGCTTCTTTGCGCCCTGGCTGGCCTTCGCCCTCTTCGGCCTCCCAGGGGCCTTTGCCTACCGGGCCGTCAATACCCTGGACAGCATGGTCGGCTACCACGGCAGGTACGAGTACCTGGGCAAGGTCCCAGCGCGGCTGGATGACACCCTGAACTTGCTGCCCGCTCGCCTGGGGGCGCTGCTCCTGCTCTTTGCCGGCGGACTTAGGGGGCTGGCGGTACGCCAGGGATGGCGCGTGACGCTCCGTGACCACAAGAAGACGGAAAGCCCCAACGCGGGCTGGACCATGAGCGCTATGGCTGGCCTGATGGGGGTGGCCTTGGAAAAGCAGGGGCATTACCGGCTGGGCGAAGGCCTGCGGGAGCCGGTGGGGGAGGACATCTCCTGCGCTGTGGGGGTGGTGCGCCTGGCTGCCGCCCTGGGCATGGCAGTCACCGCCGGTCTTTTGGCGGCGCGGCTATTCCTTTAGGATTAGCACCCCCAGCGACACGGTCATTGACCAGCCGTCAGGGCAGGGCTACACTGCTGCCATCCGGCGCCGGACGAGGATTGGCCGAATGCTGGCGAAGGGAGGCCCAACGGGTAGGGAGTCCTTGGCCCTGGGCGCTGTAGACTGCAAAACCCATTTGGAGGTGAGGTGATGGCTCAACAAGTTATGGTCCTGGTGGGCACACGCAAGGGCGCTTTCATCATGGAGAGTGGGCCCGGGCGCCGCCGCTGGAAGGTCCGCGGCCCCTATCACGAGGGCCAGAACATCATGCACATGGCCTTTGACGGGCGTTCCGGGGCCCTCTTCGCCGCCGTGGGCGACCCGTGGTTTGGGTCCCGGGTCTATCGCAGCACCGACCTCGGCTACACCTGGAACGAACCCCAGTCCGGGCCAGCTTTCCCCTCAGACACAGGGCTTACCCTGGAAAAGGTCTGGCACGTAGAGCCGGGCCGTCGCGGTGAGCCAGGGGTCATCTACGCCGGCGTGGAGCCTGCGGCGCTGTTCAAGAGCAGCGATAACGGCGAGAGTTGGCAGTTCGTCCACTCCCTCAACAACCACCCTTCCCGCCCCACATGGCAGCCGGGGGCCGGCGGCCTCTGCCTCCATACTATCGTCCTGGACCCCCTTGACTCCCAGCGCATGTATGTGGCCATCTCGGCAGCGGGGATCTTCCGCACCACCGATGGCGGCGTAAGCTGGCATCCTGCCAACCAGGGCACCCGGGTGAACTTTATGCCGGACCAGCCCCCTGCCTATGCCGAGATGGGCCAGTGCGTCCACAAGGTGGTCCTCAATCCCGTGGAACCCAGGCGGCTCTACCAACAGAACCACTGCGGGGTCTACCGCAGCGACGACGGCGCCGACCACTGGGTGGAAATCACTGAAGGGCTGCCCTCGGACTGGGGCTTCGGCATTGCTGTCCACCCCCACCAGGCCGACACCATCTGGGTATGCCCCGGCACCAGCGGCTACAAGCACTGGGTGCCCGATGCTCAGATGGCTATTTACCGGACCCGTAACCAGGGCAGAGCCTGGGAGAAGCTCACCCGGGGGTTGCCCCAAAAGGACGCCTACCTGAACGTCCTTCGGGAAGGCATGGCCGTGGACGCCTTGCAGCCCGCTGGCCTCTACCTGGGCACCAACACCGGCCAGCTCTTCTTCAGCACCGACGAAGGGGACTCGTGGCGCGAGGCTGCACCACTCTTCCCACCTATCAACAGCGTGGGCGTCGCGACCCTCTAAGGAAGGACCGGAAGTCCATTCATCACCCCGCGGGCCTGACCTGTCCAGCCGGCGCAGTCTCCGGGGACCTGGCCGGCGCACGCCAGAGCGTTCAACCTGGCCGCCGGGCTGTGTCCGGCGCTGGCGGCAGGCGTCCTGGCTGTGCGGGTGTTCTTTTCGGCCTAGTGTAAAAGTACGGGTTGCTACACTTGCATAATTGATAAGAAACCCGCTAGTTTTGTGGTATGACAAAAAAGGCGCGGCACCCATGAGGGCAGCAACTGCGATCCACACCGTCCACGGCGGGCTGGACCTCACGGAGTTACGCGCCCTGGGCCTGGACCCCCAGAGCGTCCTTGACTTCAGCGCCAGCATCAACCCTCTGGGCACACCCGCGGGTGTCCGCGCGGCCATCGCCTCTGCCGACGTAGCCCCTTACCCGGACCGCCGCTGCCTGGCCCTGCGGGAAGCCCTGGCCCGCCGCCTGTGTGTTGGCATGGACTGCATTCTCCCCGGCAACGGTTCCACGGAGCTCATCCACCTCCTTGCCTCGGCCTTCCTGATCCCAGGCAATACGGCCTTTCTCTTCACCCCCACCTTCGGCGAATACGAGGCCGCCTGCCGCCTGGCGGGAGCTACCATACATGAGCACCGTGCCTCGGAAGGGGAGAGCTTCCGCTGGGACCTGGCCTCGGCTTGTGAGGAGCTCCAGGAGCGCCGGCCCCGCCTGGCCTTCCTGTGCAATCCCAACAACCCTACAGGTGTCTACCTTTCCTACGCAGAGGTGGAAGCAATCGCCAGCGCCATCCCAGGGGGCGGCCTGCTGGTCCTGGATGAGGCCTATGTCCCGCTGACGGCAGGGGCGTGGGATGCTGTCCCGTTGCTGGCGCTGGGAAACGTTGTCCTATTGCGCTCTATGACCAAGGACTACGCCCTGGCCGGCGTGCGCCTGGGGTACATGGTAGCGCCGCCCGATGTGGCGGCCCGCGTCCAGGAGCGGCAGGTCGCCTGGAGCGTCAGCAGCCTTGCCCAGGCAGCAGGCGTAACAGCCCTCCAGGAGGAGGCCCATGTAGAGCAAGGTCGTTGCGTCATCGCCGGGGCCAAGGCATACCTTATGGCGGCGCTGGCCTCTATAGGAGTGTCTGTGGCGCCCTCGCCCGCCAACTTCCTGCTGGTGAAGGTGGGCAAGGCTGGCGGGGTGCGCCTGGCACTCCTGCGGCGGGGCGTGTGCGTACGCGACTGCGCCTCCTTCGGCCTGCCGGAGCATATCCGCATTGGCGTCCGCCCGCTGGAGGACTGCCGCCGGCTGGTGGCCGCCCTGGAAGAGGTGCTGCGCTATGGCTAGGTGGCTGCTGGTGCGCCACGGAGAGACGTCCTGGAACCGCCAGGGCCGCATCCAGGGGCATACGGATATCCCTTTGGACGACGCCGGCATTGCCCAGGTGCAGAAGTTGGCGGCGCGCCTGGCGGCTGCCTCTCTGACGGTGGCCTACGCCAGCGACCTGGCCCGCGCCATGGATACGGCGCGCCTGCTCACCGCAGGCCACGTCATTCCACTTACGCCGGCCCCGGAACTGCGGGAACTGTGCTACGGGAGGTGGGAGGGCCTGACCTATGCCCAGGTGGAGATGTCCGGCTCCGCAGACTACCCCCGGGTCCTGTCCGGTGATTTGACCGCAGCCGCCCCCGGTGGGGAGAGCGTGGAGCAGTTGCTGGAGCGGGTAAGGGCGTTCTACCGCTGGATACAGGCCAGCCTTCCCCAGGAGGGCGATACCCTGGTGGTGGGCCACGGCGGTTCCCTGCGGGCGCTGCTCCTGCACCTCATGGGCCTGCCGCGGGAGTGGTTCTGGCGCTTCAGCCTGGCCCCGGCCAGCCTCTCCATCGTCTCCCGCTACGGAGATGATGCGGTCCTGGACCTGTGGAACGACACCAGCCACCTGGGAGGCGCCCATGTCCCTTGAACGCCCCCTGGGTAGAGTGCTGATGGTCCAGGGCACCATGTCCCACGTGGGGAAGTCGGTGCTGGCGGCGGCGCTGTGCCGCATCCTCCGACAGGAAGGGTACCGGGTAGCCCCCTTCAAGGCCCAGAATATGTCCCTGAACTCCTATGCCACCCCGGACGGGGGTGAGATTGGCCGCGCCCAGGCCATGCAGGCCGAGGCCGCAGGGGTAGCCCCGTCGGTGGATATGAATCCGGTGCTGCTGAAGCCCGAGGCAGACCAGCGCTCCCAAGTGGTGGTCTTGGGCCAGCCTCTCAGGGCGGCGTCGGCCAGGGAGTACCACGAAATGAAGGAGGAACTCTGGCCCGTGGTAACCGGCGCTCTGGACCGCCTGCGGGTCCAGTATGACGTGGTGATGGTGGAGGGGGCAGGAAGCCCGGCGGAGGTCAACCTGAAAGATGCGGAGATCGTCAATATGCGGGTGGCCCGGTACACCGGCGCGCCGGTGCTGCTGGTGGGGGATATTGACCGGGGCGGCGTCTTTGCCCAGCTTGTGGGGACTATGGCCCTTCTAGAGCCCGTGGAGCAGGCCCTGGTCAAAGGGCTGGTCATCAACAAGTTCCGCGGCGACCCCGGGCTGCTGGAATCGGGCCTGGAGCTGCTGGTCCAGCGCCTGGGTGTGCCCATCCTTGGCGTCCTGCCCATGTTTACTAACATTCACCTGCCCGAGGAGGACTCCCTTGGCCTTCCAGAGACTTCTCGCCAGGACGATGCGCGGCCCCTGCTGGACATCGCCGTCATACGCCTGCCCCACATCGCCAACTTTGACGATGTTGACCCCCTGCGGCGGGAGCCCGGCGTCCGCGTGCGTTATGTCTCTACCCTGACTGAGTTGGGGACGCCTGACCTTATCATCCTTCCCGGGACCAAGACCACGGTGGCGGACATGGAGTGGCTGCGCAGCCGGGGGCTGGACGCCGCCATTGTGGTGCGCCGCCTGGGAGAGACACCGGTCATAGGCATCTGCGGGGGATATCAGATGCTGGGGTGGCGAGTCCTGGACCCCGAAGGCGTGGAGTCGCCCCAGTCGGAGACCCCCGGACTTGGCCTGCTGCCCCTTGACACCGTGTTCCAGGGCGATAAGGCAGTGCACCAGATAGAGGCGCGGGTGATTGAAGCCAGGGGGCTCCTGGAAGGATGCCAGGACATGGTGGTGAAGGGGTACGAAATCCATATGGGCCGGGCCGTAGGTGGAGAAAGCAGCGGCGCTTTCCAGGTCACAACGCGCTCCCAGCAGGCCGTAGAAGACACCGACGGGATGCTGGATGCCCAGGGACTGACCCTTGGGACCTACATGCACGGCCTCTTCCACAATCCGGGCCTTCGCCGCGCCTTGCTGGAGGGCCTGGCCCAGCGCAAGGGTGTCGCACTGCCCCCTCCTCTTCCTGGCGCCGACCCGGATACGGAGTACGATAAGCTGGCTGACCACGTGCGCCGCCACCTGGATATGGAGCGCCTGTTCGCCATCGCCGGACTGAGACCGCCCAAACCGCCGCCCAACTATTTCACCCACTGAGGACGGCCGTAGGCCATGGCCAAGGAACTCATTCTCATTTTAGGAGGCGCCCGCGCCGGCAAAAGCAGCCTCGCGGAGCACCTGGCAGAGCAACTGTCCCCGCCTGGGGGCCGCGTGCTCTTCGTGGCCACCGCCCAGGCGGGCGACGAGGACATGGCCCGGCGTATCGCGGCCCACAAGGTAGGGCGTCCTGCGGCCTGGGATACCTTGGAGGAGCCGCTGGAGTTGCCCCGTGCCCTGGGAGAGGTTGTCCAAGCGTATGACGCCATCCTCATAGACTGCCTGACCCTCTGGGTCTCCAACCTCCTCCTGCAAGAAGAAGAGGAGACCGCCGAATCCAGGGCCTTGGACCTGGTGGACCGGCTCCTGGCCCTGTATCAGCAGGGCCGGGCAACGTGGATCGTCGTCACTAACGAGGTGGGCTTTGGCGTGGTGCCGCCAACGGCCCTGGGGCGGGCCTTCCGCGACATCCTGGGGCGGGTAAACCAGCGCTTCGCGGCCCAGGCCGACCGGGCCTACCTGGTCGTGGCGGGCCTGGCCCTGGACCTGAAGGCCCCGGGCGCAACTCTTCCTGCCTCCACCTTTCCGCCCTCAAGCCCTCCTCAAGGAGAGATGAAGGAGGACCGTTTCCCATGACCCTCGCAACTCCCCACAGGGGAAAGCTGCTCCTGGGCCGGGCCACAGCCTGCGCGCCCGGCGCCTGTGGCGAGCTGGCTCAGGGTATGCTGGACGGCCTCCCCATGCACGTTACCTGTCCCGTGGACTGGTGCGCCACGGCTACAGTGGCCCTGCACGAAGGGACAGGCCTGGTTCTGGGCGCTGAGGACTGCCCCAAGGCGCGCCAGGCGGTGGGGCTCACTCTGCATTACCTGGGCCGGCGGGACGTGGACGCGGCCCTGGGCGTCGCCAGCCCTCTGCCCAGGGGCAAGGGCATGGCCAGCAGCACCGCCGATGTGGCTGCGGCCATTTCGGCCACGGCGAAGGCCTTGGGCGTGCTCCTGACGCCCTGGGAGATAGCAAAGCTGGCCTTACAGGTGGAGCCGACCGACGGCCTGATGTTCCCCGGCATCGCCCTCTTTGACCACCAGGCCGGGTCGGTGTACCGCAAGCTGGGGGGCGCGCCGCCCCTGCGGGTGCTGGCCCTGGACTTCGGCGGCATGGTGGACACCGTTGCCTTCAATGCCATGGACCACCGGGCGGCCCTGGAGGCCTTGGAGCCGGCGTTTCGCGAAGCCCTGGCCCTCATAGAGGCCGGCCTTGTTACCGGCAACACCTCTCTGATCGGCGAAGGTGCAACCAGGAGCGCCCTGGCCCACCAGGAGGTCCTGCCCAAGCCTCAGTTGCAGGCGGTGCTGGAGTTCGCCGCCAGGGTCGGAGCGGCAGGGGTCAACGCCGCCCACAGCGGCACGGTGCTGGGCGTGCTGCTGCCCCCGGACCCGGTCCTGGCAGAGGCGGCCCGTTTGGAGGCATGGCGCAGCCTGCCAGCGTTGCAAGCCGCCTATGCCTTGCCCATGGTGGATGGCGGCATCCGCTGGCCATAGACTTCGCCACCCACCAGTGTTTAGGAGTTATTCAGGGGCCGCCAGCCGCCATTCATGCCCCGTTCAGGCGGGAGAAGTACACTAGTTGCGACCTCTCTGCAGCCTTTCCAACCTGGGTCTCTCTGCACACCGGGCGCTTTCCAATCTGATGTGATGATATTCCCAGCCTATTTTGCAGGAGTGTTTACTGATTTCGTTCATATAGAAATGTTTGATGGGAGCGTCCAATCGTATTGACGCCAGTTTATTGACAAAACTGGTACACTAAAGAGGTTCTCCATTCCCTTTCCATCCTTTGATGAGGCCTCATCGTTGTAGTCAAGAGACTAGTGGCGTGGACTTATGGAGGTGGCGTATGGCTGTAGACTACTTGCCTCAGTCCCTCGTGAAACCCCTAAGCAGCGGCAGGTGTGTTTCATCTGAAGTCTCAGCAGAAACCGCTCTGGCTGTGAGAAGTTGCCCGCACCCCAAGGTCCTGTTAGTGGCCCTGGCGGCGCTCCAGGAACCCTGTGTACAGCTTCCCTCGGCCATATGCCTTTGCTGTGGCGCCATCCTGCCAGCATGGGGTTACTACCTGGGCTAGCCTTTTAGGGGCCCTTCCCTCGGACTATCACTTGGCATTCCGCCTGAAACCTTGCAAGAACTCGCACTCTCGCTAAGAATGCACGAGGCTGGCGGCGTTGGAGAGCTGGTATGCGCCCCCGAAAATAGTAACAGCCCACGACATGCCGTGGGCTGTTACTATGCTCACAGCAGTAGTTCATGCAGGGGCGGAGCATTCTGCGCTCCATTGCAGCCTGTGAGACGTTCTCCGCAAGTACCTACGGTCAGAAATCACCGCTATCATACCGCCCTTCGTGGTGAGCCTGTCTAACCTCAGGGCGTCCAACACCTGTAGTATATTTATTCTAAAAGGTAGGGTTTGGACGGGTAAAGGCGCCTTGAAACGGGTAATACCTGCAAGGCGAAGTCAGGGGTTCAAATCCACCGTGGTGGGGCAAGGCGACTGGATGTGTATACCAAACGGCTTGCTACAGCGAATGGCCAGCCTGTTAGCAGCCTGATGTTGTCTGACCCTGCGACCTGGGGCTAGGCCGAACGGCTAGCT
>JACQOP010000068.1 GCA_016202485.1 Chloroflexota bacterium | reverse complement strand
CCGATGGAGTTGTCTCCCTGGAGGATCACGCTGGGGTACTTCCAGGTGATGGCTGAGCCGGTCTCTACCTGGGTCCAGGAGATCTTGGAGTTGCGGCCCTGGCAGCGGCCCCGCTTGGTGACGAAGTTAAATATGCCGCCCTTGCCCTCAGCATCCCCAGGGTACCAGTTCTGGATGGTGGAGTATTTGATCTCGGCGTTGTCCAGGGTTATCAGCTCAACTACCGCAGCATGGAGCTGGTTGGTGTCAAACATGGGGGCGCTGCATCCCTCCAGGTAGCTGACATAGGCGCCTTCCTCCGCCACAATCAGGGTGCGCTCAAACTGGCCCACGTCCTGGGTATTGATGCGGAAGTAGGTGGTCAGCTCGTAGGGACAGCGGATGCCCTTGGGGATATAGCAGAAGGAGCCGTCGGAGAAGACGGCGGAGTTCAGGGCGGCATAGAAGTTATCCGAATAGGGCACCACGGAACCCAGGTACTTGCGCACCAGCTCCGGGTGCTCCTGAATAGCCTCCGACATGGAACAGAAGATGATGCCCCGTTTTATCAATTCTTCCTTGAAGGTGGTAGCGATGGACACGCTGTCAAAGATGGCGTCCACGGCCACACCAGCCAGACGCTTCTGCTCATGGAGGGAGATCCCTAGCTTCTCATAGGTCTTGAGGATTTCGGGGTCTACTTCGTCCAGGCTACTGAGCTGCTTTTTGGGCTTGGGGGCTGAGTAATAGATGATGTTCTGGAAGTCTATTTCCGGATACCGCAGATGTGCCCAGCGGGGATGCTCGCCCTTGGCAAGAAGCTGCATGAAGTAGCGGAACGCCCGCATTCGCCACTGGAGCATCCACTCGGGCTCTCGCTTCTTTTCGGAGATGTACCGAATGGTATCCTCGTTCAGCCCACGGGGAGCAGTCTCGGATTCAATCTCGGTGACGAAGCCATACTTGTAGTCTTGGCGGAGTGCCGCCTTGACTTCCTTGTTGGTTTCCTGTACCTCTGGCACCGTGGTCATAGCGGCTCCTGGGAGAGTGAATGACGGGTTCCGCACCATTAACGGAGGTTAACGTTGCGGGGGGTGAAGCAAGCAACAAGAACAGTGTAATGTTTACTAAACTGGTCAACAATCATTCTAAAGCTTTACCTATAGGGCGTCAAGAAAAGCTGAGATAGCTACTTCATATGTCGTTTGGTTGTGCTGAACGTTCTGGCGACGAAGGCCAAGTTGAAGCCCTCCCCTCACTCGGGGTTTTGAGACATGGACAGCGTCTAGTTACTCAGGCTGTATACCAGGTACAGGCCAAAAAGGTAGAGGCTTACGATGAAGGCGGTGTTCGGCCGGCGGAGAGAGAAGTGCACTACCGGCTTATGCTGCCTCAACTGGACCAAAGCCAGGCCCATGAGCAGCAGCGCCATACCTCCTGCCGCGATTTCGCTGCGCCCCAGGTTGCTGAACAGGGATCCCCCTGGGCTGAAGAAGTCGGCCAGCCCAAGGGCGGCGACGTTGAATGCGTTGCTGCCGTACATACCGGATATAGCCAGGTCATACGCCCCGATGCGGACGGCTGTTACCGTAGCTGTAAGCTCCGGTAGAGTGGTTATTAGAGAGACGAAGAGCACCCCCACAAAGCCCTGGGACAGCCCAGTGAGCTCCGCTATACGGTCGGTGCTGCCAGCCAGGAAGGGCGCTGCCACGAAGATAGCGACGGCGGCCAGGCTGAATGAGCCAATCCCCCATTTCAGGGAGTGAGTGGTGTTGTTGGGATTTTCTGGAACTTGTGATCCGTTGCTATAGCGGTACAAGAAGCGGGAGCCTACGGCATAGACCCCTAGTAAGACTAGGCCGGCGGGGCTGATGAAGGCGAACCGAAGGTTGAAATGAACCAGGGCAAAGAACAGGGCTGTCCCCGTCATGACGAGGGCCAGGCCGAGGAGGAATACCTGATGGGGTACGATACGCTGAAAGGCATTGCGGCTGCCAAGCAGGGCGATAACGATGGCCAGGTTGCTGACGTTGAGCATGTTGGCCCCAAAGATGTTGCCCGCAGCGATGGCAGGAGCGCCAATGCGCACCGCTGATACAGCCGTGACCGTCTCTGGCAGGGAGGTTGCACCTGCCAACAGCAGAGCGCCTACCCACAGGCGGCCCCAGCCGGACTTGTCGGCGATTACGTCGCTGGACTGGGCCAGGAGGATGGCAGCGCCAATGATAGCCGTCGCACACAAAAGGAACACACCAATAGCAGCGGGGAGCCCGAGATCAAGCTCCATAAATCGGGAAAACCTCCACAGACGAAAGGTGTCTTATCCTCCTCCAAACCTTTCTATTGTACCATGCCTCTGATGGAACCCCCGTGAACCTTGTCATGTAATGTGTATGGCTGCTTTGCTGGGACTTTTGTGCCGCACGTGCTTTGGCCGTGTTCTCTCTAGTAGAGGTGTTGGCCCTTGCCCTGGCAGCAAAGCTGGGTATATGGTGTGGTCTGCAAACTGCCACCTGTGTTGGCCCCATATGAAAGGAGTGTAATTATGGTTGTCCGCCAGAGCGACCGTCCCGGCCACCTCACCCCGCCCAAGTGCTACGTCTCTCAGGAACTGCTTGACCTGGCAAAGAAGACCAGCTCCGCCACTGTTTCGGGCGTCCTCACGGGCATAGGGTTCCGCTTTATCTACATGGCTGGCGTCCACCCGGTGCGCCCAGGGAGCTTGGTAGTAGGTAGGGCGTACACCCTGCGATACCTGCCCCGTCGGGAGGACCTGACCGCCAATGGCCCGGACCGCCAGAGCTACCCCCAGACCCTGGCCATAGAGTCGCTAGGGCAGGGAGATGTTATGGTGGTGGACGCCCGAGGCAACACCGAGGCGGGTATCTTCGGCGATCTGCTGGTGGCGCGGATGCAATACCGCGGGGCAGCCGGCCTGGTGACCGACGGCGCGCTGCGTGATACACCCTTCCTGCGCACCAATACCTTTCCCTGCTTTGTGAAGGGCGCTCACGGCTACGGCCATCCATCCCAACACTGGGCGGCCGACGTACAGCTCCCCATTGCCTGCGGCGGCGTGCTGGTCTACCCCGGCGACCTTATCGTCGGCGATGACGACGGCGTGGCGGTGTGCCCCCAGGCCCTGGCGGAAGAGGTAGTGAAGCGGGCCGTGGAGCAGGAGACCCACGAGCTGTATGCTCGGGACTTGATTACAGAGGGTGTGCCTATTAACGAGGCCCACCCACCCTTCTCGCAGGAGCGAGAGGCCGCATACCAGGCATGGCGACATGCACGCGGGCTGTAGCAGGAAGAAACGGATGTTTGGTTGACTCCACGGGACGCAAGCTCTATAGTCTCCTGATACGGCTTTCCTGAGACAAGGAAACCTGTATCAGGAGTACATACCCCTCATGCAGCAGAAAGCGGCTTCGGCCTCTCGCAGCCCCGCAAAGCGGGGCTTTTACTATGGCTGGGTTATCGTTGTCGTTACGGGACTTATCCAGTTCGCCGGCGGGACAGAGACCTTTCCTGTCCTAGGCCTGTTCCTTGCCCCTATGACTGACGAGCTGGGATGGAGCCGGGCCAGCTTCTCGGCTCCCATGACCATCGGCACCATCCTTGGTGGGTTCGCCGGGATCCTGGTGGGCCCTGCCATAGACAAGTACGGCGCCCGCTGGATCATGACTGTTGCCGCAGTAGTCCTGGGTAGCACCTTTTTTCTCATGGGGTTTGTGACGGAGCTCTGGCAGCACTTTGTCCTGCAGATCATCGCCCGGGGTGTCACAGCGGGTGCTTTCTTTTTGGTGGTGGGCATTGTCCTGCCCAAGTGGTTTGTTGCGATGCGGGGGCGCGCCACCGCCTACTCCGGAGTAGGCGGCAGGCTTGGCCATTTCCTCACCCCCATCATGGTGCAGACGGTGATAGCCCTCTTTGGATGGCGGGCCGCCTGGGCCAGCCTGGGCTTCCTGGTGTGGGGCGTTGCCATTATTCCGGTGTTCTTCTTTCTGAAAAGCAAGCCGGAGGACATGGGCCTCTTGCCAGATGGGTTGACGGCTGAAGATGCCGCTAGGCTGAAAGCCGAAGAAGAGGAAAAGCAGAAGGCGAAGGGCGGTAGACGGTCGCTGCGCGTTGTTCAGGAGGTGTCCCTGGGGCCTAAGGAGGCCCTGCGTACCCGCGCCTTCTACCTGATGCTTCTTGCCCAGAGCCTCCTGTCCCTGGTCATCTCCGGCCTGCACTTTCACTGGTTTGCTTACATGACCGGCCAGGGTCTATCAAACACCGTTGCCGTTGCCTCCATCTCCCTGGCCTCCCTGGTGGGCATTCCCGTCTCCTTCCTGGCGGGCTTCCTGGCAGAGCGAGTCCACGTGCGATACATCCTGTTGGTCACTTACCTGGGGTTTGCTCTTTCGGTGCTGGTATTGCTGAACACCACCACCCCCTTTATGGCCTACCTCTACGCCATTTCCCTGGGGTCTTTCAGCGGCGTGACCTTTACTGTCTCCCTGGTGGTCTGGGCCGACTACTATGGCCGCGGCTCTCTGGGTGCTATACGGGGCATGACCTCACCCATCAACCAGATGACCAACGCTTCCGGGCCGCTGGTGGCTGCCCTGGCCTTTGACCTGACCGGCGGCTATACCGCCATCCTCTGGACCTTCCTGGCCATCGCCGGCGGCACGTCTTTGTGTTGGCTCCTGGCCACACCGCCCAAGCCCAAGGCAGCTCCTGTGCCAGCAGCCGCGCCCGTGGACTGACGCGATGGCGCACGGACGCTAGAAGCAGAGTGGCACCCCGCAAAGGCGGGGTGCCACTCTGCTTTCACTTTAGCATTAACTAGACCAGCGAAATAGAAAAGACCAAAGAGTCATGTTTCACAAGTCATACGTGTTTCAACCAGACCAAGCTAAGTAAATTGGACTATGGACTTTTTTTTCACGCGGCTTAGACTCCTACCAGTGATATTGAGATGTAATCACCTATAAGGAAAAGTGATGATTTCCCTGTTGGCAGACCATCCGCACCCCAAAGGACGACTAACTCTCGCCGTGGCTGCTACTACCGTAGCTATATTTGCTGGGGTAACGGTCGCTCGTGCCCACATAGATAATCATACTATGGCAAGTGGGAGTGAAATTACCGAAACCAATGAGCCACATGAACAGGCGTGGTGGGAATCCAAGAACTACTCCTATGATGAGACCCACTCTGTCTGGGCGAGCAATGATTTCATCCAGTTCACTGTATTTGACACCGAGTACAAAAATGGTGCGGCCGATAGCGGCCTTTGGTTTATGACCCGGTTCATCTGGGATGAATTAGGTGAGAACACGGAAACGTATTATGATTGGCTATGCACTGCAATCAACGGTGTTGACCAGACAGAAGGGGGTACTGACTGGGATTATGACCAGTTAGACAGTGAAAACAACGTGGTTGTGTCTGAACAGGAAATCTATTCGGGAGACACCTGTTTAGATTCCAGTTTTCAGAACACTCACTACTTTCGCTGGGAGGCGCCATGACCCATAGCAGGACTTCAGAACCCTATTCAATTCACTATGTGGAGGAGAAGCTATGAAAAATGCTACGGCCAGGCGTCTTATCCTGCCTGCTGGGGCCCTTTTGGTTGTGCGCGCAGTCATTGGCGTTGTCCTCTACCTTAATGTGTTACGGCCAGCTACGACGGCAGGATCTGAAGAAGGCAGTCAGTTGGCTCTTGGGGAAACTCGTATCGTAGACACACTGGAAGAGGCTAGCGAGCTGGCGGGCTACGAGCCAGGGAATGCCAGCTATATCCCCGGCGGGTTTCGCAGAAGCAAGGGGAACATTCAGGTAACCCAGCCAGACACAACGTACTTGCCAGTAAGGGTCAGGCAGACATGGGTCTATGAAGCAGACCCCAACGTTGGATTCATCTTGCTTCAGGACCCAGGGCTGGATAAACTCGGTGGTGGGGAGCCTACTACTGTAGGAATGTATGAAGGGTTTCGGGCGCTCAGCCCTGCGGGAAACAGGCCTTATGACTTCCTAACTCTTTTCTGGACTGTTCCTGAAATGGATACAAAGTACACCCTGACCGGCACGCTCGCTGCCCCCCTTACTGAAGAGGAGCTCTACCGCATTGCTGAATCCGTACAATGACCCTGGGCCTGTGCGGGCGGCCAGGTATCCCTATCTCACGTGGCGGGTTATGGTTGGCGCCTTCGGTCTCCTGCTCATAGCCACCGTGGCTGCGGCCATCTGGGCCAGAGGTACAGACCTGGACTGGACGCCCCGGGCCCCCGAATCCTACCCCGATTGGCTCACCCCAGACATCCTAAGGGTAAGGGTTACCGACAGAGATGGCGACCACTTTCCCTACTATGCTACCCAACAATTCCTGGGTTCCGCTAGCGTTCTCTTTGGCCAGTATGGCAGCGAGCTGCCTATTGACGCCAGGGGTAAGCAACGGGTACAGGTAGACGGTGTTGAGGGGTTGCTGTGGCGTCTGGAGCCGGACGAATGGAGGGATGCAGACAGCAACCCCTACGCCGAGGATAAACCGGAACGGGATACCTTAGGCCTGGGAAATCGCTTGTATCGTCGTGTCTTGGAGCAGCGCAGGACATGGGAAAGTCGTGGAGAACCTAGAGAAGGCGTCATTGTAGGCCCCGCCATTGCCATTCAATGGAACAGGGATGGCGTCCACTATGTCCTTATTGGCCAGGATAAGGGTCCCATGACGGAGGAAGCCCTCCTCCAGCTGGCAAACAGCCTGGCGCTTACAGAAGTCTTTGAAAAGGTGTGACCCGGGACAACATAGTAGCAAAGCAGGTGTGCGGCTGAGCCGCACACCTGCTTTGCTTTCTTCACCCTTTGGCTCCGTCAAACTCCACCACCTGGGCCCGGTCCCGTTGGAAGCGCAGGTACTGCTCCCTGGTCATGGGGGGCCTATCGGTGGCCTTGACCTCCCTGGCCTTCTGAGCGCCCTCGGCCAGCAGGTCAATGACGGTCACCGCCATGGCCCTGGCGGCCTCAATCACGGCAATATCGTAGTCCTTGATGACGTAGTCTGCGCCGTGGCCGGTGCCCGTGGCGCCGCCGCAATAGGGATGGACCAGGGGCATGATCTGGGCCAGGTCTCCCATATCTGTGGAGCCGCCGCCGTTGTGTGTGGCGGGCCGCACCAGCACGGCGCTCTCGCCCACCAGTTCGCCGGCGTTCCGCACGTACAGGTCCTGCATGATGGGGTTGTTGCGCATGGGCAGGTAACCGGGGATGTTCGTGACGGTCACCTGTGCGCCCACGGCCAGCGCGCCAGCCCTGAAGCACCTGTCCACTTTGTTGCTGTTGACGACCAGGGCATCCAGGTTGCCGGAGCGCACCCGCCACTCCAGTGTGACGTTGGAGGGCACGGCGCTGACGGCGTCACCGCCGCGGGTCAGGATGCCGTGGACGCGGACGGTGTCCTGGTCGCGGAAGGTCTCGCGGTTGGCGTTGATGGCGGAGAGGGCGATCATCGCGGCGTTCAGGGCGTTGATGCCCAGGTGAGGCGCTCCGCCGGCGTGGGCTGCCCGACCTATGTACTGGATACGCTTAACCACCAAGCCGTTGTTGGTGCCCGACAACGCTATCT
>JACQOP010000069.1 GCA_016202485.1 Chloroflexota bacterium | reverse complement strand
GGGCTGCTTTCTTTACGTCCCCCAACATTACCACCAAAATCCGCTGCCTCCCCCTCTTGCCATCCCCACTCTGGCCCCCTGTAGAATAACACCACTGATAGCAGGGATAAGCCCTCTTGAAGAAGAGCGCTTTACCCTCACCCTTAACCCTCTCCCATCAAGGGAGAGGGGCAGGGAAACAGCCCCCGGCCCTTAAAATCAATCAAACTGCAAGGAAAGCAATCAAAGCGCACCCCCGGAATGCGCTATATGAGTACCCCTTCCCTTGGAGGGAAGGGGCCAGGGGTTAGGTCATGCCTCCCTTCACCCATCTCCATGTCCATACCGAGTACAGCCTGCTGGACGGCCTGAGCCGCATCGGGCCCCTGGTGACCCGCGCCCGGGAGCTGGGCATGGAGGCCCTGGGCATCACGGACCACGGCTCACTGTACGGCGCTATAGACTTCTACAACGAGTGCAAGGCTGCTGGGATAAGACCCATCATCGGCCTGGAGGCCTACGTGGCCGGGGGCAGCCGCTTGTCCAAGACCCCTGCCGACAAGAGTCCCTACCACATGACCCTCCTGGCCCGGAACAACCAGGGCTACCGCAACCTGCTGCAGCTCGTGACAAAATCCCACCTGGAGGGCTTCTACTACAAGCCCCGCATAGACCGGGAGCTGCTGGAGCGCTACGGGAGCGGCCTCCTGGCCCTCTCGGGCTGCCCCAACGCCGAGATACCACGCATCCTCCTGGAGGGCAACGTAGAGGAGGCTACCAGGCGCGCCCTGCACTACAAGGAGGTCTTCGGCGACTTCTACCTGGAGCTCCAGTCCCACGCCGACGTGCCTCAACTGGAGGCCCTGAACCAGGCCCTGGTCCAGATGCACCGGGACACCGGCCTGCCCTTGGCCCTCACCAACGACCTGCACTACGTCCACAAAGAGGACGCACCCATCCAGGACCTGCTTATCTGCATCCAGACCAACACGAACGTCCTGGACGGCAAGCGGTTGCGCATGGAGGACGACTCCTACTACCTGAAGTCGTCGGAGGAGATGGCGGCGCTGTTCCCGGACTTCCCCGAGGCCTATGAGAACACCCGGCGCATCGCCGAGCTGTGCGACGTGTCTATAGACTTCAGCCAGCTCCACCTGCCCAAGTTCAAGACGCCAGAGGGCTCCACCTCCATGGAGTACCTGTCGCGCCTGTGCTGGGAGGGCCTGGAGCGCCGGGTCCCCAACGCTCCAGAGCACTACCGCCAGCGCCTGGCCTACGAGTTGGACGTCATAGACAAAACTCACTTCCCGGACTACTTCCTGGTGGTCTGGGACATCGCCCACTTCACCCGTACCAACGGCATCCATTTCGGCGTCCGGGGCAGCGCCGCCGCCAGCCTCGCCCTCTACGGGCTGGGCGTCACCGACGTGGACCCCCTGGCCTACCGCCTGGTCTTTGAGCGCTTCCTGAATGTGGAGCGTAAGGAGATGCCGGACATTGACATGGACTTCCAGGACGACCGCAGAGACGAGGTCCTGCGCTACGTGGTGGGCAAGTACGGCGCCGACCACGTGTCCCAGATTGTCACCTTTGGTACCCTGGGGCCCAAGGCAGCCATCCGGGATACTGGCCGGGCCATGGCCCTACTCTACGGCGACGTGGACAGCGTGGCCCGCCTTATCCCCTTCCGCGTCAAGACCCTGGACGAGGCCATGGAGACCGTGCCGGAGCTGCGGGAGAAGTACGAGGGCGACGACACCCTACGTGGCCTCATAGACAACGCCAAGCGCCTGGAGGGGGTGGTGCGCAACGTGGGCACCCACGCCGCAGGCGTCGTCATCTCCGAGGACCCTCTGACGGACTACGTCCCCTTGCAGCGCCCTGTCAAAGGCGACGAGGACAGTGTGCCCGTCACCCAGTTCTCCATGGAGCCAGTGCAGAAGCTGGGACTGCTGAAGATGGACTTCCTGGGCCTCAGCAACCTCACCATTCTGGACCGCGCCATCCAGGTGATTGAGCAGCACCGGGGCCAGCGCATAGACCTGCACCAGGTGCCCCTGGACGACCCCAACACCTTCCACCTGCTGTCCTCCGGGGAGACCACCGGCATCTTCCAGTTGGAAGGCAGCGGCATGAGGCGGTACATCAAGGAGCTGAAGCCCTCTTCCCTCCAGGACGTCGCGTCTATGATCGCCCTGTACCGCCCCGGCCCTATGGAGCACATTGACACCTTTATCAAAGCCAAACACGGTGAAGTCAAGGTCACCTACCTGCACCCCGTCCTGAAGGACATCCTGGAGGAGACCTACGGCGTCATCGTCTACCAGGACCAGGTGCTCCTCATCGTACGGGCGCTGGCTGGCTACAGCCTGGGCGAGGCCGATATCGTCCGCAAGGCCATGGGCAAGAAGGTCCATGCCATCATGATGCAGGAAAAGGAGAAGTTCCTGGCCCGCTCAGTCCAGCAGGGCTACAGCCCGGACCTTGCCGAGGAGGTCTTCAGCCTCATCCTGCCCTTTGCCGGGTATGCCTTCAACAAGGCCCACAGCGTCAGCTACGCCCTTATCGCCTACTGGACGGCCTACTTCAAGGCCAACTATCCCGTGGAGTACCTGACAGCCTTGCTCAACTGTCACCTGGGGCACCAGGAACGCGCCGCCGTGGACCTGGAGGAGTGCGCCCGCCTGAAGATCAAGGTGCTCCCTCCCGACGTCAACCGCAGCGACGTGCAGTTCACCATTGACCTGGACGGCGAGACGGGGGAGCCGGCCATCCGCTTTGGCCTGGGGGCCATCAAGCATGTGGGCACGGGCGCCATGGAGGCCCTGGCAGCGTCCCGCAAGGCCAATGACACCTTCCCCACGCTGGACGAGTTCTGCCAGAAGGCCGAGCTCTCCGCCGTCAACAAGAAGACGATGGAGAGCCTGGTGCGGGCCGGGGCGCTGGACGCCTACGGCCCCCGAGGCGACCTCCTGGCCACCATTGACCGGATTATGGCCCTGGCGCAGCAGGAAAGCCGCCGGAAAGACTCCGGCCAGACCACCCTCTTTGCTATGTTCGGCGGCGCCGTTGAGGAGCCTGCTGCCTCCCTGGAGCTGGTGAAGGGCGAGCCCGTGGGCGACAAGGAGCGCAAGGAGTGGGAGCGGGAACTGCTGGGCAAGCCGGTCACCGGCAACATGGTGTCGCGCCTGGCTCAGGTCGCCGCCGTACACAATGCCGTAACCTTCCGCGATGACCTGGAGGACTACGTGGGTCAAAAGGTCAGTGTCGTGGGCGAGGTGTCCTCGGTCAACCAGCGCTTCACCAAGGAGGGCAAGGCTTTTGTCACCTGCATCCTGGAGATGATGGGCGGCGTGGTGGAGGTAGTAGCCTGGCCCGCCCTGTACGAGCAGACCAAAGAGGTGTGGGCCGAAGGCAACCTGGTGCAGGTGTCAGGCAAGGTCCAGGCCCGGGACGAGCAGCTTTCTATCTATGTCAACGAGGCCATCCTCTGTGAGGTGGACCCCTTGGAACAAGACATTCCCACCTCTGAGGAGGGCATTCCTTTGGACGACATCATACCAGTAGATACCAAGCCTTCCCTGGCGGCCCCGGCCGGCGACGGGGGAGCCGAGAGAGAGGCAGCCCCTGCTCCCGCTGGTAACGGCCATGTGAACGGCAATGGTCATGCCGGCGGCAAGGCGACTCCTGCCGCGCCGGCCCCCAATTACGGCGCCGCCCTGGCCGCCGTGGCCCAACGCATCAACACGCAAACCCAGCCCAGGGCCAGCGCGCCGTCCAAGGCCAATGGCAACGGCGGGCACACAAGGGAGGCCTCTAGTGGGCTACAGCCCTCGCGGGTTGTCTTGCTTAACCTGCGGGAGTCCGGCAACCCAGATGACGATACCTACCTGCTGAAGTCGGCCCTGCAGCTCCTTCTGGAGTATCCGGGGCCGGATAAGGTGCACCTGGACATCGCTGCACGCGGCCGCCGCACCCGGTTGGAGATGCCCCTGATTACGACGAGCTTCTGCCCGGAGCTGGAGCAGCGGTTGACAGCCCTCGTCGGCCAGGGGTGCGCCAGGATGGTGGGATAGACTGCCCCGTGTCCTCCTCACCCGCCTGGGTCTACCTGGCCACCGCCCCGGACCGTCTTACCGCCGAGGTGTGGGCTGAGCTCCTGCGCAATGACGGCCTTCCCGTCATCGTAAGGGAGGATTATCCTCTGACCTACCTTGGGGTTGCTTTTGGGCCTTGCCGCCTCATGGTCCTGGAGGACCGCCTGGAGGAGGCCAAACACCTGCTGGCGGAGTACGTGTCGCCTGGAGAACCATAGCACCTGGACCCAGGGAGTGCCAGGCCTGACCTTGTAACGCTCACCTTTTAGTTGCGGCCTGCTGCTCCAACTCCAGGAGGTGGGCCTTCATGGGCAGGCCGCCGCCGTAGCCATGCAGCCCGCCGTCGCTGCCGACGACCCGGTGGCAGGGGATGGCTAGGGGCAGCGGGTTGCGGGCCATAGCCTGGCCGGCGGCGCGCATGGCCCTGGGACTGCCGGCCTGGGCCGCCAGCCACGCGTAGCTTCGTGTCTCCCCAGGAGGGATGGCGGCGCAGGCTTGCCACGCCCGCAGGAAGAAGGGGCTGCGGCCTTCCATGTCCAAGAGTACGTCAAGGTCATGCCGCTCCCCCTGAAGATAGGCCTCTAACTGCTGGCATAAGCCCCCAAATTGCTGCGGAGCATGGCGAGCGCCAGCAACCTCAGGGGAAAGCTCCTCTAGCGCCTGCTGTGGCGTCTCCCTGGGCAGCGTGAGCCGTCGCAGGCCCCGCTCTGAGGCGAGGACGCCTACCCAGCCCATAGAGGTCTGGAACACGGTGTAGTGGAGCTGGCGGCCCATGGCTTTTCTTCTTCCCTTTCTGGCTTGTGTTGCGCCACAGCATACCGCCTCCCCCGTTCCACCGCAATGGGCTTGACGCCAATGGCTAGGTCTGATATACATAGTACTACTATATATCTGCCCACACAGCATAGGAGGGGTATGGAGACTCAAGAATACTGGGATCTGCTGATCAACCGCAGCGCGGGCCGGTTCTTCTTGCTGGCGGCCCTGGCGGAAGGGCCAAAGCATGGCTACCAGCTTGCCAAGGACGTGGAGGAGGCGACGGACTCCTGCTGTACCCCAAGCGCCGCCATGATCTATCCGGCGTTGCGGGAGCTGATGGAGGGCGGCTATGTCTCCTGCCTGGTGGAGCACACAGGGGCACGAGAACGGAAGGTGTGCACACTGACTCCCAAGGGACGCCTGGCGTACCAGACCGCCGCCCGCTCCTGGGCACGGCTGCTGCCTGCTATCCAGCGGGCAGTAGACAGCGCCTTTGCCATGCCTGGGGAAATTACGTTGAACTTTGGAAGCGCCAAGGAGGGGAAGCCATGACTACTCTGGACCCACAGGAAATAAAAGAGGTTGTACGCCAGCGGTACGCTGCCATTGCTACGGGGGCCGCAGCCTGCTGCGACGATGCCTCCAATCCGGAGGCCCCACCCAAGGGGGTGTACATCGGGACAGACCTGACGCACCTGCC
>JACQOP010000071.1 GCA_016202485.1 Chloroflexota bacterium | reverse complement strand
GGGCGGCAGCCCTCGCCGGGGGTTGCTGGGGGTGTCCCTCCAGCGTCACGGGCGGGTGGGCGGGAAGGAAAGCGTCTGCTGTATACCCAGGGACAAACAGCGATTGTGCCCTCGGTGGTACCAGTTGAAACCGGCACAGGGGAATACTGGCGCGGCCAGTGGCTTGTATCCCTCTCCCTTCCACCCTTATCATGGCAGTAGCTAATTGAAGATTAAGGTGTTTATGCCAGACCAGCAGATCGCGGTCCTGATTGATTACGAAAATGTCGGCCCCAGCGCCATCCAGTGGGTGCTGGACCAGGTGTCGGACATTGGGCGCGTCATTGTGAAGCGGGCCTATGGCGACTGGCCCTCCACCCGCGACCAGGCCAACCAGTTGGTGGAGATGGGCATAGAGCCGGTGCAGCTCTTCCGCGTGGCCCGCGGCGGCAAGAACGCCGGCGACATGCGCCTGGTGATTGACGCCATTGAGCTGCTGTACCAGTCACCGGTGGACACCTTTGTCATCATGTCCTCGGACAGCGACTTTGTGCCCCTGGTGCGCAAGCTGCGCTCCGCTGGCAAGACAGTCATCGGCGCAGGACGGCAAGCCACGGTACCCCGGCCGCTGGTGGCTTCTTGTGACCGCTATTTCTATCTGGACCAGCGCACCGAGACGGAGACGGAGCAATCGCGGCAGTCCTCCCAGGAAGCGCGACGGGTGGAGTCCCTGCTGGTACGGGCCGTGCGGGCGACCATGGACGAGCAGGGGCAGGCCCTGGGCAGCCGGGTCTTCCAGGCCATGCAGCGCCTTGACCCTGCCTTTGACTTCCACGCTCTGGGCTTCTCCACCTTCACCCGCTACCTGGAGGCCGCCCCGGAAGTCCGAGTCACACGCTCCCAGGGAGCCGGCGACACCATGGTGGAACTGGCTGAGCGTCCATCGTCCAATGGCCGCAGGGGCGCCGTCCCGCCGCCGTCGCGCCGCCAGCGCAAGGCACAGCCTACCGTGAAGGCCTCCGCCAGCGGCTCTGTGCCCCCTCCAGCCCCTCTATCTCCCCCAGCCGCCGCTGCTGTGACGGCGCCGCCAGCCCCTGCTCAGGCTGCCTCGTCCCCTGGGGCGCAGCCCTCTGTGCAGCGCGAGCAACCTTGGGACGCCCTGGTGGACGCCGCATGGACACGGCGCGCCGCCCACGGGGATGGCGCGCTGCCCGGGTCAACCGCTGCCGCCGAAGCCGCCAAGGCCCTGGGCGCGGAGAATCTGCGCTCCACCCAGTACAGGACCCTGGCCCGTCTCATCCAGGCCAGCAAGGCGCTCCAGGGCCGCTGGGAGGCTGATGGCAACCGCGTCGTGCGCAAGGGCATACCACAGCGTCTTCAAGAGCAGCCCCAGCCCGTTATGACAGCAGTCCTTTCCAGAGAGGCATCCATTGCAGACCTCTCCGCTCTTTCCGATGACGACAGGCCAATGGGATAACGACTTCGTCGTTGAACCTGGTACGGCCCTCAAGTACAATAGCTCCAACCTTAAATAGATAGCAACCATGCTCCCACCCCCCAAACGGCTCGCCGGAATGCAGGACCATACCCCCGATGCCGTCGCCATGCGCGATGGCGTGGGCGGCGCCCTGTGCGCCTTTCTGGCCCGCTACGGCTACCAGCGCATGGAGACGCCCCTCCTGGAGCAAACCGAGCTGCTGCTGCGCAAGTCCGGCGGCGAGCTGGCCAGCCGCATGTATACCTTCACCGACCCCGGCGGCCACCGGGTCAGCCTCCGCCCGGAGTTCACCTCTTCCGTGGTGCGGGCCTATCTGGAAGGCCTGTATCAGGGGCCCCTCCCTATGCGGTGCTCCTACCTTGGCCCGGTCTTCCGCTACCAGTCGGAGGAAGCCGCCGGCCTGCACCAGTTCACCCAGGCGGGAGCAGAAATTATCGGCGCGGAAGGCCCCTGGGCCGATGCCGAGGTCATGGCCCTGGCAATCAACGGCCTCAAGCATGTGGGCGCTGCCGGGTGCCAGGTGGCAATCGGCCATCTGGGGTTCATTGGCGGATTGCTGGAATCCCTGGGCCTCTCTGACCGCGCCCGCCTTTTCCTCATGAGCAACCTGTGGCGGCTGGGGCAGGGCCCCGCAGGCCTGGGGGAGGTGCAAGAGAAAGCCGCCGCCCTTGGCCTGCTGGGCTCCGGCGGTGATGGCAACGGGCGCTCCCAGGAGGTTCTTTCCGAATCAACCCTTGCCTTGCTGGAGCGGTATTTCCAGACCAACGCCCCCGCTACCATCGGCGTTCGTTCCCCCCAGGAGGTGCGGGAACGGTTCCTGCGCAAGCAGGCCCAGACACAAGACGCCGAGCGGCTGGAGCACGCTCTTTCCTTGCTGGCCCAGGTTGCCCAGGTGCGGGGTGAGCCTGGAGCAGCCCTTCTCCAGGTGCGTGGCCTGGTCAGCGCCCGGGAGGCCCTGGCGGAGCTTGACGCCCTGGAGGAGACCCTGAATGTCTTGCCCCATTATGACATCAAAGACCAGGTCTCCCTGGACTTTGGTTTGGGCCGGGGCATCGCTTACTACACCGGCGTGGTCTTTGAGGTGCGCCACCCGGCCCTGGGTACTCAGTCCCTGGGCGGCGGCGGGCGGTATGACGGCCTCCTGCAAGGGCTGGGCGGTGCTGTACCTGCGCCGGCAATGGGTTTCGCCTGGACCGTGGAACGCGTCCTGGAACTGCTGGCGAACCTTGGCCGGGAACGGCACTGGCGGCGCCGCGACGACCTGGTCCTCGTCCGTCCCCAGGAGCCATCGGCAAGGGCCGCCGCCGTGCGGGAGGCAGAGGTCCTGCGGGACCAGGGCCTGCTGGTGGAGCTGGACCTCAGCAGCCGTTCCCCCCAGCAAGCGCTGGACTATGCCCAGGCCAGGGGTATCCGTCGCATCTCCACCGTGGAAGCCAGCGGAAAGGTGGACTACCAGAATGTCCCAGAACGGTAGCGATTCCCTGCGCCTGGCCCTGCCCAGCGATGGGGAGATGTACGAGTCCACCCTTGCCTTCTTCAAGGACTGTGGCATCGGCGTGAACCGGGGCAACTCCCGCCAGTACACCGGCAAGATTGCCGCCGTGCCCGGGGTGCAGGTACTCTTCCAGCGTGTGGCAGACATCACGGGCAAGGTGGAAGAGGGCAGCGCCGATGTGGGTGTGGTTGGCCTGGACCGCTACGCCGAGGCCCACGTGGATGACGGCGACGCTTTCGTCATTGCCCAGGACCTGGGTTACAGCCAGTGCGAGCTGGTGCTGGCCGTCCCCCAGGCATGGATGGACGTGACGGAGATGGCGGACATGGCAGACCTCTCCCTGGAGTTCCGCGAGAAGGGCAGGGACCTGCGCGTCGCCACCAAGTACCCCCGCCTCACCCAGCGCTTCTTCTTTGGCCGGGGCATGAACTACTTCACCATCGTCCAGTCCAGCGGCACTCTGGAGGCGGCCCCCCTTATGGGCTTTGCCGATGTCATTGTGGACATCTCCGCAACCGGGACAACCCTGCGGGAAAACCAGCTCAAGACCCTGGAGGACGGCACGCTGCTCCATTCCCAGGCCTGCCTCATAGGCAACCGCCGCTCCTTGGCCGCCAGCCCCGTCAAGCAGGAGCTGGCCCGCCGCATTATTGAGCGCATGGAAGGCTACCTGGAGGCCCGCCACTACTTCAGCGTCACCGCCAATGTGCGGGGCGAGTCCCCAGAACGGGTGGCCCGCGCCATCCTGGCCCGCAAGGACCTGGCCGGCCTCAAGGGGCCGACGGTGGCCCAGGTGTACACGCCAGAAGGCGACGACTGGTATGCCGTGACCGTGGTGGTGCCCCAGGACCGCCTGCAGGATGCCCTGGACTACCTGCGGGACACCGGCGGTATCGGGATCACCGTCATGCAAGCGCGCTACGTCTACCATGGGGCGTCGCCCGTATACCAGCGCCTGCAGGAGGCCCTGCGCCGCTAGCTCCCCTCCCATGCTGGCAAAGGCAACATACAACAATCCCCTCTCCCTTGAGGCGCTTTGCGAAATAAATGTCTTCATGTCAAGGAGGGTGCGAGGGAACCGCCTTCCCTGCCGGGGGCTGCTGGGGGCGGTAGCTCCCGGCGCTAAGG
>JACQOP010000066.1 GCA_016202485.1 Chloroflexota bacterium | reverse complement strand
CCTTGCCGGGGTCTTAGGGGTGTCCCCTAAGCTAAATAACCTTTGGGGTGGGTGGGGAAGCAAGCGTCTGCCCAAAGGGAACTTTTGGTGCAAAGCCCACAGGCGGGCGGGTGGGCTTCGCCCTCACGTAATGGGACGCGGCAGCATCCCGTGTCTGCCCCAGGTCATCCCCTAAGGGAACCTCGTTGCCACCCGCTCTCCTTGAAGTCCGCTGTGTACCAGCCTACGAAGCCGCCAACTGGGCCTTGGCCCGGCTGGTCAGCTCAGCAAAGGCCCCAGGGTCCCGCACCGCCATGTCCGCCAGCACCTTGCGGTCCAACTGGATATCCGCCAGCTTCAGCCCGTGAATGAAGGAATTGTAGTTCATGCCGTTCTCACGGGCCGCCGCACCAATGCGCGTGATCCACAGGCTGCGGAAATCCCCTTTCCGGTCCCTGCGGTGGACCGTCGCATAGGCCATACCAGCCTTCAGAGAGTCCTTTGCCCGCTTGTACAGGCGGTGCCGTACCGTGTAGTGTCCCTTGGTTAGGGCAAGCACACGTACGTGCCTTCGGTGTTTGGTAACGCCACGCTTAATCCTAGCCACAGTTGCTCCTTAGTAATAAAAGGGAAGTTCTTTGCCGGGCCCCCATCTGCCGGGCCCCAGGCATAGGGAGATTAGCCGTAAGGCAGTAGCTGCCGCACCTTGGGTAGGTCGGCCTTGGCCACAGAGACGGTATCGTCATACATCCGGCGTGTCCGCTTGGCCTTATTGCGCCGCAGGTGGCTGCTCTCCCGCTTCATGCGCAGGGCCTTGCCAGACCCGGAGTACCTGAAACGCGCCGCCGCGCCTTTATGCGTCTTGAGCTTGGGCATGGTCTTCTCTCTTGCCGTCAGGGACTATCTGACTGGCTGCTTTTTCCTCGGGCGGGACCGTTTTGTCCTCAGTACTCCCGTTGTGACGAGGGGATGCAGAAACGGAGGCCGGGCCTGGAGCCAGGATGATGCTCAATGTCCGCCCTTCCATGGCAGGGGGCCGCTCTAGCTTGGCCTGCTCCTGAAAGCTCTCCGCCACCTTTTTCAGCAAGCCAACCCCCAACTCTGGATGGGTAATGGCGCGTCCCCGGAACACCACCGACACCTTGACCTTGCTCCCTTCCCCCAGGAGTTTCTGGATGGTACGCGTCTTTGCGTCAATGTCGTGAGCGCCAATGCTAGGGCGAAACTGGACTTCCCGCAGTTGCGTTGACTTCTGGCTCTTCCGGGACTCCCGCTCCTTTTTTGTCTGAGCGTATTTGAACCTGCCGTAGTCCAGCAACCGGCATACCGGCGGGTCCGCAGTCGGAGCGACCTCTACCAGGTCCGTTTCGCGTTCCTGGGCAAGCGCCAGGGCCTCTCGTAGGCCCATGACTCCCACCTGTTCGCCATCCTCCGTGATGACACGGACTATCGGCGCCCTGATACGCTGGTTGACCCTGTACTCTCTAGCGATACGAACAATCTCCCTTGTACATAGATGACTATCCCGAACTATAGCATACGCCTTCAGACGCGTAAAGATGGCGTGCCCAGCCAGCCGGAAGAAAGAGGTGTGGCGTGCCGCCTGGGATGCCGCTATTCTATACCCAGCAGCACCAAGCCCGCCCAGGAGGCCCGCCATGCCCACCTTGCCCATCGCCATGACCATCGCCGGCTCCGACTCCGGAGGTGGCGCCGGTATCCAGGCCGACCTCAAGACCTTCGCCGCCCTGGGCGTCTACGGTACCTCCGCCATCACCGCCATCACCGCCCAGAACACCCTCGGCGTCACCGCCATCCACGAAGTCCCCACCGATGTTATCATCGCTCAGATAGAGGCCATCGTCACCGACATCGGGGCCGACGCCGTGAAAACAGGCATGCTGGCCTCTTCCGCCGTCATCAACGTCGTGGCAAACGCGGTGCAGCGCCACGGTGTCACTCGCCTGGTGGTGGACCCCGTTATGGTGGCCAAAGGCGGCGACCGCCTGCTGCAAGAAGAGGCGGTAGAAGCCCTCCGCACCGTCCTGCTGCCCCTGGCTACCGTGGTGACGCCCAACACCCCCGAGGCCGAGGTGCTCACAGGCATGACCATTCGCACCATGAACGACGTCCGAGAAGCCGCCAAGCGCATCGTGGCGATGGGCGCCAGGGCTGCGGTGGTCAAGGGCGGCCACCTGGAAGGCCGTGACGCAGTGGATATCCTCTACGACGGCCACGCCTTCCAGGAGTTCAGCTCCCAGCGTATCCCCACCAAGAACACCCACGGCACAGGCTGCACCTTCGCCTCCGCCATTGCCGCCGGCCTGGCCAAGGGCCTGGACGTCCCCGAAGCCGTGGCCCAGGCCAAGGCCTACGTGACCAGCGCCATTAAAGCGGACCTGCAGATTGGCCACGGCCACGGACCCCTGGACCACTTCTGGGCCCTCCAAAGGGGGTAGGTTGCAGGCGGCTCTCGCCCCTGGCAACACCCTGCAGACGTAGCGATTCCCCCACGTGGTTGATAAATGCTTTCTGCAGGGGGGAATATCCCCGCGCCGGGTTCCGGAGGATATAGAGAGAACGCTTCCACGGGGGACTGTCTACAGATACCCGCTTCAGGACGCCCAGGGCAAGTTCATCCCGGACCGCCAGCTCAGATATGATGCCAAGGCCATAGCCGGCCCGCACCCCTGCCTTCAGCGCCTGATGGCTGCCCAGCTCCATGGCGGCATGGATAGTCACCCCCAGTTCTGCCAGGTACATGCCAGCAAACATGGCGGTAGCTGAATCAGACTCTCGCATCAAAAAGGGATAGTGCGCCAGCTCAGCAGGCGCGATCACTGTGCCCTGGGCCAGGGGGTGCTCCGGTGAAGCGATGACCACCAGTTCGTATTCCCCAACTGGCATCACATCCAGGTCTTGCTCCCTGGGCGCTTCCGCTACAAACCCCAGGTGAATATCCAGGGACTGCATCTGCCGGATCACCTGACCGGTGTTCGCCACCATCAGGGAAGGGGTTACACCCGGGTGCAGGCCCTTGAAAGACCCCATAAACTCCGGCAGCAGGTATTCCCAAACGGCGCTGCATCCAATCTTCAGGGCGCCGGACAGTTTCCCCGATCCCTCCGCCACCCAGGTCTCTATCTCTGTAACCGCCTCCTGCACTCGCTCCGCCAGCACCAGCATCCCATTGCCGACCTCCGTCAGCGCCACCCTGCGCCCCGCGCGGTCAAAGAGGGTAGTTCCCACCGCCTGTTCCAGCTCCTTGATGTGCCGGGAGACCGCCGGCTGGCTGATATACAGATTTTCAGCCGCACGGGAGAAGCTCTGGCAGCGGGCTACCTCAATGAAACATGACAGCCGTTCCAGATTCGTGAATTCCATGTCTGTAGTATAACAACAAACTATCGTTAGTGAAAACAAATCAGCATTGGACTTTATGGAAGCTGCTGACCATAATGGGAAATATTAGAGGTGTATCTATCTCTAGCTTTTGGAATGGCCTCAGGCCAAAGCCGGAGGTTACAACCATGCTAAAGCTATTTGGCCGCAACAAAGGAAAGTCGGCTCCCACGGACGAAAGAAATGCCGTCGCTTGCGCTCACCCGGTAAGCCAGCAGATCCTTCGTTACAACGATCCTGGTCAGCCTAACAAGGTCACTGCCATTACCTGTGGCCAGTGTGGTGAAACTATCCTACTTCAGGAGTAGGGGAGACCAGCCTGGCACAGCCCAGGCCCAGTTGAAGGAGACAACCATACAAGACCCAACCCCACTCTAAATGAGTGCGTAAGGAGTGTGTCATGTCCTCTTGGGGCTTTGTGACTAACCATGGATGGGTGCTTGCCTACCTGGCAGCAAACGACCAAGTTACCTTGCGCCAGGCCGCTTTGGATCTCAAGCTTACCGAGCGCTCGGTGGCGCGTATCGTCGCAGACCTGGCAGAGGAAGGCTACCTGGAACGCACACGTGAGGGACGGATCAACCACTACCGTGTCCCCAGGTGCGGGTCCGGACGCCGTGACGCCATCGTGATCCAGCTCCATGACGCGCTGGAGGGGCAGAAGCAACCGGTGTAACACCGGCAGACTCCTCCTGTTTTGTCGTCCCAGGAAGTCGGGAGCAGCCCTTTTACCTGGCCTTTATCTGTAATGCCCTATCTTACACCCCTGTATATTCTCTT
>JACQOP010000065.1 GCA_016202485.1 Chloroflexota bacterium | reverse complement strand
ACCTAACCCCCTGGCCCTCTTCCCGCAACGTGAAGGGGGAAGAGGTGCTGGGGGACACCTCCTTGGGCTCCCTTCAGGACAGGCATTGCAGGCTCCAGCGGGAACTTTCGGTGGACGGGGCCGCGCTGTGGCGGCTGGTCTAGCATAGTAGGATTGGGACTGGGAGGCAAGGGGTCATGTTCTTACCCAGGCGGTTTCCTCCACGGGGACGGGGACGGAGTTGACGACATCGCGAAGGATGTCTTTGATGTTGGCGCCGCGGAGATGGCTCTGGGCTTTGGGAATGATGCGGTGGGAGAGGACAAAGGGGGCCAGGGCTTTTACGTCGTCGGGGATGGCGTAGGTACGGCCACGGATGGCAGCGAGGGCCTGGATGGTGCGGTAGAGGGCGAGCATGGCGCGGGGGCTGGCGCCGAGGTCTACCATGGGGTGAGAACGGCTGGCGTGGATGATGTTGATGATGTAGTCTTCCACGGGTTCTGCCACATGGACTTTGCGGACCAGCTTCTGCAACTCCAGGAGCTGTGTGCTGCCAGCGATGGGCTGCAAGGAGTCCATGGGGTCGTTGTCCCGGAAGCGGCGGAGGATAATTTTGTCCTCGTCCTGGGAGGGATAGCCCATGGTAATTTGCATGAGGAAGCGGTCCAGTTGGGCCTCGGGCAAGGGGAAGGTGCCCTCCAGCTCCACTGGGTTCTGGGTGGCGATGACGAGGAAGGGGCGTGCGAGGGTCATGGTCTCGCCTTCCACGGTGACCTGGGCTTCCTGCATGGCCTCCAGGAGGGCTGACTGGGTACGAGGGGTTGCGCGGTTGATCTCGTCTACGAGGACGACCTGGGCCATGAGGGGGCCGGGCCTGAAGACGAAGGAGGAGTCCTGCTGGTTGTAGACGTAGGTGCCGGTGATGTCGGAAGGCAAGAGGTCTGGGGTACCCTGGATGCGGCGGAAGGTGCAGTCAAGGGAACGGGCGATGGCTTTGGCGAGGGCGGTCTTGCCGGTGCCGGGCACGTCCTGGATGAGGAGGTGGCCTTCGGAGAGGACGGCGACGAGGGCAAGGGTGACCACGTCGCCCTTGCCGACCATGACACGTTCAATGTTTTCCAGGAGGCGGTTGGCTACCTCCGATACCCTGGCGACTTCATGTGGGAGCATAACACCGCCTTGAGCCGCAGTTGGTCACGCTATGCACATGGATTCTAGAGGATGTGCAGGGGGCGGTCAACGCTTGTGCGGGGTCTGATGGTCTGGACATGCGGGGGTGCGCCCAGAAGTCCCTGCAGGGGGGCAGGAAGATGGGACGGCAAGCCATACCCTCTGGCGCGGCCCATGCTATACTTTCCCACAGCGCCACTCCCATGATGCTGGGGGCAAGACAGGCTACATGAGAATAAGCCCGGAGAGCACCAGCGGCACACGGCTGCGGAAGTACGGTGTTTCGGTCAAGGCGTTGCGCAGCACCACACTGGTGCGGGTGTGGTGGATGCCCCTTGCTGCCGTTACCATTCCGCTGCCCATCGGCGGGTGCATGATGGTGGTACGGCGGAGGGCGCTGGTGCGGGACAGTGAGGGGGCGCTGGCTGACAGCGGGGCGCTGGCGCCGCTGGTGCACCAGTTCTGCCACGTACACCAACGGCTGGAGTGGGGGTTTGCCCTGTATATAGCCCGCCACGTGTGGAACCGTCTGGCGCCACGGGGGGTGCCTGAGCAGGCCTTGCAGGTGGAACGGGAGGCTTACCGGGCAGCCCGGGAGGTGGTAGAGGCCCATGGGCTGGAGCCACAGGTGAAGGGCTTAGGAGAGCCGGAGTCCGAGGTGGCTGAGGTTACGTCTGCAAGAAGGCTTTCCGGCGGCAGGCAGGGCAGGTAAGGCCACAAACCTGGACTGTGTGGAACAGGTATTGCCAGGTTTCCTTTATGTCATGTTATGTCATGGCTTTGCCTGGAGTGCACTGGACAGCCGCCGTTCTTGGCGTCACCCATGTTGACCGACAGCGGAGCAGGTATGCTTCCTATCAACCTTGAAGGACAAAACTGCGTAATCTTTGGCGTTGCCAACCAGCGGAGCATTGCGTGGGCCATCGCCCAGGCGCTGCACGAGGCGGGGGCAAACCTGGCCTTCACCTATCAGAACCAGCGCCTGCAGGAGAACGTGGCGCGGCTGGTGGAGCCATGGGGGGAAGCGCCCCTGATAGAGTGCGACGTGTCTGAGGACGAGCACATTGTACGGACCTTTGGGGAGCTGAAGGAGCGGTTTGGCAGCCTGTCCATGGTGGTGCACAGTATCGGGTTTGCGCCGCGGGAGAACCTGGGGGGCAACTTCTATGACACCTCTCGCCAGGGATTTCGCACCACCCTGGAAGTGAGCGCCTATTCGCTGATTCCCATCGCAAAACATGCGGCGGAGCTGATGCCCGAAGGAGGCAGCATTATTACGCTGACCTTTGGGCTGCAACAAATATATCCGGGCTACAACATCATGGGCACGGCAAAGGCGGCCCTGGAACATGAGGTACGCCACCTGGCCGTAGAGCTGGGGCCCAAGGGGGTGCGGGTGAACGCCCTGTCACCCGGGCCGCTGGATACCCTGGCCGCCCGCGGCGTCCATGGCTTTGTGGACATGAAGCACCTGCATGCGGAGCGGTCGCCCCTGCGCCGCAACGTCACCCACGAAGAGGTGGCCAAGGCTGCGGTGTTCCTGCTGAGCGATCTGGCTTCGGGCATTACGGGGACGATCCTGCCGGTGGACGGGGGCTATCATATCATGGGGGTGTAGCGTTCCGGCGCTGAACGGGCATGTGGGCAGGCGGATGCTCGGGCAGGGCAAAGAGAAGAGGTCCACCCCATAGAGGCAGCAGTAGGGAGCGAACCAGTGGAAGAGGGCAAGAGGATTGGTATTGGCGTACGGGTGCGGGTGGTCAACTCCGAGTCGCCTGATTACGGGCGATTCGCAAAGGTCATAGGGGAGGCGGAGTCGCCTGGCGGTAAGGGATGGCTTATTGCCTTTGAGTACCCGCTGGGGGGCATCGTGGGCAGGACGGCGGTGGCGGAGGCGGACCTAGAGGCGGCGGCGCGGTTGTGATGCAGCCTTCCGGGGCTGACACTTCTTGCATTTGACCCCTGCTCAAGGGCTTTGTTACAATTGGAGAGCGACAATTCTTCTTTTCTTCTCCTACCCCCTACTCCAAGGAGCGGCACATCATGACAAAGGTAACCAAGGAACTAGTCCTAGAGAAGCTGAAGGACGTGTATGATCCGGAGATCCCGGTGAATGTGGTGGACCTGGGGCTGATCTATGACGTGCAAGTGAGCGACATCAATGAGGTGCACGTGCAGATGACGCTGACGGCGCCGGGGTGCGGGATGGGGCCATACATTGCTCAGCAGGCGGAGTGGGCGATATCGGAGCTTGAGGGGCTGGAGGATGTGACGGTGGAACTGGTCTTTGAGCCGCCCTGGACACCTGATATGCTCACTGAGGATGGCAAGAAGCTCCTGGGCATATAAGCCAGGGGACTGGCCAGAACCCGGCGCATTACGGCGACGGAGGTCCCTCTTCTCCGGAGGATAATTCAAAGAAGAAGTCCTCTACGGAGTACTCTTGCATAGAGTGGTGGCGCATAGGGAGGTCTGGCTGGACGATGTACCGGTTGCGCCGCCCTTCCTTGGTAACGGACACGTAGCCAGCTTCTTTCAGGTCGTGCAGGATGCCGGCGACGGTGCGCTCCGCCAGTCTGAGGCGGTCGGCAATGCGGCGGATGGTATCGCCGGGGTTCTGCATGATGTGAAAGAAGACGACGCCGTGGTTGGTAAGGAAGGTCCAGTGCTTCACTTCCCGCTTTACGCGTAATGTCATAGCAACGCCTTCTCTGTCATAGACTTTATGATACACGAAAAAGTTTGCATGCAAAAGTCTTCTGGGTATTCATACTCATAGCAAATTCATGACGCTTTCTTACTGGGCAGGTCATTAGTAGATAGACGTTCACTCTCACCCGGTCCTTGCTGCTCCTACTGTCGCGGCCGGAGCGGCCTGTCCCGTCAAGGGGGCTTTGGCCGACCCCGACTCTTTCCTCGTCGGGGTCGTTTTTCCCCACCCACCCACCCAACACCCCGTTCGCTGCCGCCTTCACTACGTTCAGCATCCCGACTTCGTACGGGACTCGCGACAGATCGGAGCTTCGGCCCACCAAGGACAGGCTCTGGT
>JACQOP010000067.1 GCA_016202485.1 Chloroflexota bacterium | reverse complement strand
TCCTTGAGGGTGCCACTGGCTAGTGGCATGAAAGATTCTGAGCGAAGTGGTCACAAGCCTTTGCCCTCTTGTGCCCTTGATCGGCGAAGAACCTCTCACCAGCCCCGCCTTCCTGCAAAGGGCCGCGGCAGCAGCCCGCTCTCCCACTAGCACCAGTGCGCCCTGCCTACCCTAAGGGCAGACACCCGTGTCCGCCTGTGCTTCCTCCACCACGCCTTCCCGATATTTCCTCTATCATCGTTAATGAGGTATGGCCCACCCGTCCCGCCTCTCCCATGAGAGAACGGCTCCCTCTGTGTCCTCTGTGGTTGGTCTCTCCCTCCCTTGTGGGCAAGCCGGCAGCATTTGGGTGAGGGTGAAGCCTCTCCTTGCCCACACGTCCCCTTGCCCGTATCAAACTCGCAGGGGCACGCTATAGCGTGCCCCTGCGTTCCCTCATAGCCTGTGTCCAGCCTCTCCAGGTAGGCCCTGCCGTATACCCTATACCTCCCGGTACTGGCCTTCTACCGTGCCCTCTGGCGGGTTATCGCCGCCGCCGGGGCCGTCGCTGGGCCCCGGGCCGCCAGGCTGCCCCGGCCCCCCCGCCTGGCTATAGACGGCAGTCCCCACCTTTTGCATCGTCTGCTGTAACCGGCCCACCGCACTCGTCAGCGCCGCCATGTCGTCCGATTGCATCGCCGCGCGCACCGCCGCCGTCTCCGTCTCCACCTCCTTCTGCAAGTCCTCAGGGATGCGCTCTTTGTTCTCCCGCAGCATCTTCTCAGCGTTGTAGGCCAGGCTGTCCGCCATGTTCCGTGTCTCCACCTCCTGACGCCGCCGCTGGTCTTCCGTCGCATGGGATTCGGCGTCCCGCACTAGCCGCTCCACCTCATCCTTTGCCAGCCCCGAGCTGGCCGTAATGGTGATGCGCTGCTGCTTCCCCGTGGCCTTGTCCCTTGCCGACACGTTCAGAATCCCGTTGGCGTCTATGTCAAAGGTCACTTCAATCTGGGGCACCCCCCGTGGCGCTGGCAAAATCCCGTCCAGCATGAAACGCCCCAGCGACTTGTTCTCACCCGCCATAGCCCGCTCTCCCTGCAGCACGTGCACCTCCACCGTCGTCTGCCCGTCCGCCGCCGTGGAGAACACCTCACTCTTTGAGGTCGGAATCGTCGTGTTGCGGGGGATCAGCGGCGTCATAACGCTGCCCAGGGTCTCTACCCCCAGGGTCAGTGGCGTCACGTCCAGCAGCAGGATGTCCCGCACCTCCCCCTTCAACACCCCTGCCTGGATGGCCGCTCCCACAGCAACCACCTCGTCAGGGTTCACCCCCTTGTGCGGCTCCCTCCCAAAGAACTGCTTCACCTTGTTCACCACCGACGGCATCCGGGTCATGCCCCCCACCAGCACCACCTCGCTAATCTTGTCCACCGTCAGGCCTGCATCCTTCAGGGCCTGTCGGCACGGCGGGATGGTACGCTCTATCATCTCCTCCACCAGTTGCTCCAGCTTGGAACGGCTCAGGGGCAGGTTCAGGTGCTTGGGCCCCGAGGCGTCCGCTGTGATGAAGGGCAGGTTGATCTCCGTCTGCATCACGTTGGACAGCTCAATTTTCGCCTTCTCCGCCGCCTCCCGCAGCCGCTGCAAGGCCATGCGGTCGTTCCGCAGGTCTATGCCCTGGTCCCGCTTGAACTCATCTATAATCCAGTCCATGATGCGCTGGTCAAAGTCGTCGCCCCCCAGGTGGGTATCGCCATTGGTGGCCTTGACCTCAAAGACCCCTTCCCCAATCTGAAGGATGGAAATATCAAAAGTCCCGCCGCCCAGGTCGTATACCGCTATGGTCTGGTCCTGCTTCTTGTCCAGCCCATAGGCCAGGGAGGCTGCCGTCGGCTCGTTAATGATGCGCAGCACCTCCAGCCCCGCAATCCTCCCCGCGTCCTTGGTGGCGTTGCGCTGGCTGTCATTGAAGTACGCCGGCACAGTGATGACCGCCTGGGTGATGGACTCCCCCAGCTTCGCCTCGGCGTCCTCCTTCAGCTTCCGCAGGATCATGGCCGACACCTCCGGCGGCGACGTGAGCTTGCCCCCCAGCAGCACATGGGCATCCCCGTTGGAAGCCGCCTGCACCTTGTAGGGGACGCGCCGTGTCTCGTCTTGCACCTCGCCAAACTTGCGCCCCATGAACCGCTTTATGGAGAAAATCGTGTTCTCCGCGTTGGTCACGCCCTGCCGTTTGGCCGCCTGCCCCACATACCGCTCGTTGGTGCGCGTGTTCACCGCCACAACCGACGGCGTGGTGCGCATCCCTTCGTTGTTCTCCAGCACCCTGGGCTCTCCCACCTCCATGATTGCCATGCAGGAGTTGGTCGTGCCCAGGTCAATACCCAAAACCTTAGCCATTCGTGTCCTCCCTTTCCTCAGTAGTCCCGGCCTCCTTGGCCTGGGGCTGTCTCTGCTGTGCTGTATCCTGTTGCCCGGCCTGGGATATCGCCACCTGGACCGCCCTCAGCACCCGGTCCTGCACCTTGTACCCCTGGCGGATCACCATCACCACCGTCCCCGGCTCCTTGCTGGCGTCATCTACCGAGAATAGCGCCTCATGCTGCCACGGGTCAAAGGCTTTCCCCTCCGCCGCTATCGGCGTCACCCCTTCCGACTCCAGCAGTGAGAGGAGCCGGCGTTCTATCATACGGATGCCTTCCACCCACGCGGCGTCCACCCCATTCCCCTCAGTCCCACGGCCCTCCCCGGCGTGTTTAAGGGCAAGCTGCAGGTCATCCACAATCGGCAGCAGCTTGCTGATGGTGCGCTCCACCATCGCCAGGTGCTGGTCCTGCCGCTCCCGCTCCACACGCTGGCGGTAGTTCACCAGGTCCGCCTGCGCCCGTTGCGCTATGGCCTTGTACTGGCTGCGCTCCCGCTCCGCCTCCTCCAGCCGCGCCTGGAGTTCTTCAGCCGTCAGAGCCTCTCCCCCACCGGGAGCCCCGTTCCCGGGTGCCCCCTCAGAGGTCTGAGGCGGATTGTTTTCTGAGACCATATCCATCTCCTTGCCATCCCTACGAAACTACGGGGATGGCTTTTATCCAAAGCCATAGAAGGATTGCCATGCTAGACCGAGGTGGTCAACCGCCTTTGGCTTCCCCCACAATAGCCGAGCGAAGCATCCCTCACCACCACTGCCCGCCCCTTGCCCAATCCCCCACGCCTTCCGCCATTGTCGTTCTGAGCGAGGCGGTCATACGACGCCTGCCATCCCCAGCGACCGCCGAGTGAAGAATCTCCCACTGGTTCCGCCTGTCCGTACAGGGCCACGGCAGCGGCCCGCCCCCTGTGTCCCCCACCTTACCATCATCATCCATCATCCCTCAGCCCTACTACCTCGGCTCCTCCATCCCCAGCACCTGCAACAGACGCAGGAGCTCCCGGCGCACCTCCTCCGCAAAGGCCTGCTCCTCCTGCACCGCCTCCAGCAGGCTCCGCGCCTCCAGCAGCCGGTTGAACATCCCCAGCACAAACTCCACCCCCGCCAGGTTCATGCCCACGTCGTCCACCAGGTGCTTGATGAGCCGCAGCCGCGTAATGTCCTGCTCCGAATACAGCCGCAGCATCCCCATGGTCCGTGAGGGATGGACTAAGCCAACCCGCTCGTATTTTCGCAAAGTCTGGGGGTGCATCGCTACAATGCGGGCCGCCACACTGATAATATACACGCCCTGCACCCCAGAGGTCGCCTGCCCCCGGCCCTGTTGCGCCCCAAGCCCCTGCGACGGAAGGGGAGCCTGGACTGCACTAGCCTGCTCCAACCCTCCCAGGACCCCTTCGGGGATGGACACCTGACGTTTCTGGGTCATCGGACGTTTTATACTGCGTAATAACCTACTTTATGTAGGCCATAGTCTATAACTTGACACGACTAGTGTCAATGTCTAGGCTGCCCTGGTGGGCTGCTGAATGGGGAGCCCAGAGAGGCACACCCCTTCCTGTGGGGGCAGCGGGGCCTTGCCCGACAATTCCCTTAACTCTAGGAGGGTGCCAGGGAACCAGAGCCTGTCCTTGGTGAGCCGTAGCTCCGACTCTATCGCGAGTCCCGCACGAAGTCGGGACC
>JACQOP010000063.1 GCA_016202485.1 Chloroflexota bacterium | reverse complement strand
AGTATACTCTACTTTAGAGTATTGTCAAGGGAGGGAACATGGAGCGGCCCAAAAAAGAACTGACCACAACCTCCTTTGTCATCCTGGCACACCTGGCTGTCCAGCCCTGGTCTGCCTTTGAGCTGGCCAAACAGGTTACTCGCGGGCTAGACCTCATCTGGCCAAGGGCCGAAAGCGCCATCTACGAGGAGCCCAAAAACCTCGTGGCCCATGGCCTAGCTCAGGCAACCAAAGAAAAGGTTGGCCCCAGGCGGGTCAGGACGCTGTACGCCATCACTCCAGCAGGCCGTGCACGGCTTCTAGAATGGATGGAACAGGAGGCTGGGCTGCCCCAGTTTGAATCGGAGGCGTTGGTGCGGGTGTTCTTTGCCGAGCATGGGACGAAGGAGGCGTTGCTTGCTGCGCTACGAGGATTTGAACGCTACAACAAAGGAGTCCGGGAGCGTCTCCAGCGGCAGCTTGAGGGTTACCTCCGCGACAGCGGTCCCTTCCCCAACAGGTGGCATGTCATCGGCCTGGGTGCACGGTTCCTCTTGCAACAGGCTACTGTCGCCGAGGAATGGGCGCGCTGGGCCGCTGCTGAGGTACAGGTTTGGTCATCGGTCCAGAACCCTGGAGCCGGAAGAGGAAAGCAGTTGATCAGCGAAGCCCTTGCTGCTCTTGGGACAAGGGAAGGTGTCTCAGCCTTGGACAAAATGGCTATGGCCTCTGTTAGGATACGGAACGCCCGGTATGAAGAAGTAGAGGAGGTGGCAGTGCTGCTTACAGAAGCCTATCAGGAGTACCAGCCACATCTGCCGTCCTCGCTATGGCAGCAGTACCTGGATGACATAAGGAATACAGGCGGACGGTGGGAACATTCGGAGCTAGTTCTTGCCGAGGAAAAGGGCCGTCTTGTAGGTAGCGTGACTTTCTATCCCAACGGCCAGGCTGCCGGAGAGGGGTGGCCGGCAGGCTGGGCTGCTATGCGGCTGCTTGGCGTCCGGCCGGCCATCCGCAGGCAGGGCATTGGAAAAGCGCTGGTGGCAGAGTGCCTGCAACGGTGCCAGTCCCTGGGTATCGTTGCCATGGGCCTGCACACCGCCCCTTTCATGGAAGCGGCCTGCACCCTCTACCAACAGATGGGGTTCGTACGTGTCCCGCCCCTTGATCTGGACATCGGGTACGGCATCACGCTGCTGGCATACTACCGAGAATTGTAGGAGCGCTCTACTGAAAGAAGGTGGCCCTCACACCTTCACCGCCCGCAGGGCCAGAAACAGCGGGAACTCGAACCGCGCACGATCTTCTGCTTTGGCCCGGGGCCCTGGCTGGCTTTTCCGGTGGGAAGGCCACTCCTCCAGCGCGTTCACCCACAGGCCCGCCTGGGCCAGCCCCTGTACATAGGCCTGAATAGGGCGGTGGTAGGTCCAGGTCACCTGTTTTCGCTGCTGCTCTCTGAAGGGGTGCAGCTCTATGGGGACCTTCAGGGGCGAGAGGTATAGGTCCACTGCACGGAACAGTAGCTGCCGGGGCTCGTCCCACCCCCAACTGCTCTGGCGGGGTATACGGAAGGCGGGGTGGGCCGTCACCGTTACCAGACGGCCCCCTTTGCGAAGCAGACGCGCGCACTCCCCAAACACTGGCTCCACCGTGTCCAGGTTTTCCAGGGCCAGTACGCAGACCGCCCCATCAAAGGCCTCTGATTCAGGCAGCACCTGCTCCAGGTTGCGCGCGTCACCCACCAGAAAACGGGCAGCCTTCCCTGAACGCCGCTGGGCCTGCTTAATCAACGTAGGCGAGAGGTCTACGCCCGTGACCTCGGCCCCTGCCTTCTGGAGGGCACGGCTCACCACCCCCTGGCCGCAGGCCACGTCCAGCACGCGCTCGCCCGCCTTCAAGTCCAGCAGGCGCAGCACGCCCGGAATGATCACTCCCTGGTGAAAGTCGCTGCCCTGCTGGGCCGCCAGGGCGTCATACCAGCGGGCCACGTGCTCCCAGGAACTGCTTTCTTCCTGGGAAGGGTGCGTCCTCTGAGAGGGTCGCTCCCCTGCCTGTTTCGGCTGCCGGCGGCGTGGGGACCTGCCTGGCTTTGGGGCGGTCATGCCTGCTCCTCTTCCAGCAGACTGGGCCCCCAGAGGCACATGGGCTCCGTCTCCTCCAGGGCGTCCAGCAGCTCCTGCACCGTCCTGCCCAGGATGGGATGCACCCATGCCTGCGCAACCTCCGCCAGGGGCGCCAGCACAAAGGCCCGCTGTTCCAGGCCAGGGTGCGGGATGGTAAGGCCAGGCAGGTCAACCACCTGGTTGTCGTAGGCCAGGATGTCTATGTCCAGGACCCGGGGGCCATAGCGGAAGGTCGGCTTCCGGCCGGCCTGGCGCTCCACCTTCTGGCAGAAGGCCAGCAGTTCCAGGGGAAGAAGGGCCGTCTCACCCAGGCACACCATGTTCAGGAACCTGGGCTGCTGGGTATAGCCCCACGGCTCCGTCTCATATACCGAGGACGCCTGTACCAGGTGCACTTTCTGTGCCAGGAGCCTCAGCCCCTGGCGCAGGTTTGTCTCGCGGTCGCCAAGGTTTGTGCCCAGGCCAAGGTAGACGGCAGTCACGGTCTGTCTTTGACCATCAGCCATGCATCCCGCCATTCCCCTTCGTGCAACTCATGCCTAGGAAGAAGCTTCACGCGCTTGAAACCGCATTTCTCATAGCAGCGTATGGCCCTGCTGTTGGTGACCTGCGGGTCAATGACAATTCGGACTGCGCCTAAGCCATCAAACAGGTGCTGAGTGAATGCCTCAAGGATTACCGTGCCGATGCCCTTGTTCCATTGCTCGGGCTCGCCTATGAAGAGGTCAACCCCATAGACGCCTTCCGCTGTCTCCAAACCGTACTCTGCGGCGTCGGGGACGGGGTAGAACTGCACATAGCCCAGAGGTAGCCCCGCCTGCCCAAAGATGCAGGCTACCACGGGATCGCGGCCCTCGGTGCGCGGCCCGTACTTCTGCACCACTTTCGCGTACTCGTAGGGGGTGTCACGGCCAAAGATGAACTCCAGCACCCGCTCGTCGCTCAGCCAGCGGGCCATCAGTGTATAGTCCTGTTCGGCGTTACGTAGCAGGCGGATGCGCAGGGCGTTCGCCGCTTCTACAACCACCGCTTCCATCATCTTGACCATCCCCTGACAATGGCGTCGGTCATCTTCGCCACACGGGCCATAGCCTTCACGTCATGCACCCGCACGATGTCCGCCCCATTGGCAATGGACAGCGCCACCGTTGCCGCCGTACCCTCCAGCCGGTCCTCCGCGGGCAGGCCGAGGACCAGGCCGATGGTGGACTTGCGGGAGGTACCCACCAGCAGCGGATAGCCCAGGGCCTTCAGCTCCCCCAGACGCCGCAGCAATTCCAGGTTATGCTGGGGCGTCTTGCCGAAGCCGATGCCGGGATCAACGATAATCCGCTCTGGTGAGACCCCTGCCTGCAACACCTGGGAAACGCCGGCCAGAAGGCTCCGCTGGATGTCCAGCAGCAGGTCATCATAGTGGGCGCCGTGCTGGTTGTGCATCAGCACCAGGACAGCCCCACCCTGGGCAACCACCTGGGCCAGGCCGGGGTCTGCCTGCAGGCCCCACACGTCGTTGACCATGGACGCGCCGGCCTCCAGCGCCTGCTTAGCCACGGCGGCCTTGTAGGTATCCACGCTGATGGGCACAGTGACCCGCGTGGCCAGCCCCTCAATCACTGGGATAACGCGCCGCAGCTCCTCCTCAACGGGGATGGCCCCTGCCTGCACGGCGTACCGCTGGCCGAAGCGCCGGCCCTCGGCCCGGGCCGTGGAGGGCGGGCGCGTGCTCTCGCCACCCACGTCCAGGATGTCGGCGCCCTCCTCCACAAAGCGCAGGCCCTGGGCAATGGCGGCGTCCTGGTCCATGACGCCGTCGCCGGAAAAGGAGTTGGGCGTGACGTTGATAATGCCCATGAGGTAGGTGCGGCTGCCCCACAGGAAGGTGACATTGCCGATGGTCATGGAGGGGCTTCTGTATAGCTGCGTCATGTTTCCATTGTAGAGCATCCCTTGGGCAAACGTGAGTGCGCCATCGGCTCCTTTCCTAAACCTCGCTTGGGGCCTATCCTTATGAGCGCACGTTCTTATAGCAGGTGTTTGCCATGCTTATGACATCACTGACCCTTCCAAATGAAGTGACGAATTCATCATTGTTAGCAAAGAGAATAGTAAGCGCAACTCGGATTTGTTTCCACCAAAAATAGTAAACAAATCCGCTATTCGTAAATACATCCCCACTTTCCTGTCGGTCAGCAGAGATCCCGGAACCCAGCAATCCACACAAGAAAAAGCGTCCACGTCTTCCGCCCTTGCACACCCCTCGCCGAACCCTTACGATAGTCCTGCTTACCCTGTTCTGAAGAAACTTATTGAGGAGCGCTTGCATGACCACCCAGAGCCAGTTTGGTTCCCGGACATCTCTGAAGAGCCCCGAAGGCAACCTGAGTTACTACCGCCTTGGCCGCCTGGAAGAGCTGGGTGTCGCCAACCTGGACCGCACCCCTTTCTGCATCCGCATTATCCTAGAGTCCCTCCTGCGCAACATGGACGGCAGGCTGGTCAGCGAAGATGATGTCCTGGCCGTGGCCAAGTGGGACCCCAAGAACATGCCCAAGAAGGAGACGCCTTTCATGCCCTCGCGGGTGCTGATGCAGGACCTCACGGGCGTCCCGGCCATCGTGGACCTGGCCAGCATGCGCTCCGCCATGCAGCGTCTGGGCGGCAACCCCAAGCGGGTCAACCCCCTGGTACCCGTGGACCTGGTTATTGACCACTCGGTGCAGGTAGACTATTTCGGCACCTCCAACGCCTTCTTCCTCAACGTGGCCCGGGAGTACGAGCGCAACACCGAGCGGTACGGCTTCTTGCGCTGGGCCCAGCAGGCCTTCCAGAACACCCGCATTGTCCCGCCGGGCACTGGCATCTGCCATCAGGTGAACCTGGAGTACCTCTCTCCCGTGGTCAGCATCCGCAAGAAGGGCCGCTTCAACGTGGCCCTGCCTGATACTGTGCTGGGCACTGATTCCCATACCACCATGATCAACGGCCTGGGGGTCCTGGGCTGGGGCGTCGGCGGCATTGAGGCCGAGGCCGTCATGGTGGGCCAGCCCTACTACATGCTGATGCCGCCGGTGGTGGGCGTGAAGCTCACCGGCGCACTGCGAGACGGCGTTACCGCCACAGACCTGGTGCTCACCGTCACCCAGATGCTCCGCAGGCATGGCGTGGTCAACAAGTTTGTGGAGTTCTACGGCCCTGGCCTGGCCCGGCTGCCCCTGGCCGACCGCGCCACCATCTCCAACATGTGCCCGGAGTACGGCGCAACGGCGGGCCTCTTCCCTGTGGACGCCGAAACGTTGAACTACCTGCGGGGCAGCGGCCGCGACCCCAAGCACATCCGCACCGTGGAGGAGTACTGCAAAGCCAATAACCTGTTCTATAGTCCCAGCACGCTGGAGCCCGACTTCAACGAGCGCCTGGAGCTGGATATGTCCACAGTGCGGGCCAGCCTGGCAGGCCCGGCCCGGCCCCAGGACCGCGTGCCCCTGGGAGACATGAAAAAGGCCTTCCAGACGGCCTTGACGGACACCTACAAGAAGTTCGGCCCCATCACCGTCGCCGCAGGGGGCGGGGCGGCTACCGCCGTCGCCGAGCGAGTCGGCGCGCCCATCCGCATCGGCAGCCAGGAGGTGAGCCTGTACCACGGCTCCGTCATCATCGCCGCCATCACCTCCTGCACCAACACCTCCAACCCCTCGGTGATGATCGGCGCGGGCCTCCTGGCCAAGAACGCCGTGGAACGCGGCCTGGACCGCAAGCCCTGGGTCAAGACCAGCATGGCCCCCGGCTCCCAGGTGGTGGACGACTACCTGGAGAACTCAGGACTGCTGCCGTACTTGGAGGCCCTGGGGTTCCACATCGTTGGCCACGGCTGCACCACCTGCATCGGCAACAGCGGCCCCCTGCCCGAGGCCGTCGCCAGCACCGTCAACGAGTACGACATCGTCTCCGCCGCCGTCGTCAGCGGCAACCGCAATTTTGAGGCCCGGATCCATCCCAACGTCAAGGCCAACTACCTGGCTTCTCCCATGCTTGTGGTGGCTTTCGCAATCGCTGGCAGAGTGGATATTGACATGGAGAACGAGCCCCTGGGCCACGACCCCAACGGCCAACCGGTGTACCTGCGGGACATCTGGCCCACCCAGGATGAGATACGCTATAGCGTCACCAACTCACTGAACCCGGAGATGTTCAAGAAGCGGTACGGGGCCGTTTTTGAGGGGGACGAGAAGTGGCGCACCATGCCCGTCCCTTCCGGCGACCTGTACGCCTGGGACTCCAACTCCACCTATGTCAAAGAGCTACCCATCTTCAAGGACCTGCCGCCGTCGCCCCTGGCCCTGCAGGACATCACCGGGGCACGGGTCCTGGCGGCCCTGGGGGACTCGGTGACGACAGACCACATCTCTCCCGCCGGCGACATTGACCTGAACAGCCCTTCCGGGCAGTACTTGCAGTCGCGGGGCCTCCAGAAGCGCGACTTCAACACCTACGGTGCGCGCCGGGGCCACGATGAGGTCATGGTACGCGGCACCTTTGCAAACATCCGCCTGAAGAACGCCCTGGTGCCCAGCGGCAAGGAGGGCTGGTACACGGTCCACCTGCCGGACAAGACGGAGACCAGCATTTTTGAGGCCTCCCAGCAGTACCAGAAGGACGGCGTCCCTCTGATCATCCTGGGGGGCAAGGAGTACGGCTCCGGAAGCTCCCGGGACTGGGCAGCTAAAGGCCCGTTCCTTTTGGGGGTCAAGGCGGTCATCACGGAGAGCTTTGAGCGCATCCACCGCACGAACCTTATCGGCATGGGGGTGCTGCCCCTGAACTTCGTGGACGGCCAGAACCGTGCGTCCCTGGGCCTGACCGGCTATGAGACCTACAGCATCGCGGGCATCGCCGGAGATTTGACCCCCGGCAAGGTGCTGGACGTGACCGCCATCAAAGAGGACGGCTCCAGGGTGAGCTTCAAGGCGCTGGCGCGGCTGGACACCCCTGTAGAAGTGGAGTACTACCGCCATGGCGGGGTGCTGCAGTACGTGGTCCGGCAGATGCTCAGGGAGAGGTAAGGAGCAGGTTTGTGAGGGCGATAACCAAGGTAGGGGCGAGTCGGGGACTCGCCCCTACCCGCCTATGAATGGAGGCAAACCATGGACCTCGGTCTCACTGGTAAGAAGGCCCTGGTGGTAGGTGGCAGCCGGGGGTTGGGGAAGGCCATCGCCCTGGAGCTGGCGGGGGAAGGCGTGGACATCGCCATAGCCGCCCGGGACCTGCCTACCCTGCAACAGGCGGCCAGAGAGCTGCGAGATGCCACGGGACGGCGCATCATCCCCCTCCAGGCCGATGTCACCAGCAAGGAGCAGGTGGACCGCATGGTGGCCGAGGCTGCCGAGGCCCTTGGAGGCCTGCACATCCTGGTCAACAGCGCCGCAACGCCCGGCGGCTCGGCCGGCGGCCCTATTGACGGCATTCCTGACGAGGCCGTCATGAGCGATTTTGACATCAAGTACATGGGCGCGTTACGCACATGCCGCGCCGCTGCGCCCTACCTGCGCCAGATGCAATGGGGCCGCATCATCAACCTCAGCGGCCACAACGCCCGCAACGCCGTCAACATCAGCGCCGGGGCCCGTAACGTGGCCCTGGTCCACCTGACCCGCACCCTGGCCAGCCAGCTTGGCAAGGACGGCATCACCGTGAACTGCATTCACCCCGGCCCCACGCGCACCGAACGGTTTGCCCAGCGTGCGGCCCAGCAGGGCCTGACCCTGGAGGAGTACGAGCGGCGAGCCCATGAGAGCGCGCTGGGGGCCAACTTCATTGGGCGTATCGTGGACGCATCGGAAATCGCTTTCCTGGCGGCGTTCCTATGCTCTGAGAAGGCTGGGGCCATCACTGGGGAGGTCCTGGAGATCAGCGGCGGCGTAGGTGTGGCGGTACACTACTAGCCAGCCCCCGTTCTATCTGGGCAGGCCTTTGCCGCCGGCGACCATGGCGGCGAGCTTGATGGCCTCCACCATGCTGACGGCCTGGGCGATGCCTTTGCCGGCGATGTCAAAGGCGGTGCCGTGGTCCACGGAGGTGCGCACCAGGGGCAGGCCCAGGTTGATGCTGACGCTCTCCTCAAAGCCGTGGACCTTGACGGGGATGTGGCCCTGGTCATGGTACATGCAGAGGACGGCGTCGTATTTGCCGTCAATGGCCTGGTTGAAGACGGTGTCGGCGGGCACAGGGCCCGTGGCGTCTATGCCCAAGGCGCGGGCGTCGTTCACGGCGGGGGCAATCTGCATCTCCTCTTCGTCGCCCAGGAGGCCGCCGTCGGAGGCGTGGGGGTTGAGGGCGGCGACGCCGATGCGGGGATGCGGGAAGCCCCACTGCTTGAAGTAGTCGTCGGTGAGCTTGAGCTTGCCCAGAATGTTGTCGCGGGTGACGGCGTCGCAGGCGCGGCGCAGGGAGCGGTGGGTAGTGAGGTGGACGACGCGGAGCTGGCCGGAGATGAGCATGGTGGCGACATTGGTGGCCTTGGTCATGGCCTGGAGGAGCTCCATGTGACCGATCTCCTTGTAGCCGGCAAGAGAGGCGGCCTCCTTGTTGACGGGGGCGGTGGCCATGGCCTTGACGCCGGCGCCCAGGCAGAGGCGGCCCGCCAGCTCCGCCCACTCCATGCAGGCCTTGCCTGCCTTGGCGGATATCTGGCCCAAGGTTACACCGGCGTAGTCCAGGTTATGGGGGTCCAGGACGGAGATGACCCGCGGCGACGGGTCTACGT
>JACQOP010000064.1 GCA_016202485.1 Chloroflexota bacterium | reverse complement strand
GAGAGGTCAAAGTCGTTGCGCTCGTACTGCATGTTCACAAGCTGGCGAACCAGGGCCTGCCGGCTCTTGCGCTCCCCCTTGCGCACGTAGGCCACGAAGCTCTGGTACTCCTCCGGCGACCCCAGGCCATAGATGCACGACACCGACGCCACGATGAGCGTGTCCCGCCGCGTCAGCAGCGCGCGGGTCGCGGCGTGGCGCAGCTTGTCAATCTCCTCGTTGATGTCGGCGTCCTTCTCAATGTACAGGTCCGTGCGGGGGACGTAGGCCTCCGGCTGGTAGTAGTCGTAGTAGGAGACGAAGTACTCCACGGCGTTGTCGGGGAAGAAGTCCTTGAACTCCGTGGCAAGCTGGGCGGCCAGCGTCTTGTTGGGCGCGAGGACGAGCGTCGGCTTCTGCACGCGCTCCACGACCTTGGCCATGGTGAAGGTCTTGCCAGAGCCCGTCACGCCCAGCAGCACCTGCTCTCGCAGGCCTCGCTCCAGGCCGGAGACGAGCTTCTCTACGGCCTGGGGCTGGTCGCCCGTAGGCTGGAACTCCGACACGACGCGGAAGGGGGTGTGGGACTGGAGGGTGGTGGTGGTGTAGGTGGACATGGAAGCCGCCTCATGGAAAGACTTCATGGTCGGTGCGGCGATGCATGAAGTCCACGTGGTTTGTCTGGAGGAGCGCCATTGCATCCTCCTGCCGGCCGCCGCTCAAGAGTTGGATGCCTTGCTCCAGAATCAGGTACGCAATAAGCTGTTCCAGGCTTATGCGGCCGGATGGGAAATGGATGTGGTGCAAGGGCTGACCGGTAAAGCGATGCCTTGCGTTGATATGGATGTGGGCGTGGGGATGATTGTCACTCCCAAAACGCACATAGTCATGCCTGAAAAGCCAGGCTTCTTCATCGCGCAGGTCATCAGATGCCGAGAGTATATAGGTTGCAGACTCAACGAGGACAGCGCTTTCCTCCTGGCGAATACGCTGATTGACAAAAAGAAAATTGCCGCTTGGCCTGAGCTCCAGCGGTAACGTGGCATGCCCAACAAAGCGGCTCAGGATGCGTGCACTACTCGTGCTGGCCGCTCTCTGACTGAGACGGCTCGTCGTGATTGTTCTGTTGAGCGTCTCGTTGAGACCGTTTACGTAGGCGCTGAATAAGCGATTGTCGCTTCTTTCCCTCTGCAAGGCCGGTATACATCCTCAAAATGTTGGCGTTGTTGGTGTCCATGCTGTAGTGGTCGTCAGCGTACTTCTCCATGAACTCAAGGCCGCTCATGTCCAGGTACTTTCGCGCCTGGGAATGGATGATGTCAGCAAGCTGGTCAAGGGTTAGGTATTCAGTTGTAGCGGTCGTCTTCTTTGTCTTCGTTGCCATAGCTGCACCTGTCTGTAGGGCAAGTCTATCAGAAACCCACCTGGCAGGCTACAATACGCAGCCCTTCCACCGGCACTAGGCGCTGTTCCGCGGGGTCAACCGCCAGCAGGAAAATCTCTAGAGTAGTCGCTCCAATAAGGGGTGGCTCGCCAGCTCGCCCAAATATTACGGGAATTATTCTCTCCTCTTCCACCAGTTCCGCCCTGGCAAAGCCAAGCAAACGCTCCTCAACGGCATTATTGGCAAGACGGAGGCGCACACGACTTTCTGGTCGCACGCCCAGCCGTTCCAACACCTCGCCAGGGGCACTGCTAAAGGTCGCGCCGGTGTCTACCTGCGCCTGAAGCTCTACGCGGCGCTGGCCATCGGCAGAGATAAGCGTGATGCTGTGGCGGAAGGTCCTCATCCTGGCTGTCTCCCGGGTGTATTGTAGCACGCCTGTCGTCCCCGCTTCCGTGTACCATCCCCACATCGCCTGGCGCAGCGTAACAACTGTGCTACGGGCGGCCCGTCGGAGACGGCCTACGCTGGCTTGCCCTTGCGTCCAGGCCCGCCGTGCTTTATCCTCTGGGTATCGCGCACACCAGCGGAAAGTGAGGTGACACCCATGGCCACCACCACCGTGACCAGCAAGTTCGTCCACGTCAACGGCCTGAAGCTCCGCTATCTGGAATGGGGCAGCGCCACGGCCACACCCTTCATCATGCTCCATGGCCTGCGGGGCAACGCCAGCGAGTGGGAGCCCATCGCCCGCCAGTTCGCAGACCGCTACCGCTGCATCGCCCTGGACCAGCGGGGCCGCGGCGAAAGCGACTGGTCCCCCAACGCCGAGTACTTCACCAACGCCTACGTCTCAGACCTGGAGCAGGTGGTGGAACAGCTCGGCCTCTCTCAGTTCGTCCTCATGGGCCACTCCATGGGCGGCGGCAACACACTGGTCTACACCGCCCGCCATCCCGAGCGGGTCATCGCTGCCATCCTGGTGGACGCCGGCGCCCGGCCCCCGGGCATGGCCGCAGGGACCGGCGGCGCACGCATCGCCCGGGAGATGGAGAACGCCCCCGCTGCCTTTGCTACCTGGGAGCAGGCCCGCGCCCACATCTTCATGGAGCGCCCCCTCATGTCCCAGGAGGCCACCGATATCCGCACTCGCAGCATCATCCGCGAGCTCCCCAACGGCAAGCTGGGCTGGAGGTACGACATGGAGGGCATCGGCAGGGCCCGGCAGAACACCAGCACCGGCCCTGCCATAGACTCCTGGGCGCTCGCCCAGGGCCTGGCCCGCCCCACCCTGGTCCTGCGCGGCGACGTCTCCGACAGCCTCTCCGCCGAGGCTGCCCAGGCCATGGCCGGCGCCAACCCCAACATCCGCTGGGTGGAGGTCCCCCGCGCCGACCACTACGTCCACGAGGACAATGCCCCCTTCGTCAACGCCCAGATAGAAAAGTTCCTGGCCAGCCTCAAATAGCTTTAGTTGACTCTTGGGCCCAGCAGGCTGATGAAATAACCTTTCCGACCATCCCGCGACCCCCTTCCAGGCCAGCAAGGGGATAGAAATTATATCTGGGGGACACCCCCAGACCCCTGCCAAAGGGGCTTCGCCCCTCTGGACTCCCCTTTTTCAGCGCCCTGTTAGGTGGTCAAATGGCCACAAAGCACTCTTCCAGCGCTGCGTTGCAGCGCTGGAAGGGATAGGGACGAAGCGGCAGAAAAGAGGGTGACTTCCCCCTTTACATCCCCATGCCCAGGGCGACAAGCTCCCGGTGATAGTCGGCGTCGCCGTAGGAGACCTCGGCGGTCTTGGCCCGGCGGGTGAAGAGCTGCAGGTCATACTCCTTGGTGAAGCCAATGGCCCCGTGGCTCTGGTGGCCCAGGGCGCAGACGCGGCGGTAGGCGTCGCTGACCCAGGCCTTGGCGATGGCCACCTCCCGGGTGGCAGGCAGGGCCTGGGAGACGCGCCAGGCTGCCAGGTAGGTCACATAGCGGCAGCCCTCCACGTCGGTGGCCATGTTGGCGCAGTGGTGCTGGATGGCCTGGAAGCTGCCGATGGGGCGTCCGAACTGGACGCGTTCCTTGGCGTAGTTGACGGTGATGTCCAGGACGCGGTCTGCGCCACCCAGCATCTCGGCGCACTTACCCACGGCGGCCATCTCAATGATGCGCGCTATCATGGGCCAGCCTCCGTCCACCTTGCCCAGCACCGCGCTGGCGGGCACGCGCACGTCCTGGAGTACCACCTCCGCCGCTTTGTCGGCGGCGATGGTGACCAGGGGGGTGATGGCCACGCCAGAGGCCTTGGGGTCCACCAGGAACAGGGTAATGCCTTCGGCGGGGTTGGGGGTGGTCCGGGTGCGGGCCGCGACGATGAGGAGGTCGGCCACCTGGGCGTCGGGGACGAAGAGCTTGACGCCGTTGAGGACGTAGCCGCCGTCCCTGGCGGCGGCGGTGGCCCGGAGGCCGGAAGGCTCGTAGGTGGCGGTGGGCTCCGTCAGGGCCAGGGTGGTAATGAGGTTGCCTTGGGCCAAACGGGGCAGGTACTGGCTCTTCTGCTCCTCGCTGCCGGCCTCCAGGAGGGTCATGGCGCCCAGGACAGTGGTGGAGAAGAAGGGGCCTGGCAGCAGGGCGCGGCCCATCTCTTCCAGGAGGAGGGTCAGGTCAAAGAAGGTCAGGCCCTGGCCGCCGTACTGCTCCGGGATGGCAATGCCCAGCCAGCCCATCTCGGCAATCTTCTCCCACATCTCCTGGGTGTAGCCCTTGGGGTCCGTTTCCATGGCCCGCACGTAGGTGGTGGGACACTCCTGCTGGAGGAACTCCCGGGCCAGGTTGCGGAGCATGGTCTGGGATTCGTCAAAGCCAAGGTCCATTGGTGGGTCTCCTTCTTGTTGAGCGTGGCCACTGACTAACCGCCGGCCCGTTTGTTTGATGGTAGCAACCGCTCTTGTTCCCGCCCGCCCACTCATAGGGCTGGGGGACACCCCCAGCGGCCCCCGTCCAGGCGGCGCTCCTTTTCCCATGCTGGGGGGCTACCTGATAGGTTGCACCATACGCTATTGGTCCAACCCGCCCAGAAGCCCCATCCGCTGCTCCGCCCACTGGATTCAGGGCTTCGGCGGCTTCGGCTCACGTAGGGCATCCCCACAAGCTTCCTCGCGGGAGGGATTGCCTATTATTTGTTGCGGGGGAGTGATAAGGCGCAGGCGTACTCTCACTCACCTGCTGTCACCCTCTCCCGCCAAAGGGAGGGGGGTAGCCGTTCCGCTGACAGCATAGACCAGTCTGGATGTCTAGCCCCTGGGGAGGCCAAGGCCGCGGTTGGCGATGACGTTGCGCTGGATCTCCGAGGTGCCGGCGGCGATGGTGGAGCTGAAGGAGGTGAGGAAGCCGCGCTGGATGCGGCCCTGGAGGGGCGCCCACTTGCTGCCCCGGGACAGTGTGCCGTACAGCCCCAACATGGACATGCCGGTGCGGTAGAGGCGCTGCTGCATCTCGGAGCCGAAGAGCTTGCCCACCGAGGCCTCTTTGTTGAACACCTCGCCTTTGCTCTGGAGGTAGCCGATGCGATAGGAGATCATGCGGCTGACCTCCACCTCCACGGCCATGTCTGCCAGGCGGTTGCGGATCTCAGGCTTCTTGGCCAAAGGCTTGCCGTCCCAGTTGGTCTCCTTGGCGAACTCCACCATCTCTTCCATGATGCGCTTGCCGCTGGCGGAGCGACCAACGCCGGAACGCTCAAAGTCCAGCAGGCGCGCGCCGACGTACCAGCCGCGGTTCAGCTCGCCGACGAGGTACTTCTTGGGGGTGCGCACGTTGTCAAAGAAGAG
>JACQOP010000061.1 GCA_016202485.1 Chloroflexota bacterium | reverse complement strand
GGTGGTGAGAGGGCGGGAGAATGCGCTGGCTGGTTGGGAGGGCTCCCGGCGAAGCGGGTCAGCAGGGGCGGCGCTACGGACAGCAGGCTCAACAGGGCCAGCAATTGCCAGCCGGCAAAGCCATCGGCGGAGTACCCCTGGCTGTCGGAGGTAAAGAGCACATCCGAGTGACGGTGAGGCGCATCATCGGGGTAGGTATGGGCATAGACTCCCGGATGGAGATGGAATCCCGGGTTGGCCATCAGGAAGACATGGCCGTGGAAGGGCAGCCGCTCCATGAAATGGTGGTCTACCAGGGGCCCGAGAGACCCATATACAAGGGCCAGGATGGCAGCCCAAGCAAGGAAGGGGCGTATGTATTGTCGCACTACCACTCTCTACTTCCTGGGGGCATTATAGCAGAGCAACGATAACCCTCGCCTGCACAAGGCCTGAACATACGTCACCAATTTGTTCAGTTAGTTGACACTTACGTAAGCATCTGCTTATAATACCTGTCACTATGGAAACCATACTGCGGGCCATTGCTGAACCCACCCGGCGGGACATCCTGCGCCTGGTTATCGCCCGGGAAATGGCCTCGGGAGAGATCGCCTCCCACTTCCCGGTCACGCGACCCGCCATCTCCCAGCACCTGCGTGTCCTGGTGGACGCAAAGCTGGTCAGCGTGCGACAGCAAGGCACGCGGCGGCTGTACCGCGCCCGGCCCGAGGCCCTGGCAGAGGTGCGCCAGTACCTGGAGAGCTTCTGGCAGGAGGGCCTTCAACGCCTGGCCCAGGTTGCAGAGGCCGAGGAAAGGAGCAAGGACGTTGCAGCACGGCGCAACTGAGCCTCTGATACAGGAGATATGGATTGCAGCGCGGCCGGAGACCGTCTTCCCGTTCTTCACCAACCCAGCCAGGATGGTCCTTTGGATGGGCACTGAAGCTATTCTAGACCCCAGGCCTGGTGGGAGCTACCGGATCAACGTAACAGGACGGGACATCGCCGTGGGCCGGTACCACGAGGTAGTTCCCAATACCAGAGTCGTCTTTACCTGGGGATGGGAAGGCGAGGGCAGTCCAGTGCCTCCTGGCAGCACGACCCTAGAAATCACGCTCACGCCACAGGGAAACGGCACCCTGGTGCGCTTGCGCCACCTGGGCCTGCCGGAGCCGGCGCAGGAACAGCACCAGGCCGGCTGGATACACTACCTGGAGCGACTGGCGGCCATTGCCTCTGGCGGCGACCCTGGCCCAGACCCGTGGGCGCAGCAACAACCACAAACGATGTAAAGTCCTGCAATCCAAGAGGAGGAGGCAAAACCATGCAATTCACCATCACATGCATATGCGACGCAAAAGTTCACGTTGATGCAGACAGCTACGTCGCCGCTATTCAGCCAATGGTAATAGCAATGGATGAGCACGTAGCCCAGATAAGACATCCTGACGTTCCCTCAAACCTTACCGATGAACAAAAGGTGGGGATGGTCAGGGCAACCATGCAGCAGGATGCCTGAGACACTATCCGGTCTAGGATCCCACCAGACGTTGACTAATTGGCCGGCAAAGGCCGAACAGATACTGAATGCAACAAACAGTAGGAGCAACCCATGCCTAACCCTATTGTCCACTGGGAGTACAACACACCCGAGGCGGAGAAGGTACAGCAATTCGTCAAGGACCTGTTCGGCTGGACCATCAACCCTGTCCCGATGGAACCGGGATATACCTACGGCCTGGTCCTAACCAACGCAGGCCGGGGGGCCGACGGCGCCATCCACTACCAGGCCCAGGCCCCCAGGGGCGTCAGCATCTACGTGGAAGTGGACGACCCCCAGGCCTACCTGGACAAGGCGGTCCAGCTCGGTGGCAGCATCGTCATGCCCGTCACCGTCATCCCCAACATGGTGACCTTTGCCATCCTATCCGACCCCCAGGGCAATATGTGGGGTGTGGTCAAGAGCGAGGAGCAGCGCTAAAGAACGGGCGGATTCGCAAGCCCTGGAGGATGATGCATCAGCCGGTATCCCATCCTCGTAATGGTCTTTCTTCGCACCCTCGCGCTGTTGACAACAATGAGGTAGCGTAGGGGGCGCACGCAAGGCTAGGAGCCGATGTAGATGCAGGGTGTTCTATATCAAAATAGGGTGTTCTGCATCTAAAATACAGGGGATTCAGGGTAGTCCTCGCCGTCTTGCCGGGGTATCCTCTTTTTGCGACGGCGGGTCAATCTCTCTAGAGCAAACCGCATGGGTGGGCTGCTCAGCAATGGGTAAAGGGCAGAGTTTTCACCTCAAGAACGCCCGCGAACAAAGCAAAGGAGGGAAGTATGCCAGTCTATTTAGACCACCACAAGGTCCCCCAGATGACACCCCAGCAGACTCAGCAGGTTGTAGCCGACATCCACGCGGGGAAGGTCACCAATGGCATCAAGCCGCTCAACGCCTTTATCGGCGCAAACGATGCGTGGTGCCTGGTTGAAGCGCCTACGCCCCAGGCCGTTCATGACCTGCACAAGGCCGTCTATGGCCTGGACCTCGGCCCCGGCGACGTGGTTCAAGTAAATAAGCTCGTCTAGCCCTCTGCCCTGCCCTATCCATACAGACAGCACATCCGCCGCTCGTAGAAGCGCCCGCCCCGATATCATCGGGGCGGGCGCTTCTGCATCGTAGGGCTTAGGGAGCCTACTTCAGCGTCACCACGTCCACCAGGTTGCGGGCGCTGGGCAGGGCATCCAGAGACTGGACCGTCTGGACCACCGTGCCTAGAGAGTCGTGAGGGAAGACGGCGCCAGCGGTCAGGCGGAACTTGTCCACCACGGCGTCGCCGGTGAGGTGCATGGCAGGGCCAAAGTCCACGCGATGCTCCGTGCCGTCCTTCATGCTGATGACGAGCCAGGAGGAGTTATCGCCATTGGCGATGTGCTCATGGCGCAGGGCCACGTCCGGGTTCTGGGATCGGTGTACCTTCTTCATGAACTCCTGGAGGTCGCCCCTATCGGCCCGCTCATCGGTGAAGGTAGTGAGGTCAACCTTGCGGTCAACGATGGCGGCGGAGATGTTGTACTCCAGGCAGAACTTGCCTTCCAGGCCCTCATGGACCTCGGTGCGCACCAGGGCGCCCATACCGGGCACGCCCGCGCCGATATGCTCAATGTGCTCAATCTCGTCGGGGTTCAACTCAAACCTGTGGACAAAGTCCATCAAGCCTGTGAGCGTCGTATGGTTGCCACCGCAGCAGGGCCAGGGCTTGATGCGCGTGCCTTCCACCGCCAGGTAATAGAACTTGCCCAGGTGCAGGCCCACGCCGGGGAGGTTGCATTTGACGCCGCCGAAGCAGTCGGCGTACCCCTGACGGCCCTCAATGATGTCCGGGTCGGAGGTGTAGCCCCGGGAAGCCAGCTTAGCAGCGACGATGCCGCTGCGTGCGGCGTTGCCGGGATGGAAGGGCTTGGTCATGGTGCCGAAGTTGCGTCGCAGGCCTGCCGCCTCGGAGCCGGCGATGCCCATAGCCATGCGGGTCTTCCAGGTATCCAGCTTCATAATCTTGCTGGCGGCCACCGCGGCAGCCATGGTGCCAAAGATGGCGGTGGGATGCCAGTCCCGGTCCGGGTGCAGGTTGCTGCTGAGGCGCGTACCCACCTCATAACCGACCACCCATGCCAGGAGCATGTCCTTGCCCGAGAGGTTCAGTTCCTCGCCCAGGGCCAAAACGGTGGGAGTGAGCACGACGGCGGGATGCCCGCCGACGCCGCCCAGGTCATCAAAGTCTTCGGAATGGCCCAGGGCGCCGTTAGCAAATGCGGCGTTGACGCTGGTGGTCCTGATATCGGTACCCAGCACCCGGGCCTGGCCGGCGCCGCCCTGCTCCCGGGTGTAGTCAATCATGATCTGGCCTAGCGGCGTGGTGGAGCCGTAGACAGTTGTGCCAATGTAGTCCAGGATGGACTTCTTGGCCTGGTCAAAGGCTTCAGGTGGAATATCTTCATACTTCACCAAAGCAACCCAGTCTGCTAGCCGTTCAGTGAGACCCACGATAAGCCCCCTTTCGGAACTGGTATGTTAGCCCGACGGCCTGACAATACCCCGACGCCGCCCCCATGTCAAGACGCATGTCCCGCAGATAAGGGTACGGGGGTGGCGCTAGGACACTGAAGTCTTCGGGGAACCCCAGGGCAGCCCCTGCAAGCAAGGGCTGCCCTGGGGTGAATCAATGGCGCGCCTACGGCAACCGAGGCGGCCCCTTCCAAACGCCGTCGGTGGCTTCTACCAGCGGCTTGAACGTGCTGACGTACTTGTCGTACAGGCCAAGGTAGTCCGTATTGCTAGGGTCGTAGGTGGCATACATGCCCTTGTTCCAGTGGTAGGCCACCCGTCGCCATGTCGCTGTGTCACTCTCCCCATAGCGGGTCTTGAAGAGGATGAAGGCGGGAACGGCATAACCCGTAGTGAACCGGTCCAGGTTTTGTTTGGGGTCAAACCAGTCGGTCAAGGGGGTCACCTGGCTCATGAGGACCCATTTGCCGTACTTGTCAAAGTTCATGTCCCAGGCGTACTGCTTGTGGTTATCGTTGGGGACGCTCAGGTCCTCCGGATACCGCTTGCCGTTATACCAAACGCCCCCCAACTGTGTTAGCCCCTTATCCCGCCCGTTATCGGAGGTGGGATTAAAGCTGGACTCCCGCTGGATGAGGGCGTAGTAGAACCAGCGGGGGATGTTGTACTTTGCCGACGCCTCCTTAATGATTTCGTCTATGTAGGTGGGGCACTGGGTCGGCTTGAAATAAATTGCCGTGGACCCGGACGTTGCAGCACCACCGCCTACGAAACGCAGCCGGTCCAGGTAATAGGTTGGCTGGGCGGCTCCTGTATTGTCCTGCAACTGGACGCCGGTGATGGTGGTGTTGGACGCTCCCAAGGCGCTCAGGGGGATGGACACGAGGTACCAGCCATTCGCGGCAGCGGTCCCATAGTTCTTCAGGTTCACCTCCCGGATTGGTTTGTTGCTGGTGTTGTGCAGGGAGACATTGATAGCCGAGAGGCCCTTGCTGTTGGGGTGGATGGCGAACTCCAGCGCGTCGTACGGGGATGTGGACAAGCCGTTGGTATGCACCAGGAACCCAGCCCATCCCGCGTTGTAGGTGACAGCCGCAGAGCGGGACCCGGAGTATACGGGCGAGGTCGCCCAGAAGTTGACCGAGGTATTCCAGCTCCAGTTCTCCCAGGAAAGGCTGTCGTCATAGACTGTGCGGTTAGTCACAAATTGGAGCTGGTCCAGGTGATAGGTTGGTTGGGCCGCCCCGGTGTTGTCCTGCAACTGGACGCCGGTGATGGTGGTATTGGATGCTCCCAAGGCGCTTAGGGGGATGGACACGAGGTACCAGCCATTCGCGGCAGGCGTGGCATAGTCCTTGAGGTTCACCACTCGGATCGGTTTATTGCTGGTGTTGTAGAGCGAGACGTTGATGGCGGAGAGGCCCTTGCTGTTGGGGCGTATGGCGAACTCCAGGGCGGAGTAGGGGGAAGTGGAGAAGCTACTGGTGTGGACCAGGAAGCCAGCCCATGCGGCGTTGTAGGTGATGGCTGCGGAGCGGGACCCGGAGTATACGGGCGAGGTTGCCCAGAAGTTGACCGAGGTATTCCAGCTCCAGTTCTCCCAGGCGAGGCTGTCGTCGTAGACCACATTGAGGTCTGTTGAAGCGGAGGCGGGTATCTGGCCAGGCGCTGGGAGAGAGGAGGCGCTGACCGTACCCGTGCTCTGAGTAAGCTGAAGAAATAATAGGAGGAGTACCGGAAGGGAAACATACCACAGGAGACGCTTGAAGTAGGGAAAGAGGAGGGAATCATCGCGCCATCCCGAACTGTGCATCTGTACCTCCTTCATGTGCATTTCACATGTATATGTGGTGTCCCAGTAATACAACACCTGAGCGCGCAGTACAGGCACAAGTACTCCCCTTTCTGGTCTATCCAAGACTTTTGCAGACTCAGTCGCGCTGCCGCCAGTAAGTAAAGGAGTGGAGGTCCTTGCTTTGGCAGAGTGCAACGGAAGCGGTCTAGGCAGGCTCAGAAGCCGGGATTCTGAGCTGTGGGAGGATTACATGTGGATTATTCCCGTCGGACGCCAAAGAGTAGCGCCGAGAGAGCCCTTCGGCCCCATACTTACGCTTTAGTGATTAGGCTCTATGGCAGATTCTCCATAGTACTAGTGCATAGGCATCATTCCGTTTGGACTAGTCATTAGTTTCGTCAAAAGGTACTATACCTTCAGAATGAACTAGTACGCAATAGTCCATTGTGGTGAATTTCTCAAAGTGCCGGGCGCATTGCAATCTCACAGAGGCATCCCGCATACCCTCTTCCTCATGCCCACACTCCTGATGGTAGAATGGCAAGGCCCCTTCCAGAGTGAAGGGGGTTGAGGCTCAGGTGACTACGCCCATCCGACGCCAATACCTGAATATCAAGCGCCAGCACCCGGACGCCATCCTCCTTTTCCGCCTAGGTGACTTCTACGAGACCTTTGACGAGGACGCGGAGGTAGTCGCCCGGGAGTTGGACATCGCCCTGACGTCTCGGGAGATGGGCGCAGGCCAGCGCCACCCCCTGGCGGGCATCCCCTACCACGCATTGGAGAGCTACCTGGGCAAGCTCATCAAGAACGGGCACAAGGTCGCTATCTGTGAGCAGACCAGCGACCGTGCTACGTCCAAGGGCCTGGTAGATCGGGAGGTCGTCCGCGTGGTCACTCCTGGCACCCTGGTGGAGCCGGGCCTCCTGGAGGAGCACGCCAACAACTATCTGGCCTCGGTCTGCATTGAGGGTGACGCCGCCGGCCTGGCCTACATAGATGTCAGCGCCAGCACCACAGCCTCCCTCACACAATTTTCCCTCCCGGCTCTGGCCCTGGAGCTGGAGCGTCTCTCCCCAGCGGAGGTCATCCTGCCCCAGGGCCAGGAAGACCTGCTGCCCGCCGTCTATGTCAAAGCCGCTCTGGAGGCTGCCGCCTTCCGACTGGAACCCGCCCGCCGTCTCCTCATGGAGCGCCTGGGCGTAGCCACTCTGGAGGGCTACGGCTGCGAGGGCCTGCCCCTGGCGGTGGGGGCCGCCGGCGCCCTCTTTGCCTACCTAGCAGCCAACCAGAAGGAGGCCCTGGCCCGCCTGGACGGCCTGAGCACCTATGACACCGGCTCCACGATGCTTCTGGACGCTCAGACCCGCCGTAATCTGGAGCTTTTTGCCCCAGGCCGCGGCGAGGCTACAGGCCACTCTCTCCTGGCGGTATTGGACTTCACCAGGACACCCATGGGGGCGCGCCTCCTGCGCCGCTGGCTGGGCCAGCCCCTCCTGGACCTGGCCGCCATCCGCCAGCGCCAGGATGCCGTTGCCGCCCTACATAGCAACCCTCGCCTGCGAAAGGACGCCTTCCAGCTTTTGGGACGCATCGCCGATATGGAACGCCTGGCCAACCGGGTCAAGAGCACCCTGGCCTTGCCGCGAGAGGTGATCGCCCTGGGGCAGAGCCTCCAGGCCCTGCCGGAGCTGCGGACACTCCTAGAGGCCGGTGAAACCCCCCGGCTGGCATGGCTCCTGCCCCACATGCCCGCCTGCCAGGACGCCGCCGCCCTGATTGCAGCGGCCATCAGCCCGCAGCCCGGCCAGGTGGGCGACGGCACGGTCATCAAGGAAGGCTTCTCGGCGGACCTGGATAACCTCCGCCTGGCCGCACGGGACGCCCGGGACTACATTGCCCACATGGAGGCGGTGGAACGGGAGCGCACGGGTATCCGTAACCTGAAAGTCGGCTACAACAGGGTCTTTGGCTACTATATTGAGGTGACCACGCCCAACCTGGCAAAGGTGCCCGACTCCTACCAGCGACGCCAGACCATCACCAGCGGCGAGCGCTTCATCACCCCGGAGCTGAAGGAGTACGAGAGCATTGTCCTCAACGCGCGAGAGCGCCTGGAGGAGCAGGAGGTCGCTGTCTACCGCCAGGTGTGCATCCAGGCAGGGGGCGAGGCCCCCCAGATCCTGGCCGCCGCCGAGGCTGTGGCCCACCTGGACGT
>JACQOP010000009.1 GCA_016202485.1 Chloroflexota bacterium | reverse complement strand
TGTTGAGGGGGACGTCTCCGATGATCCCCTGATCTTGCAGCTCGCCAATCTGGTCATCGTCCAACCCTACAAGGTGGCGCAGGATTGGGTCGTTATGCTGGGCCCACTTGGGGCCCAACCCCTTAATCTGGAGAGGTAACTTGCTCAACTGCCAGGGACGTCCCATGAGGACCGTTGCGCCCAGCTTTCGCTCCGGGGCGGGGGGCAGCTTCTCCAGGAAGCCCCTGGCCCAGTAATGGGGCGTCAGGCTAGTATCCTGGGCATCAAAGACTGCACCTGCCGGGACGCCCATCCCTTGCAGCAACTCCATAAGGGTGTAGCGTTCGTACCCTTTGGTCCATTGGGAAATAATACGGTCCAACTCGTCGTGGTGCTCTTTGCGGTCGTGGAGGGTCCTAAAGCGAGGGTCACTGGCAAGGTCAGGGACGCGCATGGCCTGGCAGAGGGTTGCCCATTCCTGGTCATCGCCCACGGAAATCACACACCACTGGTCATCACCAGAGCAGGGATAGCACCCCTGGGGGGCACGCTGGGGATGGCGGTTGCCTATGCGCTCCCCCATATTCCCGTTGGCAATGTAGTCCATGATGTACTCGCTGGTGAAATAGCACCCCAACTGGTACATACCCACGTCTATCCACTGGCCCTTGCCCGTCTTACCGCGGAACCGGAGAGCGCTGGCGATTCCCAGCAATGCCGCCCAGCAGGCCAGGAAGTCAACATAGGAGTGGCCGGCCTTGGAGGGGATGTCCCCAGGGTAGCCGGTGATGTGGCACAGGCCGTGGGTAGCCTCCTGAGAGGTAGCCTGGCCGGGATACAGGGCGTAGGGGCCGTTACCGTGGCCAAAGCCGGTATTGGACACCATAATAATGTCCGGCTTGAGCTTTTTGACGTTGGCGTAGTCAAGGCCCCAGCCGCGCATGACCCGCGGCGTAAAGTTCTCCACCAGGATATCTGAGACCTTGATGAGCTCCTTCAGGACTTCACGGCCTTCAGGTTTGCTGAGGTCAAGGGTAAGGGACTTCTTCCCGCGGTTGAGCTGGCTGAAGGTGCCTGAGCGGTTCCAGGAGTCGGCGCCTGGATTGTTGTCGTAGAAGGAGTCGGAGTTATGAATGGCGTCGGCATGGCCGGGCCCTTCAATCTTGATGACCTCTGCTCCCAGGTCAGTGAGGATGCCGCAGGCATAGGGCATCGCAAAGATATAGGTAGAGTCTAGGATTCGTATGCCTTCTAAGGGAAGTCTGGTCATAATCGCCTCGCTATACGCCCTGCCTGGCAGGGATTGACCGTTTACAGGCAAACCCTAGAGGGCGTTCAGCTCCCGCAACCGTACCAGGTCTTCCTTGGTGTATCTAAGCAGCTTGGTGTACACCTCTTCATTGTGCTGTCCCAGCAGCGGCGATGGCATGCGGTACTGAGCCGGGGTTTCGCTCATGTTAAACAGCCGGAAAGGTACCCGGACTTTGCCCATGACGGGGTGGTCCACCATTTGATAGAAGTCGCGGGACTCCAACTGGGGACACTCGGCCAGGTCCTTAGGAGTCTGGACGATACCGAAGAGCATACGGTACTGCTCCGACGCCGTCTTGAACATTTCCTTCATTGTGCGTTCTTTAACCGCTTCAACGATGATTTTGTCAAACTCCTCACCATTGAGAGCCCGCTGGTCGTTGTTGGCAAAGCGAGGCTCTTTGAGGATCTCCTCGCCGTAGAAGTTGGCGATCTCATCCCAGGTTGCGCCGCCGCCGCCCTGGCTGATAAAGAAGCCGTCCTTGCAGGGCATGACGTTTCCATACATGGTTCCCAGGGGACGCCTGCGGCCCTGTACTGCACCTGTCCAGCTATAGAAGGGCTGGTTGCTTACCATGGTGGAGTTAACGACCTCTTGGATGGAGACATCCACGTGCTGGCCTTCGTTGGAGAAGTCGCGAATGAGGAGGGCGAAGGAAGAGGAAAGGGCGCCGTTGATGCCGGCCTCATACTGCCCTTGGAAGCCGCCGTGCTTCAATGGTTCCCGGTCAGAGGTCCCGCTGATGCTCATGATGCCGCTCATGGCATAGGCCAGGATCTCCTCTCCTTTGTAGTGGCTATAGGGGCCGTACTGGCCAAAGGTGGTTATGGAGGTCATAATAATTCTGGGGTTGATCTTTTCCAGGCTTTCATAGTCCAATCCCAGGGAGGCCAGATACCCGGGCTGATAGCTCTCCACCACAACATCCGACTGGCGCACGAGCTCCTTGAAGATTTCCTGGCCAGTCTTGGTCTCCAGGTTGAGGGTAACACCCCGCTTATTGAGGTTGAGCAGGAGAAAGAACAGGCTTTTCTCTGGATGGGGGTCATCCTTAAAGAAGGGCCCCATCATACGACCCTTTTCTCCCCCGGGGGGCTCTACCTTGATCACGTCGGCCCCGAAGTCCGCCATGATCTTGGCGGCGAAGGGGCCAGCGATACCCTGGCTGAGGTCCAGGACACGCACATCATCCATCAAAGCCGGTGTCATTGGCATCATTTCTGATTACCCTCCCCGTTAACGTACAGCATCACTCCCTGTTCACCCACTCCGTTTGAGGTGGGAGAGGAAGGAGCCATAAACGCTGTCTATGAATATGGGAGGTACTATATCCAACTGTTCATGAAAAGACAAGACGTACCCTTATCCCATTTTCCCCTGACCAATCCCATTTGTTAGCTGCTCATAAGGGTTGAAACCAGGATTCCTGACGCTCTTGACTAGAGTCCCCTGAAAGAGTATTGTCGGATCTACTCAACATAACAAGCGCCTCGGTACCGCTCGCGTTGCTCCAGCGACGCCGCTCCCGGAAGGATTCGGCAAGAACTTACCCCATCCCCCAGGCGACGCCCCCGGCCACAGCCCCGGCACCAGGCCCCCATGTGAAAGTCATTCGTGAGAAAGGGGCCTTCTCTATTGCAAGCCCAAGACCCTGAAACCCAGACCACTGCCTCCTCCCAATCCCACCCTCAGAACGGCGCCCCTACAAACGGTCCCTCTAACAACAACTTCGTTGCAGAGGCTACGCTGGCGCCTATGGGGCGCGGCCGTGGTGAAGGAGGGGGGATGCGCCGCAGACTGAGGGGGCGCGACCTGACCACCGGCAGCATTCCCAGGAACCTGTGGTGGCTTGCGTGGCCCCAGGTAGTGGAAGGCGTCCTTAACGTCCTTGACCAACTCCTGGACATCTTCTGGGCAGGCATCATCGGCACCAGCACTATTGCGGGCGTAGGTACCGCCCAGACCTATAAGCAACTGGTCATGAGCGGACGCATGGGCTTTGACACTGCCATGAGGGCCCAGGTATCCAGGGCCATCGGCGCAAAGAATCCAGCTCTGGCCAACCACCTTGCCCTTCAAGGCTTCACTCTCAGCGCCGGCTTCTCTATCGCCGTTGCTGTGGCAGGGGTCTTGCTGACTATTCCGCTCCTGCGCATGCTGGGCCTGGGCCAGGATGTCATTGACGCCGGGGCCAATTACCTGCGGTTGCAGTTTGTTGCAGCGGCGGCGTTTGCTTTCCGGCAAATGGGGGGAGCAGCGTTGCAAGCCTCTGGCAACGCCATCATTCCCCTCAGAGCAACCACCCTCACCCGGGTAACCCACATTGTCCTCTCGCCGTTCCTTATTTTTGGCTGGCTGGGCCTGCCGGCAATGGGCATCCCTGGGGCTGGGCTGGCCGACGTGCTGGCCCAGTTGTTAGGAGCGGCATGGAATTTCCGCGCCCTGTTCACTGGACAGTCCCAACTCCATTTGAGCATGCGGGGGTACCGGCTGGACCCGCCTGTCCTTTGGAGGACAACAAAGCTGGGACTGCCAGCTTCGGTAACAGGGATGGAGCGGTCCATCGCCCAGCTTGTAGTAGTAGGCATAGTCGCTACTTTCGGCACCTTGGCGGTTGCAGCCTTTTCTTTGACCCGCCGTGCGGAAAACCTTGCTCACCTGGGCGCCCAGGGGATGGGCGGAGCCACTGGGGTGCTGGTAGGGCAGAACCTTGGGGCAGGCAAACCGGACCGGGCCGTCAAGACGGTCTATTGGGCGGTGGGCTACGTATCGGCGCTGGCGCTCCTCACTGCGGTGCTGATGTTTGTGTTTGCCGCACCTTTGATGAAGGTGTTTACACGAAACGCCGACCTTGTGCCGCTGGCGACGGACTGGCTGCGTATCCTTGTGGTCAGCTACCTGTTCTTAGGGGTCGGGCAAGTCTTTGCCCAGTCTTTCAATACTGCGGGGGACACCTTTGCCCCCATGCTGATCACCCTGCTTGCCATATGGGGGGTGCAGCAGCCCTTAGCCTTATTGCTGTCCGGCCAGAGCCTGCACTTGGGGCTATTCGGGTTGAGCCTGACCATGCCGTCAATAGGGCATCTCGGCCAGTTTGGAATAGCCTGGGCCATCTCCATAGCTGGGTTCGTCCGGGTTGCCGTGTACATCCCCTACTTCCTGTGGGGCCCGTGGATGAAGAAGCGGGTCATCTAACGATTAGCAAGCCCGGATATATGCAGCGGCGGCCGCAAGATTTGCGGCCGTCGCTGTGGGGGTGTACTCCTCTGCAATTGCCAGGTGTGTCACCTGCGCCGCAATCCTAGCGATACCAACCCCCAATACGCTACACTGAGAGTGGCCTTCCTCCGAGCGGGGGTAGCTCAGATTGGTAGAGCTCCTGCCTTCCAAGCAGGTTGTCGCGGGTTCGAGTCCCGTCCCCCGCTCCATTCATACGGGGGCTAGCGTTGGAGCCCGGCCCCTGCGTGGTCTGTTTTATTTGGGGCCATTGCCCTTTTGCCCTCCCGGCGCGGAAGCTTTTTGGCCATTACCACCGCCTTTTCCTCCTTGGGTTTGAGGAGGATCGCTGGCTGTAGCGTCAGGCCCCTTCCCAGGCGGCAGGCCTTCTCCTGTACCTTCACTCTCCTGCTTATCGCTGTTCTTTTTGCCTGCCACCGCCGCTTCAGGCCCTTTGCCAGGCGGCGGGCCTCCCCCGGCGCCTTTACTCTCCTGCTTATCGCTGTTCTTTTTGCCTGCCGCCGCTGCCCCAGGCCCCTTCCCAGACGGCGGGCCGGCTTCGGTGACATTGCTCACCTGGGCATCACTAGAGAGCGGGCTTGCTACCACGACTTCAAGTTCTTGCTCAGGCAACGGGCCATCAGCAACGCTGTCATTCTCTTCCTCTTCCACACCTTTCAGCACCTCGTTTATGGCCCCTTCTGCGAGTCCATTCTCTGGTGTCTGTCCCATGACGCCGGTGTTGGGAGTCCTTGGTACTATATCCTCCCCTTCCGGTATCGCAAGGGGTTGAGACGTTTGTTGATCCCCGGCCCCGAGGGGCTGGAGGAGTTTGGCAGTCTCGGTGTGACCAGATTGCGGAAGCTCATCTATTGTGTCTTGAACTTGCTTGACGGCCAAGAGCGCGCTAGTAAAGGAATGTCTGACACTCCTGGCGGAGATATCAATAATATCCTCGGGAAGAGCATTGTGTCGCTCCGCCAGGGACTCAAAGGCAGGAAAGACTTCATCTGCAGTGGTCTGTAAGACACGCTGCACCTGGGTAGCCCCTGATTCCTTCTTCAGACTGGCCACGATGCCCACAGCTAGCTGAAGGTGCTGGTCCAGCTTTAACAGCGTAGGGTCTACCCTGGTGGTATCCCCTTTATCCAGCAGCCAGGCAACTTCCCACGCACGGCGTTCGGCCAATCGCACCGCTTGGACAGCCCGCCGCTCATCGGAGGGGTAAAGGGCAAGCTGGGCGTCCTCAATGCTGGCTTTGATACCATACAGGGCCTCACCGGGCAATGATTGCCGGACAAACATAAAGAGGCCGCTCACAGCTATCGTCGTGAAGGCGATGGCCGTGGAGGCCAGGGCAACTGCCGGCCATCTGCGCCACCAGTTTGCGAGAGACGCCAAAGAAAATGCCCCTGCCCACGACCTGCCACCGGCTCCGTCCTGAGTAGGGAGCCGGCAAAGGGCATCCCTGGTCTCATAAAACCTCCGCCTAGCCCGCAGCATGGTATCTGGTCCAGGTACCTGGTGAATGGCGCTCCTGGATGCGATGAAGGCAGAAAGAGGGGGCTCCAACTGCCCGGCGTACTCTGGGAAGCGGGAGAGGCACATTTCTTGGGAACAACCACTGCTTACAAGAAGGTCCAAGCACTCATCAAGCGCTTGCTCTAGCGAAGGGCTCGCCTTTTCTTGGCCGTTCATTGGCCGTCTCCCCTTTTGCGCAGGATAAGACGCAGATGCTCAAGGCCAGCCCGCTGCATTTCCCGCACTGCCCCTGGCTTTTTCTTTAGCAAGAGTGCTATCTCGGCTCCTGCCAGACCATCCATAAAACGCAGCGACAGGACCTTACGCTGTCCCTCGCTCAGTTGCTCCATAGCAGCCAGGACCCGGGCCAGAGCAGCCTTATTATCAATCTTATCATCCCAAGCTTCATAGTTGTTATCCGCCGAATAACTGTCAACCTCTTCTGTGAAGGGCGTGCTCTTGTCCAAACGTCCCTTGCGGCGGAAATAGTCCACAGCCATGTTATGGGCCGTGACATACAGCCACGCCTCCATTGCCGGCCGCACAGGAGCAATGTGGTGTGCAGACCGCAATAAGCGGTCAAAGAGTTCGCTCGCCAGGTCCTCCGCCTCGGGAAGGTTTCCACAGCGGCTGACAAAATAGCGGACGAAACTAGGGTAGCGTGCTTCAAACAGCTCAGCTATTTCCGCATACCCTTCAGCAGTGTCCCTTCTGCTGGGCTTGTCTGGTCCTGAAGGCCTTGCGTCTCTCATCATAGTCACAACCCCCCAAGACTTATCGCGCGCACTTGCAACGCTGTGGCCGCATTTGACAGCCACGCCATTTCGTCGCATGACTTCCGGGCCAATGTAAGAAAGGCCGTCAGAGTGAGGAGGCGTCTCATGTTGTCCGGTGGTATGAGGGCTACCCAGAAGTGACATTTAGCGCGGAGTTCTGGTACAGGCAAAAGGCAAGAAACTCCTCGTCTACAAGTATGGCTGGAGTGTCAGACCGGTACCTCCTATCTTTGCTAGTCCCAGCCCCTTAGACACTGACGTTTTGTCGCCTCCTACGTCTTTAGTAATGCTTGGTAGCAACACAGTACCATAGGGAGAAGATTAGTGCGTCAATACGTACTTACGGCGACAAGATTAGGCACTATTACGTACATTATGCTCCGCTTTACCGGCATTCCCAGTGAGGCTGCTGGAGATTTTGACGTCGCATTTCGTAATACATTTGGACTAGCTGAGAATTGCCCGGCGGGGGTATACCGACAATCCAGTAATACATTCGGACTAGTGCCCAATACGTAGCACCCAGGAGCTCCAGGGAAAGGAGGTGCATCCTTGGGTGCGCCCCAGACGAGAAGACTCCGATGGCAACAAGGCCCCTGTCCGGTCTGGAGATTGGGTGAAGTGTGAAGGCAGGGGGACACGAGCAGGAGCCCCCCTTACTGAGGCGTCATCCGCATGCCTGGACGCCACGCCTCAGCACTAGGATAACGAGACGTGGGCAAGGAAGGAGGTGGTGCCCGCCCTTTAGAGCACGCTGTAGTGAGGAGGAGGACGCATGAAAAGCCTCCTTCGCCTTAGATATGAACTACGAATGAACCACGTGAGGAGTCATTATGAGTTACGCAATGTTAAAGCAAAGCTGGTGGCAAGTACTGGCTGTGCTGACTTTATCGGTAACGGCCGCCATGATTGCCATGCAGGTGCTACCCGCTTTCGCCCACAAGGACCCATCGGGCTGCGACTCTACAGGCGTCGCAATCTCCATGACAGTGCTAAGGGCTGATGGAACAACACCAGTGGCAACGTCCGGCGACGGCACTGTCCAATCAGCGGAAGACGTCAACTACCGGACAACAGTAAGCCATGCCGGAGGCAGCAACTGTAATTTTGAGGGCGGCGATGTCACAATTACCACCCCGGATGGGGTCGTGCATACCGTTGCCACAGGTGTTCCCCTAGTGGACGCCGGCTCACCGTTTACCACGGCTCTAGCCCCTTACACAGTGGCGGAAAGCCATGTAGTGGGAGGGTTCCTGTCTGCATCCACAAGCTATACCGGCGGGACAGCACACCTATCAGTGGGAGCTCACCCGCCTGTCACGGCATCCACAGGAATTGCCACTCCCTATACGGATACGGCCCTTGAGGTCAGCAAGACCGTGGACCCGGCCTTTGACCGGGAGTTCCTTTGGGACATTGAGAAGACCGTGGACATAGACCTGCACGACATGGAGACGGGCCAGAGCGGCGACTCTGAGTACACCGTCACCATAACCCAGACAGGGTCAGTTGACTCCAACCACTCGGTCACGGGCACCATTACTATCCACAACCCGGCGCTGTTCGCCTCAGCCACCATCACCGATGTCTCGGATGACATCTCCGGCGTTGGCGCGGTGGCGGTGGACTGCGGCGCGGCCTTCCCCATCGTGCTCGGCCCGGGTGCTACCCTGGTCTGCACCTACTCCTCGGCGTTGCCCAACGGAGCATCTCGCACCAACACCGCCACGGTGGACACCAGCGGCGACGTGGACGGCGGGTCCGGCTCAGCGGATGTTGACTTCACCGGCGTCACTCCTACCACGGTCATCAACGAGGAAGTCAACGTGGAAGATACCTTCGCCGGGAGCCTGGGCCTCTTCACTGGCTCCGGCGCCGCCAGCTACACCCGCACCTTCACCTGCGATGGTGACGCAGGCACTCACGACAACACGGCCACCATCATAGAGACGGGCCAGAGCGACGCCGCCTCGGTCACCGTGCTCTGCACGACCGTTGCCCTGGAGGTCACCAAGACCGCCGACCCGGCTTTTGAACGGGAGTTCTCCTGGGACATTGACAAGACTGTAGACCCCGCAGTTTGGGACCTGTTCACCGGGGACACCGGCGCCTCCATGTACACCGTCAGTGTGACCCAGACCGGTTCTGTGGACTTTAACCACTCAGTCAGCGGCTCCATCACCATCCACAACCCTGCAGCGTTCGCATCAGCCACCATTACCGGCGTCTCTGACGACATCTCGGGAGTGGGGGCGGCGGCGGTTGACTGCGGCGTGGCCTTTCCCATTGTGCTGGGCCCGGGTGGCACCCTGGTCTGCACCTACTCCTCAGCACTGCCTAACGGAGAATCTCGCACCAACACAGCCACGGCTGACACCGCCGGCGACGTGGGCGGCGGGTCCGGCTCGGCGGATATTGACTTCGCCGGCGTCGCGCCGACGACCACGATTAACGGTACCGTCAACGTGGGCGACACTTTTGCAGGCAGTCTAGGGGCCTTCAGCGCCAGCGGCAGCATCAGCTACACCCGCACCTTTGCCTGTGATGCTGACGAAGGCTCTCATAATAATACCGCCACAATTGTGGAGACCGGGCAGAGCGCCAGCGCTTCGGTACAGGTCAACTGCTACGACCTCCTGGTGGAGAAGACGGCCGACACGTCCCTTACCCGCACCTGGGACTGGACGATCCAGAAGTCTGCCGATCAATCACAGGCAGCCATCAATGACGGCGACACCCTGACTGTCAACTACACGGTTGTGGTGAGCGCTGTTGCAACAGATAGCGACTGGATGGTTTCCGGCACTATCACCATCACGAACAACAACCCATTCCAGGCTGCCCACCTGACGGGCGTCAGCGACATCGTCTCTCCGGCTATTGCCGCGACGGTGGTCTGCCCCGCCCTGGATATTCCGGCGGGCGGCTCCATTGCTTGCACCTACACTGCAGCCCTGCCGGATGCGGATGACCGCACCAACACGGCTACGGCATCGCAGCAGAACTTTGCCTATGACTCGGCGGGTGTGGGCGCTCCCAGCGGCACCACGAACTACAGCGGCAGCGCAGCGGTTGAGTTCTCCGGCGCTGCGGTGGCGGTTATTGACGAGTGCGTGGATGTCAGCGACACCAACGTTGGCGCCCTGGGCACCGTCTGTGCCGCGGACGCTCCAACGACATTCAATTACAGCATCACCTTTGGGACCGCAGGCACTACCCATGACATCCTGGTGGAATGCGGCGAGAACGAGAACCCGAACGTGGCTTCCTTCGTCACTCAGGACACAGGAGCCACCGGCGAGGCCAACTGGACTGTCATCATTACGGTGGAGTGCCGGGAGATGGAAGGCTGCACGCCAGGCTTCTGGAGGCAGCCGCACCACTTCGGCCACTGGCCCGCGGGCTACACGCCGGACATGAAGTTCTCCGACATGTTCGGCAGGGTCATCACGGTTGGGGTCGGCGGCAAAGCCACGGTTACAGACCCCACGCTGCTCCAGGCGGTCACCGCCACCGGCGGCGGCGTCAGCGCCCTTGCCCGGCATGCCGTGGCAGCTCTGCTGAACTCTGCGCACCCGGACGTCAACTACGCCCTTGACACGGCGAGCGTGATCCAGATGGTCCAGGACGCCCTTGACGGCATCCTTGGCCTGAATACGGTCCACACTACACTGGCGGAAGAGAACGAGCGTGGCTGCTCCCTTGAAGGCCAGGCATTCCTGGAGGAGTAGCTACCAGCCCTGGACCGAGGGGGCGGCCCGCTTGGGTCGCCCCCTCGCTTTCAAAGTTGCCCCACAGTACGGAGGCGAATTATGACCGCAGCAGTTACGAAAATTGACCTGACAGCCCGGGAGTCCGAGTGCGTGGCGTTACTTACCCAGGGACTGACCAACCAGCAGATTGCAGATATCCTCGGAATCTCTCCAAGCACAGTACGGGCCCATCTCCGCAGCGCCAGCCACCGGTTGCGAGTCCGGCGGAGGACTGCCCTTGCCGCTTGGTGGGTGCGAACGCATGGAATAAGAGAGCGGCCTCAGTAGCGTTGGAGCCGGAAGGGCATACCTGTCGCAGAACATTCACCGAAGAGGATGAGGATGAAAGGCACTTTGTTTAGCAAGATCGGCCTATCCATTAGCGGCGCAGGGACACTGATTGCAATACTGACCATCGGCGCCGTGCCCGCGGTGGCTGAGCGCCCAGGCAGCGGCTTAGCGACCTGCGCTCCCGGCGTTGAATTTCTGGGGTTCTCCGACGCTTTGAACAAGACAGCGTTCGGAGGGTTTGGCGTTAACGAGCTCTCCGCCATTACCCATGACCCCTACCAACGTGTCTACTACGCAGTGGCCGACAGGGCTGGCCCCATTCAAAGCCACGTGTTCACCCTGGATATCTCAGTGGGTGCTGAGGCGCTCGGTACCCCCACTGTCCTTGCCGTCACGGTCCTCAAGAACGCCGATGGGGACCCGTTTAACGGGGTCACCTTTGACGGCGAAAGCATAGTGTTCACACGTCATAGCGAGCTCATTATCGCTTCAGAGAGCGGATCGGGGGCAGGAGAGCAGCCGGAAATCCGCCGTTTCTCGCTGGACGGCAACCATCTTGAAGAGCTGCCGGTACCGGCGCGTTTCCTCATTGGCCCCAACAACCTCACTTTTGAGGGCTTGGCCCTCAGTCCCAACGGCCACAGCTTATTCACGGTCAATGAAGGACCGCTCGCAGAAGACGGGCGGACCGGTGACTTTCGCAGCCGTCTCCGCATCATCCACTACGAGAACCGCGGGCCGGGCGAGTTTGAGGTCGTGACCGAGTACTTCTACCTGACCCAGCCGGGCCGCACCCCATCCGACGTAGGTGTCGCAGAGATAATCGCTCTGTCGGAAGATGACCTCCTGGTCCTGGAACGGGGCTTTGTGGCAGGGCAAGGCAATACGGTCCGCATCTTCCGCGTGTCGGTAGAGGATGCTGCTGACGTCTCGGACCAACCCACCCTTGCTGCGCCAGGCCTTACGCCAGTAGCCAAGGAATTGGTGTTTGATGTGGCCGACTGCCCCTCTGCCGGCGCAGAGACACCCCAAGTGCAACCAAACCCTTTGCTGGACAACTACGAGGCCATGACCTTGGGCCCAAGGCTTCCAGGCGGGCGGCGGCTTCTCCTCCTCCTGAGCGACGATAACGGAAACGCTGCCCAGGTGACACGTATTGTCGCCCTTGCGCTCCCAATTCGCGACCTGGTGGGAGATGAAGGGAGCAATGTGAACTAGGAGGCGGATAGGATTCCATAACACAGATTAGGGAGTGTCCACATGAATACATTGAGGACCACAATCCGGCGGCAAGGGCTGGCAGGAGGCCTACTTCTCGCAGCAGTCCTATTGCTTGCGCTGGTGGCTAGCATACCTGCGGCCATCGCGGCAGACCCGGAAGACCGGGTGCGCCAGATACTGGAGGACGCCTCCACAGGCGGTACGGTGGGCCTGTACCTGAAAGAGGTGAACGGGCCCGTCATCGCCGCTCATAATGAGAGCTTTGTCTTTGAGCCCGCCAGCACCATCAAGGCCCTCATCCACTTCCACGCCATGCGGCAGGTACAGGATGGCGCCATGATAGATGGCGATGTGGTGACCCTGGATCGGCTGATCCCCTGGTTTATGGACCAGACCGGTTCCTGTCCAGACCTTACGACCCAGGGGTTTGACACCCTTCAGAACGGCTTGACCGCAATGATGGTGCCATCCGACAACCGGTGGACGCAGGCCATGCGGGACTTCTTCGGCGACGCCAACATCAATGCCACAATGCCACGCGCGTGACCTTCGGTATGAATGACACGGCCCTCAACCACCTGATCGGCTGCGGGAGCGATGCCTTGGCGAACCCCAACCAACTGACGCTGGTGGATGCAGGGAAAATGTACGAGGCAGTGGCCAACGGGTTCTTAGTCTCGCCCACCCGGGATACGGCGTACGACATCATGATTGACGGCCGGGGCTCCGGTACCTCGGACATGAACGCCCAGGCGATTGTCAATGCCATCATCACGGATGAGGCCGTGGGGCTGGGACTCAGTGACGCAACGCTGGATGCCTTTCGGGATGATGTTAATTTCGCTTTCAAGGCTGGAGGCTACACCCTGAGCTCTAAGGAGTACCGGTCTCTGGCGGGCTGGGCCCTACTGGCTGCCAAGGACGGCGGCTGCGCCCCCGTTGAGCGCGAGTACGTCTTTGGCGCCTTCATCAATGCTGCAGACAGCATAGCCCCCGACGATATCTGGACATTCACTCTTGAGCTGCTTCGGGAGCAGATTCGGGATGGCCTGGAATCATTAGCGGCGTGTGAGGCTGACGTGCAAATCACCAGCATTATTGTCGTTGACCCACCCGCTGAGATAGGCGTCAACACGCCTACCGTGCTGACCGTCCGTGTAGCGATGCGGAACAACGGCCCAGCGGACCCCGTTGACGCAGTGTTGACCCGGGCCACCATCGTGCCGTCTGACTGTGACATCACACCAACGGGCAGCGTAACCCCTGTGCCTGCCATGCCAAAGGGCTCAGCAGTGGTGCAAGAGATGGACTTCACGGTTGACTGCTCTCAACCGAGCTTCCACCTGTTCAGATTTGACAGCGAAATCGCTCTCGCAAATCCGGCTATGGTGGACCCTGACCTCTCAAACAACACAGGCATTGCGCAGACTACCATCCCTGTGATTGCCCGGGCTGACCTCGCTATCATGGGCTGGGACTTCTCCGCCCTGGACATTGCAGGCATACAGGATCTCCTGGTCGGACAGGACTTCTTCTTCTCCACAACCAAGGTTCTGCACAACTTTGGAGACACTGTAGACGGCCTCTATCATGAGGCGGTGGACGCTGGCGTGTCCAGGATTGTGGTCGTGCCGGAAGGCATCAAAGGGCTGGTGCGAATCGGAGCAGATGAAGCGCCCGCGCGTATTGTCATCCAGAAGTCAGGAGACCCTGACATCGTTCTCAACAACCAACCTTCGGGTGCCACTGTGGAAGCAGAAGGCCCTGCCACCATCACCGTGGAGTTCTCGGCGTTGAGCCTCGCAATAAGTGTGGACAGAGTGGTCATGGAAGAGTTCGGTATCCACTGCCTGGCGCCTGGACTCTATGACTTTGCGTTTGTGAACACTATCGCAGCCGAGGATGAGCATGTGGTGGACCCGGACCTGTCAAACAACACAGTGGAAGTCCTCCGCATCGTTGAATGCATAACGCCGGTCCAGATCAATATCCGGCCGGGCAATGCCCATAACTTCATTAACCCCACTAGCAACACAACTGTACCGGTGGCCATTCTGACCACCGAGGAAGGCGAATATGGCCTGCCCCTTGCCTTTGGCGCCACGACTATAGACCACACCAGCGCCAGGTTTGGGACGGTGGACACGCTGAATGCAGGTGGAGGGACGGCTCCCGCCCCGAGCACCGAGTTCATACGGGACACCCATGAGATGGAGGACAAGACCAAGGACGGCGACCTGGACATGGTCCTGCTCTTCGCTGTCCCGGGTTCCGGCATACAGCCCGAGACGACGGAGGCATGCGTTGTTGGGACCTATACGGGTGAGGGCGGAGCCATGTACAAGTTCTTCGGCTGCGATGTGGTGGCGACCAAACCCTAGCCGGTGGCTCAGTAGTCACGCAATAGTTGAGGAAGGAGGCCTGAGATGAAGCATGTGGTACGAGTCCTGCCTCTCATAGCTATGCTGGGGGTGTTGGCTATCAGCACCCTGACGGCTGGCGCCAGCGGCCCCACGGTGCAGAACTTTGTTACGCACTTGAGCGGGGATGAGGAGGTGCCTGCGCGAGATACCAGGGCACAGGGGCAAGCCATTTTCCAATTGAGCACCGACGGTACAGAATTGTCCTATGTGCTTATTGTGGCAAACATAAACAACGTGACCCAGGCGCATATTCACGTGGCCCCACCAGGGGTCAACGGCCCGGTGGTAGCGTGGCTCTACCCCAGCGCGCCGCCGGCGGAGCTGATCCCAGGGCGGTTCAGCGGCGTCCTGGCTGAGGGGACCATTACTCCCGACAGTCTCGTGGGGCCGCTGGCAGGAAGCACGCTTGAAGACCTGCTGGAAATGATGCGGGAAGGCAACACCTATGTGAACGTGCACACGCTGCAATTTCCGGGAGGAGAGGTCCGGAGCCAGATCAGGGTGACAGGACCGTAACCATTGCATGAATGGCAGGTGAGTTCTGCATTGTCAAGGTCGCCATCCTTATCCCGTCCGTGTTAAACACAAAGCGCCTCAGCCTTATCGTGCAGACGCTTTCCGTCGGAAGAACCAGTAGCCTAGACCGCCGGCTCCAAGGACAAGGGCAGCCCCAAGCACCCCGAAGGCCACAGCACCGGCGGGTAAGCCACCCTCCGCCGAGATATCGCTAGGTGTCGGGCTGCCGGTAGGCCCAGGGGTAAGGGGGTCTATGACGGTGAAGCGAACCGTAATCCCATAGATTTCCAGGGTGTACTCCCCAGGGTCACGACCGGGTAACGCCAGGCTTACTGGTCGTGTGGTCTGTGCCTCCATGGGTATAGTAGCCTGCCATTCCACCTGCCCGTTTACAAGGGCGACCAGTTCCACCTCCCCTGCCTGCTGCCCCAAATTTGACAGGAGGAAACTGACCTGGACCGGCTCCCCAGCCAGAGCAGGCCGGGGCAAGACCTCCAGAAGAGATATCTCCCAGGAGGCCTGGGACTGAGCACGCGAGACAAGGAACTGGCCTTTGTAGATGCTGATAATCGCCGTCTCCGTCGCCCCCAAACGCATCTCCACATCATAGAATCCCGGCGCTTGCTCTCGGAAGGTAAACGTTTTTGTGATTCTCCCAAGAGGCCCAACATCAAGCTTTTCCTGGGCAACAATAGTGTTATTGACCAGGACATAGAGCGTACTGACCGCTTGCTGGGCAAAACGGTTGCGAATGACCACAGTGGCGGTGACCGGTTGTCCTCCCAAGACAGTGCTGGGAGCTAGCTCAAGGGCCTCCACCACAAGGTCAGCCCTTTGCAAAGGGGAGACGACCACCAACTGCCGCCTCATCCCCTCTATCTCAAGGGTGTAGATGCCAGGGCGGGATGGTTGGATAGGAAAGGTCACCGGAAGCTGCGTCGCTCCCTCCACGGTCAATTGCAGCCGTTGTATTTCTGCAGCGTTCAAAAACACCCGGACACTGTAGGTACCAGGAAGGTCTCCCGTATTAGTGGCCCAAAAGGTGGCATAGACCGTAACCCCTTGGTTGACAGAGGGGTTGTCCAGCGTGAGATCAGAGGCAGTGATCTGCGCAGGCTTAAGGAAGGCAGCCACTGTGAACTGCACCCGCCGGCCGAGGACCGCGACCTCGTAAATCCCCTCCCGCAGTGGGGTCAAGGTAAAGGCGATAGGCACTGAAGCCCCGGCCCCCACCGGCACAAGGCGTTCCTCCCTGGTCACCCCATTCACCTGCAGGTTGGCCTGGGCAAGAAGGGTCTGGCTGCCTACGTTGGCTAGAGTTGCCCGTACCTCCACCGGTTGTCCGGGAGCGGCCTTCGCCGGGACGGCAGTGATCTCCGACACTTGTATGTGTCCTAGCCCGTCTTGCAGGCCAATTCGGAGATGGGACTCCGCGCTCGCGACAGACAGTGTGAAAACTCCTGGTGTAGGGGCAGGAACATAAAAGACGGCCCCCTGTGCGTCATTGGGGAGGGTTTCTACGGGGCTCACCCCTGCTGGAATGCCATCTATCAGGAGGATAAGGCTGGATGTCGCAGCGTTCACGTCACTGAGGGATTGGACCTGGGCCAGGACCTCCACGACGCTGCCCACCATTGCGGTCTCATCAGAAAGGGACAGACCTATCACATGCCCCGGCACGGCGTCTTCCAGTGCGACAAGCAAAAACGTGCCTGCAGAGCTGGCAAAGGCCGCCTCCATATCCACCCTACCTGAACCGGAGGGCAAGACCTGGGCCGGCCACAGGTCTACTTTCCCTCCTTGGCCGATCCACCCCAGATACAGGCTCCCCTGGGCAACAGAGGTCTGCCAGGCGAGGGGCGCTCCGAAGACCACGCTTGTTGCAGCGTCGCCCCTTGCCGGGCTGCCAGGCAGTTCCACCGCCGCACTGGCATACACTGCACGCACCGTCTTGCCCTGTGCCTGGGCCGCCAGTTCAAGGGCAGCCATGCTGGCAACAGGGGGATGCAGCCCTGGGGTAACAGTTAGCGAGGCTGTGGTCGGCACACTACTGAGGGATGCATCCATTTGGAAGGAGATTGGGGCTGCCTTTGTCACTGAACCCGGCAAGGAAAGGACCGTCTCAAGCAACTGCAGGGTAATGCGGTCAATGAAAACCCTCACCATGTCCCCCTGGGGCACCATAAAAACCGCCTCCAGTTCCAACCGGGCCCGCATTCGGCCTAGATCATCCAGAAGGGGGATTTGCAGGCGCCCTGGCCTATAGACCACCCCAGAGGAGGGGTCTTCAAAGAACGCCAGTGTCTGGCCTGCCAGCAGGCGCACCGGCAGGTCTACAGTGAAGTTATCTCCGCTTGCAACCAAAGCCACGCGGTCTCCCGTCACCGGCAAGGACTCCCCCACGGAATCCTGAGCTATGACAGCACCGGCATTTATCACCAAGGACGTGGGCACACTGGCTGCCAGGTCAGGGCCAGCCACCATAAAAAACCCTATCAGGTCGCCAAGCCGCACCTCATAGGTTCCTGGCAAGTCCCGGCTGACTTGGAAAGCAGCCACCGTGGAGCCCCCCACCGGCAACAGTCCTGAGTGTGCATCTACGAGGGTGTTGTTAACAGAAAGGGGGGCCTGATACTCAACCGGTGCTGCTCCCGTGTTTTCCACTACGGCGCGAATGGTCACCACCGCGCCAGGCGATACTACCTGGGGGCTAATAACCAGGCGTTGCAGACGAAACTGTGGCAACACGACCTGAAACGTCGTAGCCTGGGCGCCCAGACGCACCACATGGGTTCCCGGCTGCGCCCGCACGACAGAGAACCGCAGCGTCCGTGTGGCCCGGGCCTGTACGGTCACGACCCTCGTGTCCACTGGCGTCTCATCCACGAAGAGGACCAGGGTAAACTGCTGGCCTTTGTCTGAGGGGTTCCGAATCTGAGCAATCAGCGGCACCGGCTCACCGGGGTTTGCCAGGGGAACTCCCAGGGTCAACGAGAGCACCTCCGGCTGGACCGGCGATTCTTGGGCGAACGCCGCTTTCCCTCCAGCAGCTACGGCAGCAAGGCTTATTAGGAGCAAAGGGATAAAAAGCACCAGCACAGATCCCTGGCGCAGCCAGCGAAGGGAAATGAACTGCCAGGCCGCAACGCCTGCCACAACCCCTGCAGTATCTACGGCAACATCTAGCAGGGAAGCTGAACGTTCGGGGATCATGCTCTGGTGCAACTCATCAGAGATGCTATACAACACGCCAAAACAAAGGATCCCCAGCAGCCATCCCCTACTCAACTTCCGGCCGCCTCGCCAGCACCATGACACAATGGTAGCAAGCAGGCCCAGAATACCGTAGGCTCCGAAGTGATACACGTAACTCAGGGCGGAGCCCAGCCACCTCACCAGTCCATGCTGCGTCGGCAAGGCGCTCTGGGGAAGGGACGAAACATAAAAGAGCAGCCCCATCCACAGGAACAGCGACACCACACTCCCCCAGCGGAGAAGCCGCCCCTTGTAGCCTTCTATCCTCTGCATCGCCCCTGTGCTCCCTTCCTCAGCCACACTGGCATTGGAGGACATCACCCGCCTCCCCCGCTACCGCCGATGACGCGCACCGTCACGCGGACCACATCCTCGTACTGCCCCGGCTGGGCGCCAGCGACAAAGAACCCCCCATCGTCAATAGTACCGGCGGCGGGGTCCAGTATCTCCCATTGGGGCAGCACGTCAAAAAGGCGTATACCTTGGGTGTCATAGGCAATGAAGGTGAACTGCACTACCTGCCGGGGCGCAACGCTTACCTCTTGCGGAACGACCTCCACCCGGGCCAAAGGGCCTAAAATTATCACTGTCCCTGAGGCCTGGCGAGTCACGACTTGCCCATTCTCACTAAGGGTTACCAGAGCAGAGACGGCATCGGGATATGTCCCAGGCCGGTCCAGGGCAGTGACCAGGCCGTCCGGCTGCACCGCTACCACTGACTGATCTCCTGACCATGTCATGGTAGCCCCAGCCGCCACCTGACCAAGGTTCGTCAGTGCAGTAGCCGTCATGCGCAGCGATTCCCCGGGGCGCAGGCGCAGTACCTGGGGTGCAAGGACCAGGCTCTGGAGGCGCTCTTTGCCATCCAAAGGCGAAAGCACTGTAATAGTTGCCGTTGCCCTAAGGGGGGGCGCTCCCTCAAAGTCCAGGGGTTGCACTGTCACCTCAATCACTCCTGGGAACGTGCCAGAGATCTGGCCGGCACTGTACTGCCCCCGGCTATCCAGGCTACCGGCCCGTGGTTCGGCCAGCCGCCACTGCGTCTGCACGTTGCTCACCAGGTTCCCCCGTGAGTCCAGCGCGATGGCCCTGAACTCCACCACGTCTCCAGGGCGAACGCTGATGCTCTGGGGGAAAAGGTTGACCTTGGTGGGCGCTTGGACAGCCCCTAAACTCAGAATCGTCACAGGAATAAGGGCTGTAGCCGTCTGAGAGAGGTCGCTCCGTTTCTGGGCCACCACACGTATGGCAGCGGGAAAGGACCCCTCTTGGGGGCCAGCGGTGAAACGGCCACCGGGAGCAATGCTTCCGGCTGCAGGTTCCAGCATTTCCCAGGTATAGTCCACACCAGGCACTGGCACACCGGACCTGTCCACCGCCAGGGGAGTGAAGCTCGTCTGGCCGTTGGGCTCCAGTTGCACTACACTGGGCAACACCTCCAGCCGGGCGATGTCGTTCTCGGACAGCGCCCCAATGATAGACACCGATGCCAGGGCCTGCACCGACACCCTGCGGCCTTCCACCATCTGGGAGACGGTCACCTGCACCGCCCGGTCAAAGACACCCCGCTGGACACCTGCCCGCAGGATGCCTGAAGCAGTCATAGTACCTACCTGGGGATCTGTGGCCCGCCACTCCACATCCAGTTCCCCTGCAGCAATGGGTTGTCCTGCCTCGTCATAGGCAAGAACGGAAAAGACAACCGTATCACCCGCGGACACTACAGGATGATTGGGAACGATGGTCAGGCGGGTCAGCCGGCCCTGGGTGCGTTCCTCAACGTTTACCGATGCATAGGCGACGACCCTTCCTTGGGCAACACCGGGAGTTGAGGTCTGCCCTGTCGCCAGGGTGCCTGTGGGGGTCACATTACCATCCCCGCCGCGAGTGCATCCGACGAGCACCAGAAAGACCAGAAGAAAGGCAGACCACCCCAGGGAAGGACGTACAAAACTCATTGGGCTAATAGTAGAGCTAGGAGATGCGTTCAAAAAGGGTCACCTGGCCCCAGTCAGCCACCTGGTCAAACAACTCCGGGTGCTGTCGGAGGGCCTCACGGAACTTGTGGGGGGACTCGCCAAAAAAGTAGTCCTGGATGGCAATGTACCTGCCATCCAACTCGTCCAGTAACGAGTGAGCGGTAACAACATCTATCTGACCGGTCCACATCATGATGCGCAAGGGCCGCACCTCCCGCCAATTGGCGGCGCCTTCATCGTGCCAGCCATCCACCACAGGAAGGTGCAAACGGGCGGGCAGAAAAAAGTCATCCCAGTTCCAGAATCCAACGCCCAGCACCTTACCCCCCTGCCCCTCTTCTCCCAGCCACGCCACCATCTGCTCCGCTTCGGGCGAAAGTCGGTAAGTATGGAACATCCGGCTGGAGGCCTGGACGCTGTCCCACGCCGCCTGCACTAAGAGCAGAGCAATGGCGAGGGCAACCCCCGCCCTGGGAACCCAGCGAATGGCCTTGGCCTGGCCTATCAGCTCACCCAGAGCCACCGGTACAGATGCGAGGAAGGGCAACCCAACCACCACCAGGACCGGGGCCAGATACAGTTGAAAACGAGCAACATCCAGCCCTGTCAGCGGGCCTACCCGTATCAGAGGGTTGGTCTGCTCCCCCAGGCTGAAGGCCAAGAGCAGCAAGAGCAGCACGGTGTACGGAAGTGTCCTTGAACGGGTGACAAACGAATGAAGTATACCACCTATTGCCAGAGCAGTGAGGCCAATGCCAATGTAATTTGGGTAGGTGTACCAGCCAATAAGGGTCCGGTCTGCCAGAGACCGGACATACGACCTGACAGAAAAGCTCCACAGCCCGGGTATCTCCCGGTGGAAGTCCGCCTCCAGGAGGTTTGCAAGCCAAGGGAGCGCCCACCACAGCGTGCTGCCCAGTGCCGCGGCTGTGAACAGCAACGCAGCCCCCTGCAGCTCCCGCCGCTGGTCTCGCTGGGACATGAAATGAAAGAGGAACCAGAAGGGGAGGCCCAGGACCATGGCGCCTGCAGTCATGTGATGGGCCAGGAAGGAAGCTCCCATAGCCAAGCCGGCCAGGAAGGCGTCCCGCCTGCTATTCCTCTGATACGCCCGTTCCAGCAGGCCCAGAGAGAGCAGGGCCAGGGGTAAAGCAAAGAAAGAGCTGAACCATCCCCAGAGGCCCACAGCCACCAGAAGAGGATAAGAGGTCAGCGCAAGGGCCCCACCCAGAGCAGCCCAGGGCCGGCTATGGCCGAGCTGCCTTGTAAGGAAATAGGTAGCGTACCCCGTCCCAGCAAACGAGGCAAACACTGCGACCTTGTACACAAAGACAAGGCCAACGCCGGGAAGGGCTGCCAGAAGGCCCACGACTCCGTAGCTCAACGGGGGATAGGTGGTGAAAGCAGAAAAACCGCCATACCAGTAGGGGTCAATCAGACCGCCCCGTCCCTGAAGGGTCTCCACGGTGAACCAGCTCAGGTGCAAAAAGGTGGGGGTGTCCACTCCAGGCGGGTACCCCGCAGCCAGAAGGTTGCGGCCAATGGCCAGGGCGATGACCAGGTAAGCGGCGGCGGCCAAAAGGTCCTGGCGATAGGAGCGGCCGGCGGCGACGGAGCGCCAGAAAGGCAGGGAACGCCAGATGCGATTCACGCCTGTAGCATGTGGTACAGCCTGAGCGGATGGGTAGGCCATACTACCCGCGTCCAAACCAGAGGAAGCGTTTGGCCCTGGCTGGATGCTTGGGCCCTGGGACGGCAACCGGCTTGCCCTCCAGCACCGCCAGGGGGTTGGTGACCGCCAGGAGGTGGGCGGTCTCCTCGCCAGCGAGCTTCGCCACCGACTTCATGGCTTCCGCCATGACCGGGGGACGGCGACGGGGGTCGGGCGAGTGGCCGTCGGAAGCGATGCAATGCAGCAGGCCTCTTTGCAGCAATACTTCGGCGCTGGCTTTGGCTGCCTCGCCAAAGTCGCCTAGAAAACTCCCAGCCGTGGCCTCGGCGAGCACACCACGCTCAACCAACCGGCGCAACAGTTCCGGCGACTGTTGGATATTGGCCTGGCGCTCCGGATGGGCCAGAACAGGCGTAAAGCCGGTGAGCTGAAGTTGGAACAACGCCTCCTCCGTGTAAAGAGGCCACTGGGAAAAATCTATCTCTACAAGAATATAACGAGAGCTGTTAAGGGTCACCGCCCGGCCCTCCTGGGTATTCCTCAGTAAGTCCGCCGTCAACACGTACTCCACTCCCGTAAGCACCTTCAGGGGAATGTTGTTCTCAGCCATCGCCTGCCGGAAGGCAGACACCCGCTGCTCCAGGGCAGGCCACCCTCCCCTGGCAGCCACATGGTCCCCATGAGGCGTAGCGATAATCGTCTGGACGCCATCGGCAACGGCGATGCGCGCCATCTCCAGAGCGGACTCCAGAGTCTTGGGGCCGTCGTCCAGGTCAGGCAGGATATGGCAGTGGATGTCGTACATCGTGATGCAGAGCCGCACCCATTGTAGCGGATTTCTGGGACAACCCACGTCCTGAATACCGTAGGATTTGGGAAGACTCGGGGTGTATGCAAAGGAGAGGCGACCTCCCCCCAGCAAACGCCTGCATTTCCGCCCACCCGTCTTGCGATGTTATTGGGACGGGGGACACTACCGCAATTCCCGCACAAGGGGACAAAGCCGCCTTGTGAATCCCCAGAGTTCTTAAGCGAACTTCAGGGACGGGACACGAGCGCTCCACCGCCATGATACAATACCGCAGACCGCAACCTTGCCTCATAGCGTTTTCTGAAGGCTCCTACATGCACAGCTACCTCTCCCACCTGGAGTGCACCGCGTGCGGCGCAACCTATTCTGCGGACGAGCCACACCGCACGTGCCTAGCCTGCGGCAAGGTGCTGTACGCCCGCTACGACCTGCCCCACCTGCGCCGAGAGGTGGACAAGAAGGCCATCGCCTCCAGGCCGACATCCATGTGGCGCTACTACGAGGTCATGCCAGTGCGCCATGAAGAAAACATTGTCACACTGGGCGAGGGTATGACGCCCCTTCTGCACGCTAGGAACCTGGGCAAGGCCCTGGGCTGCCCCCAGCTCTACATCAAGGATGAAAGTGGCAACCCCACGGGGTCGTTCAAGGCACGGGGCATGGCCGCCGCCGTGTCCAAGGCCAAAGAGCTGGGACTGAGCAAGCTCACCGTACCCTCGGCGGGCAACGCCGCAGGGGCCATGGCCGCCTATTGCGCCGCAGGAGGCATGGAGGCCCACGTGTTCATGCCCTCGGACGCGCCGAAGGCCAACCAGCAGGAGTGCCTGGACGCCGGAGCGCGGCTGACCCTGGTGGACGGCCTCATCGGCGACGCAGGGCGTCTCTCGCGGGAACGGGCGGCAAAGGAAGGCCTCTTTGACGTATCCACGCTGCAGGAGCCGTACCGCGCCGAGGGCAAAAAGACCATGGGCTACGAGCTTGCGGAGCAGCTTGGGTGGCGCACGCCCGACGCCATCGTCTATCCTACCGGCGGCGGCACGGGCATCGTGGGCATCTGGAAGGCCTTCCAGGAGATGCTGGCCCTGGGCTGGATAGAGGACATCACCACCAAGATGGTGGCCGTACAGGCGGAAGGGTGCGCTCCCATTGTAAAGGCCTTCCAGGCGGGGACTTCCCACGCCGAGACCTGGCAAGAGGCCCACACCGTCGCCGCCGGCATCCGCGTGCCCTCCGCCATCGGCGACTACCTAATCCTGGACGCCATCCGTCAGAGTGGCGGCACAGCGTTGACTGTGAGGGACCACGAGCTGCTGGCAGACGTGAAGGCTATGGCCTC
>JACQOP010000060.1 GCA_016202485.1 Chloroflexota bacterium | reverse complement strand
GGCAGGCCCCGTATGAGGTTGTTTGGGGCGTCCAGGGCTATAATCTTTCCCCTGTCCATAATCGCCACCCGCTGGCACAGAAGCTGCGCCTCCTCCATGTAGTGGGTCGTCAGGACAATCGTGCGCCCCTCCCTGTGAATCGCCTGGATGAACTCCCACAGGTTCCGCCGCGCCTGGGGGTCCAAGCCCGTGGTCGGCTCGTCCAGGAACACCACCTCCGGGTCGTTCACCAGGGCCGCTGCTATAGTAAACCTTTGCTTCTGCCCGCCGGACAGCTTGCCCACCGTAGCCTTCGCCTTTTCAAGCAATCCCACCTTCTCCAGCAGTTCCTCCACTTGCAAGCGCTTTGGATAGAAGCGGCCAAAAAGGTCCAGAATCTCCGTCAGCGTCAGGTACTCAAAGTAGGCCGAGGCCTGGAGCTGCACACCGATGCGTTCCTTCATCCGCTCCCGCTCTCGGTGGGTATCTATCCCCATGACCAGGGTGCGGCCCGCGGTCGGCTCTTGCAGTCCCTCAATAATTTCAAGGGTCGTCGTCTTGCCCGCGCCGTTGGGCCCCAGGATGCCAAAGATCTCCCCCTGGGGAACAGCAAACGAAACGCCGTCCACCGCCGTGAAACCGCCGAATTTTTTGACCAGGTCTTCTACTACAATCGCTTCCGTCATCGTATACCCCTCAGTACATCCCGCGCTGCCCCATAGTCCCGCCTGCCGCTGCGCAGGATGGGCGGCACCAGGTAAATAGTGCGTACCCCTGCCGCCAGGAATGCTTCAAGCTGCTCCCGCGCGATGTCCACTCCGGAGCGCCCCTCTTCCAGCTCCCGCCGCACCCGCTCCGGCACGTCGCCAAACAGGATGCCTTCCCTGGCAGGGATAGCCAGGCCGTAAAAGACAGGCTTATCCAATGGATTACCGGCTCCCTTCTGGTATGCCTCCTGGAACCGCTTTACTAAAGAAACATCGTAAAACGCCTGGGTCAGGAAAAACTCCGCCCCTGCATCTGCCTTGCCCTGCACCCGGCGCGTCTCTTCTGGGATGCCCTTGCTGAAGTCCATCACCGCCCCAACACAAAAGGCCGTCGGCGCCCGCAGCTTCAGCCCGCGAAAGTCCTCTCCTCGATTCAGCCGCCCAATATCCCGTATCAGTTCTGCAGGCTGGTAATCGTTGATGCTTTTGAACGTCGCCCGCTCTCCTTCACTAACACCATCCCCTTGGAGCACAACCACGTTCTGCAGGCCAAGTAACTGCGCCCCCAGCAGGTGATTTTGCAGCGCGAGGCGGTTCATGTCCCGGCACGCCAGGTTAAAGATCATCTCCTGCCCTTCCCGGGCAATCAGGTGCGCCATAACCGCCGAGTCCACCCGTACCGACTTGCCCGGGCTGTACGCCACACACACGAAGTCCGCTCCCACCTCCTTCACCTGGGCCACCGTGGACAGGTCTGCACCCCTTGGCGGCGAGAAGTCGCAGATAAACACAGGGTTGTCCCCGGCTTGGGCCAGCTTTTCAGAAATTGTCGTCATGCCGAATCCCTGCAAACCTCCTGCTCTCTCTTTGCTCCGTGGTGACAAAATCCCCACGTTGACAACTCCCCACCTCCACCCCCAAGATGGGGGACATCATCTCTGCATCAAACATACAGGCGGTCTGCTTATGGAAATACCCTTTGAGAAAATTACCCTCCCCAACGGCCTGGACGTCATCTTCCACCAGGAACGCTCCATCCCCTTGGTGTCCGTCAACGTATGGTATCACGTCGGCTCCAAGGACGAGGAGCCAGGTAAGACCGGCTTTGCCCACCTCTTTGAGCACATCATGTTTGAGGGCACCAAACACCACAACGAGAGCCACTTCCTGCCCCTCCAGAAGGTGGGCGCCGCCCTCAACGGCTCCACAACCCCAGACCGCACCAACTACTGGGAGAACGTCCCTTCCAACTACCTGGAGCTGGCCCTGTGGCTGGAGGCCGACCGCATGGGCTTCCTCCTGGACGCCCTGGACCAGCGCCGCTTTGACATCCAGCGCGACGTGGTGAAGAACGAGCGCCGCCAGAGCTACGAGAACCGCCCCTACGGCATGGCCTCCCTCTACCTCACCGAGGCCACCTACCCCATGCCGCACCCGTACCACTGGCCCACCATCGGCTACCACCAAGACCTGGACGCCGCTAGCCTGGACGATGTCCGCGCCTTCTTCCAGAAGTGGTACGCTCCAGCCAACGCCAGCCTCTCCATCGCCGGCGACTTTGACCTGGAAGAAGCCAAAGACCTGGTGCACCGCTACTTCGCCGATCTTCCCCCCGGCTCCGTTCCCAAGCGCACCAGGTACATGGACTCGCCCCTTCAGGGCAAGGCTAACCTCGTTACCTATGACAACGTCCTCTTGCCCCGGCTCTATCTCACCTGGCCTACTGTCCCCCGTTATTCGCAGGACGATGCGGCCCTCAGCATCCTCTCCGATATCCTGTCCGACGGCAAAAGCTCACGCCTGCACCGTTCCCTGGTATACGAGAAGCGTGTCGCCCAGAGCGTAGGTATCTACCACGCTGGCGCCGAAATTACGGGGGCCATGCACCTGGAGGTGACCGCCGCCCAGGGACACTCCCTCAAGGAAGGAGAAGAGGCTGCCCTGGAGGAAATTGAGCGCCTGAAGGCCCACGGCCCAACGGAGCGGGAACTGGAGCGCGCCAAGAACCGCCTGGAGTCCCAAGCCGCCCGCCAGGTCTCCACCATCGGCGGCTTCCAGGGCAAGGCCAACCGCCTCAACACCTTCAATGTTTTCCTCGGCGACCCTGCACTGGCCAACAAAGACCTGGACCGCTACCTGGCCGTCGGAGCCGAGGATATTCGCCGCGTTGCTAAGACCTACCTCAACAGCAGGCAGGTGCACCTGGATGTCCTGCCCGAGCCCCAGCGCAAGCCCGCCGTGACTGGTGTGGACCGCATGGTGCAGCCTGCCGCAGCAGCAGCCCGAACCTTCACCCCCCCCCTGCCCCAGCGCCGGCGCTTGCCCAACGGCCTGGAGATCCTGCTTGTGGAGAAGCATGACGTTCCCCTGGTCTCCTTCGGCCTCACGTTCAGGACCGGCGGCATCGCCGACCCGCCTGGCAAGCCTGGCCTCGCATCCTTCACCGCCGCCATGCTCCAGGAGGGCACAGCGTCCCGCACCAGCCAGCAGATCGCCGACGACTTTGAGTACATGGGGACACAGCTCTCTGTCAGCGCAGGCCGCGAGCAGACCATGGTCTTCACCGAGACCCTCTCCAAGCATTTCCCCAGGGCCATGGAGATTATTGCCGACCTGCTGCTCCACCCCACCTTTCCACAACACGAGTTGGACCGCCTGCGCCGGGAGCGCCTTACCTCCCTGCGCCGCACCAAGGACGACCCCACCGCACTGGCGGGACGCCTCAGCCCCATGCTCCTGTACGGGCATCATACTCCCTACGGCCATCCTGTCTTCGGCACCGAGGATGCCCTCGCCTCCATGTCCCGTGACGACATGGAAGGCCATTTCCGCGCCGTTATCGGCCCCACCAATGCCGCCTTCATTGTAGCTGGTGACATCACCGTGCAAGAAGCAATGGAGGTTCTCCAGCGCTATCTGGGAGATTGGAGCAACGGCCCTCAGCAGGACAGCGCCGCCACTACCGGCGAGCATCCCCTGTCCCACACCGTCCTCTACCTGCTGGACAAGCCGGGGGCTGCCCAGTCCGTCATCCGCGCAGGCCACGTCACCATCCCCAGGAGCCACCCTGATTACCTGCCTCTGCTCCTTCTAAACCAGGTCTTCGGCGGCCAGTTCACCGCCCGCCTGAACATGAACCTGCGCCAGGACAAAGGCTACAGCTACGGCTACAACTCCTTTGTGGAATGGCACACCCCTTCCTCCCTCTTCATGGCTGGAGGCAGCGTCCAGACCGAGGTGACAAAGCCTGCAGTGGAGGAGACCCTGAAGGAGTTCCGCGATATCACAGGCCCCCGGCCCGTAGAGGAGCCTGAGTTCCAGAACGCCAGGGACGCCCTGCTCCGCCAGTTGCCCGCCTCCTTTGAGACAGCAGGACAGATCGCCGACCAGCTTACCCGCCTGGTCCAGTACAACCTGCCCAACGACTATTTCCAGGCACTGCCCTCGCGTATTCAGGCCGTCACTCTGGAGGATGTCCGCCGCGCCGC
>JACQOP010000005.1 GCA_016202485.1 Chloroflexota bacterium | reverse complement strand
TCCACGATCTTTTGCGCGAACTCGGGCGTGCTGGGCAGGGCGTATAACCCGCCCCCAAGCGCCAAGGCGCCGGCTTGGGTAAGCGCCCTCCACGCAGCGACGCGAACGGCGCTCGGTTCTCTCTGCGAATGAAACGAGATGAGGAGCCAGTCCGCGCCTGATTCGGTATTACGCATGGCTTGGATAACGAGCCTCCTATCATGGCCATTGTAACCAGTGTTACATCACCTGTCAACGCCATACTTTGGGGTCCAGCAGATCAGTGGAGGCATTGAGCAGAGCAACTCGCAGTCAGATTATTATTCGTATCACTGCACATGACCACGATGGCCTACCGCTTCACGCATACTGGGTCTACATTTACGGTGGTGCCTTCGATGGTACCGTGCCAGAACCTACTCCGGTCTATCAAGTGTGCTAGGTCCGGTCTAGGAGTTGCCTTAGCTTCGGCACCAGGTCTCGCTGCAGAAAGTTCGAGTACTGTCCACAGAGCCCCACCACTTTGGATACGTGGTAAAACTTCTTCAGTCACCTTCGCCCTCGCCTATTGAGCGCCTTCACCCCTTGCCCAAGAGTTGAGCAAAGGTTTAGATAACGAAGGGGCGGCCAGACCGCCCCTTCGTTACGTCTGCTACCGCTGAATCCCGGCCCGCGCCTCGCGTCCTCCGGCCGCACTATCCCAGAGGGTCCGGGAGGCCCTGGGCCGTTAGACGCTCCAGGACAGGCGGCTCATGCGCCGCTTCAGGACTCATTGTTCCCTTTTTCTGGAAGTGGAGCCGTGCCTGTCGCCTGCGTCCTGGTCCAGCGCTTTCCCTATCAGGTGGAAGTGCAGCGACATCCTGAACTGAAGGGGCAGCCCGTTCTTCCTCCTTCTACAACCTACAACCGGTCTTCCAGTACCCTCTCTGCCGGGGCATCTCTTTTCTTGGAGCGATGCGCCAAGTAGATAGACAGCCCTCCTTGCTTCCACAGTCCTACTGGTATTCAGCGTAACTAGGCACATTTGTCTATCACCGTCCTCCTCGGTGGCTAACCAATTAGTCACGGCAAAGACTACAAAGCGTCGTAGTCAGTGGCGCTGGGCAGACGGATAATCAAATGGAAGGCTTCTATTCATATCGGCTGGGGTCATGCTATCCGCAACAGAACATTCTTTTTTTGGCAGGTCTCTGCAGTCCTTTAGCTGTCCGCATCAGGGCTTCCTCTATGGGACATCTTGTTCGCAGACCTCCAATTCAGAATGCTGAAGAACACTACTGATGCAATTGCAAGGCGACACATCCTTCAATAGCTTCTCCTCGTCAACAGTTGTCATATCAAATGTATAAGGGGTCCTTATGGTGCTATTCCGATTACACTACCTTGCCCTCTTTGGGGCGATGATCATAATCGGCCTCTCTGCCGGAAATCCGGCACGAGCTATGCACAAGACAGGCGGTGACCTCCTCCCGGACATCGTTACTCCCCAGCCCCGAGACCTTTCCATAGAGGTAGTAAACGGGGGGAAACGCCTCCGCTTCACCAACGAAGTGGCCAACCAGCATACCGGCGTTCTGGAAGTAGCCCCGGCCAGCGAAGGTGTTGACTGCGCCGAAGGCGGGGCGCCAGGCCAGAGCCGCCTGGCGTACCAGAGGATCTATAGAGACGCCGATGGCGACGGAGTGTTCACCAGGGGGGTGGACACCGAGTTCTGGACCAGAGAAGTTGGTTGCATGGTTCTTCATCCTGCCCATGACCACTGGCACATGGAAGATTTTAGCGCGTACGAACTATGGGACTCCTCAGGCGCCATAGTGTTTGGGACGAAGACCACGACTTGCTCCATGGATAGCTACCGGGGTTTCAGGCTTCCAGGCTCACCCACGAGCGTTTATTACAGCCGTGAAGACTGCAACCAGACCACTCCTCAGGGGGTCTCTATTGGCTGGGTTGATCGGTATGCCTCGGACCTGCCTGACCAGTACATTGACATTACGGAGATTGCCGACGGAGACTACTGTCTGGTCTCCACCTTTGACCCCAACAACCAGTTCCTAGAGGTAGATACAACCAACAACAGCGCCTCCCTCTGGCTCAGGCTGGAAGGTGACACTGTTACCACATTTCCCAATGAGCCCTGCCCGTATGACAACCCAGGGCCATCGCCGGCATCGCTCTATGACGAGTCTCTTCGCTGGCGCGACTGGAGCTGGAACACCACCATTGACCCCCTAGCTACCACCCAGGTGCGCGCCGGTAGTCACTCCTTAATGGTCGCCTATGACCAGCCGTGGGCGGGACTACTGCTCCGCCATCCTGGCTTTGATACGTCGCCCTACACCCATCTGCAGTTTGCCCTGCATGCCGACGGGAATCCCTTCCCGGCGCTGGACATTGCGCTGCATGAAGCGGGCGAGACTGTGGCTCCGAAGGTGCCTGCGGCGCCCTACGCCGTCCCCGACGCCGGCGGCTGGTATTTTGTCACCATTCCTCTGGAGGATTTGGACGCCGTCAATCAGACCATCGTAGAAGTAGAGGTCCAGGAAGGGATGAACACGGTCCCGCCCCCGTTCTACCTGGACAATTTCCGCTTTGTAGCAGACCCAGGTGCGCCGTCCCCCGGTGATGGCGATGCGCCCACACCGACGCCGCCTGCATCCCCTTCGCCAACGCAAGCCACGCCCGGCGAGGGCGGTGTGCCCACGTCTACCCCCGCGGTGCTGCCCACGCCAACGGCGACCGCACCCGACGGCGAGCAGGACTGCCCGCCCTCTTCCCCAACGCCAACGGAGGAGCAGGGTACCCCCGATGGTCCATGTCCCGATGCTGAGGACGGAGCTGCAGGCGATGGAGGAGAAGGACCAGGACCTGATGGAGACGTAGTAACTGTGGAAGACTGGCCAGGTGAGATTCTGGCAACGCTATCTTCTCTACCTCCCTACCTTCTCGCCGTGCCGGGGGTTATCATTTTCCTGGCGGCCATTGGGTTTATCCGGCTCTGGAGACGAGGGTAAAGAAAAGAGGCGGGTTGCCTGGGGTGAGACGCTTTCCATTAGGGCAGCGTCCCCCCTCTCCAGGTATTGCCTGACAATGCAGTCCACCGTTCATGTTGCCCGGGCCATCTTCTCCCGGATGTCTGCAACCACCCGGTCTACTACCGGCGTGATGTCACGGGTCGTGTCCACGCGGTAATGAAGGCGGCTGGGCGGCTCCTGGGCATAGCGCATACGCTCGTAGACGCTGAAGTCGGCATCCGAGCTATCCGCTCGCTCGCCTTGCCGCGGGCGGATGTCCAGGCGCTGGCGCACTACGTCGGTGGGGGCGGCGGTCATTACCAGGACCACCCATGCCTTGCGTCTCTCGGCGATCTGGTAGAGGGGCTCCCGGTGGGCCTCCATAAGGGTGGTGGCGTCCAGCAGGACCGGCACCCCTTCTGCCAGCAGGGCGTCAATGAGCCCGTGGATGGCAGTAAAGATGCGCAGGCTCTCTTCAGGGGTGTACTTGGGGGTTGGAGACAGGGCCTTGCGCATGGCGTCGCTCTCCACAACGGCAAGGGGCACCCGCTGGGCAAGGCGGCGGCTGAAGTAGGACTTGCCGGTGCCCGGCAGCCCGCTGACGATGACCAGTCCTGGCCGGACCACCGGCAGAGGCAAAGGGCGGGGCAAGGAGTCCAGGAGATGCTGGACATCGGGGGCAAGGGACGAAGGGGATTCCTGGGGCAGCACAGGGCTAGCCTCTGGAAGGGTGCTGGGGTTGGAGGAGCCTGGCCGTAGCCTGGGCCACTTCCTGCACGGCGGCGGCGAAGGCCTCGGCCCGGTATTTGGGCGGCTGGCGGTAGCCGCTCACCTTCCGCACATACTGCAAGGCAGCGGCACGGATATCTTCCTCGCTGGCAGGAGTGTCAGCCCTTCGCAGGACCTTGATGCTCCGGCACATGGCAGGCCTCCTTTATACCTCTTCTTCGTCCTCAACCTCATGGTCATGGTCGTCGTCTTCAAATGCGTCGTTGCTGTACAGGCCGGCGTCGCGCCCCTGAAAGACATGCACGATGAGCTCCTCCTGGGGGATGCCCACGGCATCCAGCAGTTCCTCGTCTATAGCCTGGATGACCTCTTCAATGGCCTCCCGTGTCAAGCTCTCATTGACGCACAAGGTGGCGTGGACCATCTCCCGGGTGAAGTGCATGTCCAGCCTGCCAATGGAGGTGTCATCCTCGTAGATGTGGTAAGCCTCGGAATAGGGGGTGCGGCATTCCCGTTCAAAGTAGTAGTCGGCCATGTTCCGTCCCTTCTGGCTGGGCTAGCTTCTCACCTGGCCTGTCCCCAGGACCGTCCACTTGTACGAGGTCAACTCTCGCAGGCCCATAGGCCCGCGGGCGTGCATCTTGTTGGTGC
>JACQOP010000062.1 GCA_016202485.1 Chloroflexota bacterium | reverse complement strand
CGGCTAAGCCGTACCCCCTGTTCATTTAACTATCTCAAATCTGAAGAATCGGTGTGATACGGCTTTGCCGCATCACACCGATTCAAACCTATCTTCTCCCCCTTCCCCTGAGAGAAAAGCCTGTCCTTGAGTCCCGGTGGAATGGGGACGAAGGAGGGAGCCAGAGGGGGTTAGGTGAACTGAAAGGCTAGCCATCACACCGGGGTGGTAGCGTGCAGGCGGCCATTCACGTAGCAGTTCAGAGGATGCCCAGAGTCCAGACGCACGGCAACCCTATCCCCTACTCCAAAGGTAAGAGAGTGCTCCATCAGGCTGTGCACCTCCAGGCCAGAGGGCAGCCGCACCCTGTACGTGTAGTGACCCCCCAAGAAGACGCGCCCCATAATCTGGGCCTCTGACCCTGCATCAGGGTGTATGGAGAGATCGTCTGGGCGCACCATCACCTCAACCGTCGCATCAGGGGCTGCCTCCCGTGGACGGGGCACCAGCCCTAGCTCCGTCACCAGCGCATCGCCATCTACCTTCGCTGGCAGAAAATCGGCGATGCCCATGAAGCGCGCCACAAAGGGCGTCGCCGGCCTGTGGAAAATCCCTTCCGGCGTGTCCACCTGCCTTATCCGTCCCTCCGCCATCACCGCAATGGTGTCCCCCAGAAACAGAGCCTCCTCCTGGTCGTGGGTCACGAAGATGCACGTGGCTTTGGCCGCCGTCAATATCTCCTACACCTCCGCCCGCACACGGCTGCGCAGCCGTGTGTCCAGGTTAGAGAACGGCTCATCCAACAGCACCACCGCTGGCCTGGGGGCCAAAGCCCGGGCCAGAGCCACCCGCTGCTGCTCACCGCCAGAGAGTTCGTGGGGCATGCGACGCTCCTTGTCCTCCAGGCCGACCATGCGCAGCACCTCCCGCACCCGCTCCTCTCGCCCCGACTCCCGGCTTATCCCGAAGATCACGTTTCCGCGCACGTCCCTGTGGGGAAACAGGGCGTAGTCCTGAAACACCATCCCCACGCGCCGCTTCTCCGGCGGCAGAGCGTACTGGGGCCAGGCCACCACCTGCCCGCCCACCGCCAGCGTGCCGGCCGAGGGCATCTCAAACCCAGCGATAAGCCGCAGAAGGGTGGTCTTGCCGCAGCCACTGGGGCCCAGCAGCACCAGCTTCCTACCGTGCTCCACCGTCAGGTCCACCCGGTCCACGGCCACCACGTCGCCAAACCGCTTGGTCAGGCCAAAACAGCGTATCGCTGGCGGCTGCAACAGGCGGCTCGTCATCCTTCACCCCGTCGCAGTAGCCAGACCAGAGGGAACGCCGTCACCAGGATCAGCAGCAGGGATGGCACCGCCGCCCGGGCAAAAAAGGCCTCGGACGTGGCCGACCATATCGAGGTGGCCAGGGTAGTGAAACCAATGGGACTCAAAATAAGGGTGGCTGGCAACTCCTTCATGGCCAGCAAGAACACTATGGCAGCCCCGGCCACAAAGCCAGGCCGCAACAGAGGCAACGTTACCGTAGCCATGACGCCCAGGGGTGACTTGCCCAGACAGCGCGCCGCCTCCTCTACGCTGGGGCTGACCTGCAAGAGAGACGCCCGCAGGGTGTTGACAGCAGTGGGCAGGAACAGCACCACGTATGCGAAGACCAGCATAAAGACCGTTTGGTACATCGGCGTCAGGTAGCGGATCCCTAAGAAGACCAGCGCCAGCGCTACCACAATACCAGGCAAGGCAAAGCCGGTGTAGGTTAGCTTCTCTACCACGCTGCTCATGCGCCCCTGGTGGCGTACCACGAGACCCGCCACAGGCAGCGCCGCCGCCACCGCCACCAGCGCCGCCACAAGAGAAACGTACACGGAGTTGAACGCATCCTGCCACAGGAACTGCAGCGCCTCCCCTGCCGCAAGGCCTCGCACCACCCAGTACCCCAGCACCCCCATCGGCAGCACGACGCTCACCCCAACAACCCCACTCATCAGGGCCACCGCCGCCCATTTCCACCGGCCGAGGCGTACCACTCCCGGCGGCCTTACTGCGCCGGCGGTGCTGCGGTAGTACTGCGCCCTCCCGCGTACTCGCCCCTCCACAATCAGAATCGCCAGCGCTACCGTGATCAGCACGAGCGACAGAGCCGCCGCCAGCGTCCGGTCCAGCGCCCCGTCGTACTGGATGTAGATGGCCCACGTAAACGTCTCATACCGCAGGATGGACACCGCGCCAAAATCGCTCAGCGTGTACAGCGCAACCAGCAGCGCCCCCCCCGCAATGGAGGGCCTCAGCAACGGCAGTATCACCCGGCAAAAGGTCTCCCACCGGCCCACTCCCAGGCTACGCGACGTCTCCTCTAGAGCGGGGTCCAGGCGTCCCAGCGCTCCCCGCACCGAAAGCAGAACGTACGGATACGTCAGGAGCACCAGCGTAACCGCGGCGCCAGGGTAGCCATAAATCTCCGGCAGGCGTTCCACTCCCAGCGGGGCCAGCCATCCCTGAAGCATCCCCTTCGGCCCCAGGGCCACCACGGCCAGGAACGCCGCCACGTAGCTGGGGATCACCAGCGGAAGCACCGTCGCCACCGACCACATCCGTCGCAGAGGTATGTCGGTCCGCACCGTCAGCCACGCCAGCGGCACTGCCATGGCTACCGCCCCCGTCGTCACCCCCCCCACCAGCGCCGCCGACCGCAGTAGCACGCCTGCCGTCCGCCAACGGAACAGCATGTCTGGTAGCTCTTCTCCAACGCCCACCGTCCGGATGAGCAAGTAGAGCAGGGGCAGCGCCGCCGCCGATGCCACCAGCACTGCTGGCGCCCACACAACAACAGGCGGCAACCCGCTGAAGGGGGTCCACCGCCTGCTGGATAGTGCTAGCTCTTTGACTTCGTCTGGGACCAATGCCATCGTAGCTCTGTCATCCGTGTTCTACTATACAGGGCAGGCACGGCTTCCGCCACCGCCACCCCTGCACCCATTCAGTTGGCGACGTACCGCTGATAGACGCACCATTGTCGTTATTCTTACGAAATAGTTTCCTCCCCCCTTGCGTGGGAGGACTGAGGTAGGGGGGCGCTGAGTTCGTCTCACAAGTCGACCCGTCCGTCGAAGGATGACGACTGCTGACTTTATCCCCGCCGTAGGGGCACGATATATCGTGCCCCTACGTTTGGCTGCCTTACGAGATGCGCCTTGCCTTACAGCACCCCCACGTCTTGCAAGAGTTTCACCGTTCCAGCCATGTCCGCCAGGTCCTTCATCGGTACGCCAGGATCCTTGATCTCGGCGAGAGGCGTCAGCAGCCGGTTGATCACCACCCCCTCCACCAGCGGGTACTCGTAGGTCTGGGCGGCAAAGTACTGCTGGCCCACGAGGGAAAGGAGGAAGCCAATGAACCGCTCCCCGTTCTCCTTATTCTTGGACGACTCCAGGATGCCTGCGCCGGACACCATGATCATCGCCCCTGGCCCGCCGGCCGCGGGATGGTAGTTGCGCGCCGCCAGAGACTCTCCTTGCTGTGCCATGAGCTGATAGATGTAGTAGTGGTTAATGAACCCCACGGAGACCTCTCCACTGGCTACCGCCGTGGCGACCGGCACGTTCCCGGAATACACCTTCGGCTGGTTCGCCTTGATCCCCTCCAGCCACTGCCGCGTCTTTGCCTCTCCCCACAGAGCGCGCATCGCCGTCACCATGGCCTGGAAGGAGCCGTTGGTCGGCGCCCAGCCGATGCGTCCTTTCCACCTGGGGTCAACAAAGTCGTAGATGTCCGCCGGAAGGTCCGCAGGCGTCAGCTCTTTTGTGTTGTACACGACCACTCGCGCCCGCCCGGAGACGCCGACCCACCTGCCCTCTGGCGACCGCGCCCACGCTGGGACCTGGTCCAGAAGCGGCTTGCTCAGGGGCGCGAGCATGTGCTCTACCGCGCCGATGCCGCCTGGGTCCTGTGCGAAGAACACGTCCGCCGGCGACTTCGCCCCCTCTTCCAGCAGCGTCGCCGCTATCTGAGGCGTCCCCGCGTACTTCACCTCCACCTTGATGCCTGTTGCCTGGGCGAACTGCTGTATGATGGGGTCCACCAGCGCCTTGCTCCGGCCAGAGTACACCACCAGGCTGCCGCCCTGCGACTCCTTCGCTTCAAAGGGTGCCCGCATGCCTTTCTGGTAGTGCTCCGCAATGTTACAGAACAGTACGTATTTGCCGGGCGCCAGGTAGAACGTCGCTTTCGCCACTGCCCCGGGGCCCAACTGCTCCGGTTCAATCTCTCCGATGACCCCACCCGAGGCCCCTTCGTCCACCTGCTCAGTGGCCCCGTTCACCACCAGCTTGTCGGCAGGGAGGTCCGTGCGCATCACGACGATCTCGTGAGCCTCCTTGCCTTTGTTCTTCCCTTCAAAGGTCACGTACCCTGCCGGCGCCGAGGCCCTGCTGGCAGTCGTAAACCACTCGCCCAACTCCACCGCTACCTCAACCCCACCAACGTTCGCCACAATACCGCCAGCCTCAGGGTCCGCTACCGGATCGGGCGTGGGGTTCACCCCGCCAGGGCTGGCGCTTCCACTACAAGCCGCCAGAACAACCAGCGCTGTTATGACGCCCACCAGCGCAACGGACGCGCCCAAGAACGACCTCATAGAATAGACCTCCTGCGTTAAAGTATAATTGTTGACCAATTTAGTCAACATTTAACCTGAATAAACATAACATCCACGATTTCCCGTGTCAATACACGAAACCATCTCAACAGAACCCTCCCCTTCCCCTCCACACCGCCTTTGAGTATACTTCCACAGCCAATTGGTGCTCGTGCACATCATGCAGCCTGCCCGGAGAACCCATGAAGCTCATGAAGCTCAAGATGCTTGACCATCCCACTCTGGTGCGCTTGAACCAAAGCAGCATCGGCGCCGGCCGCCGCCAGCACCTGCCGCCGGAGCTCCTGGCAAAAGCCTCGCAGACGCGCTACCCCGTCAATCTCGCCGTCCATCGTCAACGGGATGGACAGCATGAGGTACGTCTTTCGGTGGTGCTGGACGCTGCGGGCCAGAGCGCCTGGCTGGACGTATCGCCCCAGGAGTTCAGCGCCATCCCAGAGGTGGAGGTCATCTTTGACGTCTGGGAGGGCGTCATGTGCGCAGGGAATCCGCCGCCCGCCCCCTAGATATTGGTGAGAACTTGCATCCTCTTTCGCAGTGTTGACACCATTCGCAGTCTTTGGTACAATCGCATCAATTTTCTTCAGGAGGGGAACATGCCAATGTTTTTGGATCACCACAAGATTGTCCCACCGCCGGCGATGGTGGAGGAGAGCAGGAAGGCGATAAAGGCTGGAGCCAAGAGTCCCCAGGGTGTAAAGGGAGTCAACGGCTTTTACAGCAGCACCGAGAGCTGGTGCCTCACGGAGGCCCCAAACGCCAAGGCGGTGCATGACTACCACGACGCTATGGGCATAAAGATGGGACCGGGCGACGTGACAGAGGTAAAGAGCATCGTCTAGGACCACAGCCAGCCCGCAATAGGAAGCGCCCGTCCAGAAAAACTCTGGACGGGCGCTTCGCTTCACCGGCCTGAGGGAGGCTCTACTTCAGAGTCACGGCGTCCACCAGGTTGCGGGCGCTGGGCAGCGTCTCCAGCTTCTGGACGGTCTGCACCGCCTTGCCCAGAGCGTCGCTCTTGAAGACCGATCCAGCCGTAAGGCGGAACTTGTCTACCACCGCGTCGCCCGTCAGGTGCATGGCCGGCCCCAGTTCCACCTTGTGCTCCGTCCCGTCCTTCATCTTGATGGCGACCCACGCCGAGTTATCGCCATTGGCGATATGGTCGTGCCTCAGGGCCACGTCCGGGTTCTGGGAGCGGTGCACCTTCGTCATGAACTCCTGAAGGTCGCCCTTGGCCGCGCGCTCGTTGGTGAAGGTGGTCAGGTCCACCTTGCGGTCAATGATAGAGGCGGCGATGTTGTACTCCAGGCAGAACTTCCCCGCCAGCCCTTCGTGCACCTCGCTGCGAATCAGCGCGCCCAGGCCGGGCACGCCGGCGCCGACGTGCTCAATGTGCTCAACGTCCTCGGGGTTCAGCTCAAGTTTGCTCACCACGTCCAGCATCCCCGTTAACGTCGTGTGGTTGCCGCCGCAGCAGGGCCACGGCTTGATGCGGGTGCCCTCGGCAGCCAGGTAGTACAGCATTCCAAGGAGCTGCGTCACCGCGGGCAGGTTGCACTTGACGCCGCCGAAGCAGTCAGCGTAGCCCTGGCGGCCCTCTATGATGTCGGGGTCTGCGGTGTAGCCGCGAGAGGCCAGCTTGGCCGCCACGATGCCGCTGCGCGCCGCGTTGCCGGGATGGAAGGGCTTGGTCATGGTGCCGAAGTTGCGGCGCAGACCGGCGGCCTCGGAACCAGCGATGCCCATGGCCATGCGCGTCTTCCAAACGTCCAGCTTGAGCAGCTTGCTGGCCGCCGCCACAGCAGCCATGGTGCCAAAGATGGCCGTGGGGTGCCAGTCCCTATCGGGGTGCAGGTTGGCGCTCAGGCGCGTCCCCACCTCGTAGCCGACGACCCACGCCAACAGCATCTCCTTGCCGGAGAGGTTCAACTCCTCGCCCAACGCCAATACGGTGGGCGTAAGAGTCACGGCCGGATGCCCGCCAGCGCCTCCCAGGTCATCAAAGTCCTCGGAGTGCCCCAGGGCGCCATTGGCGAAGGCGGCATTTACGCTGGTGGTCTTGATAGACGTCCCCAGCACCCTCGCCTGGGCGGTGCCACCCTGTTCTCGGGTGTAGTCAATCATGATCTGGCCCAGGGGTGTCGTGGAGCCATATACGGTGGTGCCAAGGTAGTCCAGGATGGACTTCTTGGCCTGCTCGTACGCCTCCGGAGGCACGTCCTCATATTTGACCGTGGCGACCCAGTTCGCCAGCCTTTCCGTTATACCCATCGTACCCCCCTTTCGCTACCGGTTTATCCCCGTGACGGCCCTGACGATACCCTTGTCTTGCTTCCCTGTCAAGATGCACAAACCTCTCCCGGAGCGTACCTCAAAGGGTGGGCGCACGGATAGCAACAGCGCTGCTGCACGAATGGTAGAATGGCGTCATCGTCACGCGCTCTCCCCCCTTCCCTTTAGAGCCTGCCCTGAGCGCAGCCGAAGGGGAAGGGGGACTAAGGGGGTTAGGTTGACCACACCCATCCGCAGGCAATACCTGAGCATCAAGCGCCAGCACCCTGACGCCATCCTGCTCTTCCGTCTGGGCGATTTCTACGAAACCTTTGACGAGGATGCCCAGGTGGTGGCGCGGGAGCTGGACATCGCCCTCACCTCCCGCGAGCTGGGCGCCGGACAGCGCCACCCCCTGGCGGGCATCCCCTACCACGCCCTGGATAGCTACCTGGGTAAGCTCATCAAGAAAGGCTACAAGGTCGCCATCTGCGAGCAGACCAGCGACCCCGCCGCCTCCAGGGGCCTGGTGGACCGGGAGGTCATCCGCGTGGTCACCCCGGGCACCGTCGTGGAGCCGGCTCTGCTGGAGGAGCGTGCCAACAATTACCTGGCCTCCCTCTACGTAGAGGGCGACGCCGCCGGCCTGGCGTACATTGACGTCAGCACCAGCACCTTTGCATCCGTCGCCCAGCTTCCCCTCTCCTCCCTTGCCCTGGAGCTGGAGCGCCTCTCCCCTGCGGAGGTCCTCCTGCCCGCCGGCCAGGAGGACCAGCTATCCCCCGCCTTCCCCAAAGCGCCCTTGGATCCCGCAGCCTTCCGCCTGGACTCCGCACGCCAGCTTATTATGGAACGGTTGGGCGTGGCCACCCTGGAAGGCTACGGCTGTGAGGGGCTTCCCCTGGCCATCCGCGCCGCCGGCGCCCTCTTCTTCTACCTGGCCCAGAACCAGAAGGAGGCCCTGGGCCGCCTGGATGGCCTCACCACCTACGACCTTGGCTCCACCATGCTCCTGGACGCCCAGACCCGGCGCAACCTGGAGCTCTTCTCGGCGGGCCGGGGCGAAGCCAAAGGCGCCTCACTGCTCTCCGTCCTGGACTTCACCAGGACGTCTATGGGCGCGCGCCTCCTGCGCCGCTGGCTAGGCCAGCCCCTCCTGGACCTGGCCGCCATCCACCAGCGCCAGGAGGCCGTCGCCGCCTTCCACGCCAACCCGCGCCTGCGGCGCGACGCCTTTGCCCTCCTGGGGCGCATCGCCGATATGGAACGCCTGGCCAACCGCATCAAAAGCGGCTTTGCCCTGCCGCGAGAAGTCGTCGCCCTGGGCAGTAGCCTGGAGGCCCTGCCGGAGCTTCGCCGCCTGGTGGAGTCCCAGACCGTCCTGCCCCGCCTCCCCGCCTGCCAGGATGCGGCAGCCCTCATTGCGGCAGCCATGAATCCCCAGCCCGGCCAGGTGGGGGACGGCATGGTCATCAAAGAGGGCTTCTCCCCAGACATAGACAACCTGCGTCTCACCGCCCAAAACGCCCGCGACTACATCGCTCGCCTGGAAAGCAAGGAGCGGGAACGCACGGGCATCCGCAACCTGAAGGTGGGCTACAACAAGGTCTTCGGCTACTACATTGAGGTCACCACCCCCAACCTGGCCCGAGTCCCCGACGGCTACCAGCGACGCCAGACCATCACCAGCGGCGAGCGTTTTATGACGCCCCAGCTCAAGGAGTACGAGAGCATCGTCCTGGGCGCCCGGGAACGCATAGAGGAGCTGGAGGCTTCCATCTACCGCCAAGTGTGCCAGCAGATTGGCGACGAGGCCCCCCACATCCTCACCGCCGCCGACGCCGTGGCCCACCTGGACGTCTTCTGCGCCCTGGCCGAGGCCGCCGAGCGCCACAGCTACGCCCGCCCTGAGGTCAACGAGGGCCTGGCGATAGAGATCAAGGACGGCCGCCACCCGGTGGTAGAGCGCGTCCTGCCGCCGGGGTCCTTCGTCCCCAACGATACCCGCCTCTCGGGCAAGGACGACCAGCTCCTGCTCATCACCGGCCCCAACATGGCCGGCAAGTCCACCTACATCCGCCAGGTGGCCCTCATTGTCCTCATGGCCCAGACCGGCAGCTTCGTCCCTGCCCGCTCGGCGACCCTCGGCCTGGTGGACCGCATCTTCACCCGCGTGGGCCTCCAGGACGATCTCTCCACCGGCCAGTCCACGTTCATGGTGGAAATGGTGGAGACCGCCGCCATCCTGAACAGCGCCACAAAGCGCAGCCTCATCGTCCTGGACGAGATTGGCCGGGGCACCAGCACCTACGACGGCCTCTCCATCGCCCAGGCGGTGGCTGAGCACATTCACAACTACCCGCGGCTGGGATGCCGCACCCTCTTCGCCACCCACTACCACGAACTGACGGAGCTGGCAAAACGCCTGCCCCGGGTGCGGAACTACTCCGTGGCGGTGGCCGAGGAGGACGGGAGCATCGCGTTCCTGCACCGCATCGTCCCAGGGGGAGCGGACCGCAGCTACGGGGTCCACGTGGCCCAGCTCGCCGGCCTGCCCAAAGACATCATCCAGCGGGCCTGGGAGCTGCTGGCCGAGATGGAGGGGGCGAGCCGGGATGGACAGCCCCCAAGGGCACGGCCTTCCGCCGAGGGAAACCGCCGGGCGCAAAAGGCTGGGACAATGCAGCTTGGCCTCTTTCAGGAGCCTTCTCCTGCCCTCCAGGAGCTCCTGGCCCTGGACCTGAACACGCTAACGCCCCTGGAGGCCTTGAACAAGCTGTATGAATTGCAGCGAAAGGCGAAGGGGGAAGTTTGATTCTAACCTTAGAGGTGGCAGATGATACCGACTCTTGAAAGCGTGCAAGCCTTTGTCCAGGAGCAGGAGTTGATCATGTTCCGTGGACATATGTCTCATCGTGACCGTTCACTCACTATTACATGGGAGGCAGACGGTGACAATTGGCGCGAGTTCATCAGGATTGGAAAACTTGAAGGTACCAAAGTGATAATTATTGAGGTACTCAAAGGTACAGATGAGCACGCGGATGATGTAGGGTTATTGGTCTTGGGGTGGATAAAAGACGGCGTGCATTACCAATGTTTGCTGGAGGAAGATTGGTTCTTCTCAGATGACGAACAGGAAGAGGAGTCAGCTATCAGGATTATCCATGAAGCACTTGCCTACCTAAAAGAGACTAGTGCCGAAGCTATGGCTGCTGAGATGGAAGAATTCTGTTCTGAACTGTCTCGGTCATCTGGATACGAAGTCAACGAACCGCGCATGATTCGTCTGTTTTGGGAAAGCAAGGGGGTCGCCGATCGGCAATTTGAGCCAGAGTTGCAAGTGAAGGTTACCCAAGTCGAAAGTATGTTCAAAGCGGCGCGCGCCGACAAAGAACGAGGCAAACTAGAGCGCCTCATCAATGAAGCAACTGAGTGGGCCAGATCCGAGGGGATCAAGCGACTAACTAGGGCAGACGTAGAATCCTTTTTGTCTCGCACAAGAACCAGACTGAGTAAGCAAAGTCGAGATGTCCTTTACAGTGAAGCGAACTTCAGGCTTCGCGGTTAGTGACTTGAAACTAGGTTAGAAGGTTCCGGCAAGGAGCGAGCAACGCAATCCCGCTCTTCCACGGGGGGGAGCCGCCGCCCACAAAAGGCCGATGCCCAGCAGCTTGGCCTCTTTCAGGAGCCTTCTCCTGCCCTCCAGGAGCTGCTGGCGCTGGACCTGAACACCCTGACGCCCCTGGAGGCCCTGAACAGGCTGTACGAGATGCAGCAGAAGGCGAAGGGGGAAGACACCTCCATCGGGTGATAGCTCCTCACCTAAAAGTGGTAGGAAATTGCTCACCCTCCCATCATCCGATCGGTGTATTCGCCAGACCCTACCCCTTTTTGTAAGGTAGGTGCAGACCCTTTTGGAGCGCCTGCCCATGCCTTACGTCGCCTGGCTCGGTCTCAACGCCGCCGATCTCCTCCTTACCGGGACTGCCTTTCTTCTGGGCGCCAGAGAGCTCAACCCTTTCCTGGGCACCATTGCCATAGCCCTGAGCACCGAAAGGATGTTCCTGATCAAGCTGCTACTTGCGGTGGCCCTGGGAGGCGCGCTGTGGCAACGCCGGGCCTTCACCACCATGCGCCTGCTCAACTGGGCCATGATCGGCGTGGTGGTCTACAACGCCCTCATCATCACCTACGCGCTCTCATAGACGGCATGGCCACTCGGTAGGGCTGTTTGAAGCAGCCTTGTGGACCTGGTCCACTTGTACCTACTTGTGCTTCACACCCTCTCTGCACGATAATGCAGAGAACTTTTGCAAAGGCCGGTACCTGTGAACATATTTTTTGATGTGGACTACACCTGGCTTAGTTTGGACCAATCCCTCCGCCCCGGCACAAAGGAGACCATGGAGCGCCTCCTCACCGACGGCCACAAGATTTACATCTGGTCGGGTGTGGGCATCCGATGGCAGGAGGTGCACCAGCACAACCTGACCCCCTACGTCACCGACTGTTTCATAAAGCCCGTAAACCAGTACGCCGAGAAGGCGGCCCAGATGAACCTGCCCGCGTGGCCGGACCTGGTCATTGACGACTACCCCGAGGTGGTCGCAGCCTTCGGCGGCTTCTTTGTCCGCCCTTACATCTACGTCAACAGGAAGGACGATGAGATGGAGATCCTGTACCGGCTCATCACCGAGGTGGCCCAGACGGGGAAGTCTGAGGACCGCCGCTACCGCCCCAAGGTTACCCCGAACGGCTGGCCTCACTAGCAGAAGCAAGGCCCCCGCCGCCTACCGCCTGGGCCATCCCTGGGGGTACAATAAAGGCCCATGCCTATCCGCATCCTAGACCCCCAGGTAGCCGCCAAGATCGCCGCCGGCGAGGTGGTAGAGCGTCCCGCATCGGCGGTCAAGGAACTGGCCGAGAACGCCCTGGACGCTGGCGCCACCCGCATCACTATTGAGACCCAGGCCGGCGGCCTCCAGCTTATCCGCGTCACCGACGACGGCCAGGGGATTCCTGTCCTGGACCTGGAGCTGGCCCTGGAGCGCCATGCCACGAGCAAAATCGCCAGGGAGACAGACCTGGACGCCCTGGCCACCCTGGGCTTCCGCGGCGAGGCCCTGCCCAGCGTCGCCGCCGTCTCCCGCCTCACCCTCACCAGCCGCGCCCGGGGCGAAGAGCAAGGAGCCTACGTCCGCGCCACCGGGGGCGTCCTGGAGCGCAAGGGGGCGGCCGGCTGTCCTGAAGGAACCGTGGTTACCGTACAGGACATCTTTACGAATGTACCGGCGCGGAGGAAATTCCTGCGGTCCGAGGCCGCCGAGGCCGGCCGCATCCACCGTGTTGTGGCCCACCTGGCGCTGGCCTATCCGGGGGTGCGTTTTCAGCTCATCCAGAATGGCAAGGAGACCTTTCTTTCCCCTGGCGACGGCGACCTGCGCCGGGTGCTGGCCCAGGTGTACGACGACGCCACCGCCGACGGCATGCTGGAGGCCCAGGGAGATGACGGCGAGGGCCGGTCGGTGTACGGCTACATCTCGCCGCCGGGTATTCACCGGGCCAACCGCAGTGCCATCAGCCACTTCGTCAACCGCCGCTGGGTCCTGAGCCCCATGCTGGTGCAGGCCGTGGAAGAGGCCTACCGGGGCCTGCTGATGGAGGGCCGCCATCCCCTGGTCTGCCTGCACCTGGAGCTGCCGCCCGCAGAGGTGGACGCCAACGTTCACCCTACCAAGCAGGAGGTGCGCTTCCAGAAGGAAGGGGCGGTCTTCTCCCTAGTGCAGCGAGCGTTGCGGGGAGTCCTGGTAGCGCAGTCCCCCGTGCCGTCGGTAGCGGCGGCTGCACTACCTGCTTTGCCCCCGTTTATCTCGGGGCCATTCTCCACCCAACCGGGGCAGCCTTTTGCCCCTAGGGTGCAAAGCGGACGGCAGGTGGAGTTTGCCCTGGGGCTGGCGCCGACCCAGGGGCCGCCGCAACCTGGACAGGCCGAGGCTGCCCCTCAACCCGGCGCAATGCCCTTGCCCGACGCCCTGCCCGCCCTGCGGGTTCTGGGCCAAGCCGGGGCCACCTATATCATTGCCGAAGGCCCTCAGGGGGTGTACCTCATTGACCAGCACGCCGCCCACGAGCGAGTCCGCTACGAGCAGGTGCAGCGCCAGGTGAAGGAGCGCCAGCCCGATGTCCAGGGCTTGCTGGAACCTCTGCCGGTAGAACTGTCCCCGGCCCAGGTGCAGGCCCTGGATGAGTGGAAGGATATGGTTGCGGCCTTCGGCTTCCAGGGCGAGCCCTTCGGCGAGCGTTCCTATCTGCTGCGGGGCGTCCCTGGGGACCTGCGGGACGCCGGCCCCCAGGCCCTCCTTTCCGAAGCCCTGGACCTGCTGGCCAGGGCCGTAGACCCGGTCCGCGCCGCCGACGCCCTGGCCGCCTCCATCGCCTGCCATAGCGCCGTCCGTGCTGGCGATCTGCTGAGTCACCAGGAGATGACGACCCTGGTGCGCCAGTTGGAGGGCACCCAGTCACCCCACACCTGCCCCCACGGGCGCCCCACCATGCTGCACCTCAGCGCCACTCACCTGGAGCGGGAGTTTGGGAGACGGTGATAAATACAGAAACGGTTGCCCTCCTGCAAGCGGGAGGGCAACCCTTTCTTGTTGTTTACGGGAAAGGGGATAGGACTGGCCTACCCCACAATAGGTTCCGGATAGTCCTCCCGCAGCACGCGCTTGAGCACCTTGCCCATAGGGTTGCGGGGCAGTTCGCCGGTGAACACCACCGACTCAGGGCGTTTGTAGCTGGCCAGGCGCTCGTGGCAATGGTTGATCAGCTCCTCCTCGCTCACCCCCCAACCCGGCCGCACCACCACCACGGCGCGCACCCGCTCACCCCAGAATTCGTCGGGGATGCCAATGACCGCAGCCTCATCCACCGCCGGGTGCGACATCAGCACTTGCTCCACCTCATCGGGTGATATCATTTCCCCGCCACGTTTGATGAAGTCCTTGGCCCGCCCTGCCAGATAGATATACCCGTCCTCGTCGCTGTAGCCCAGGTCGCCGGTGTACAGCCACCCGTTGCGCATGGTCTCCTTCGTGGCGTCCTCCCGGTTCCAGTACCCCTTCATCAAGCGCGGGCCGCTGGCAACGATCTCACCCACCTCGCCCATGGGGACATAGTTGCCCTCCTCATCCACAATGCGCACCATCACGTCGCTCAGGGGCTTGCCGATGGAGGAGAGGCGCTTCAGTTTCTTTTCCACTTCCGCCGGCGTGCCGCTGAGGTCGTGGTCTTCGGGGGGGAGCATGGTAATGGTGGAGGCGGTCTCCGTCTGCCCGAAGGCGTTGATAAACTTGGTGTTGGGCATCTTCTTGATGGCTTCGCGGATGACCGGCACCGGCATGGGCGCTGCGCCGTAGGTAATGACCTGGAGGCTGGAGAGGTCGTACTTGTTGAAGTCGGGGTGGTCAATGAGTTGCTTCAACATGGTGGGGACCATCATGGCCCGGTTGGCCTTTTCTCTCTGAACCAGTTCCATCCACTCTACCGGCTGGAACTGGCGCTGGATGATGACGGTGCGCCCCCCATAGATGGCGGACATGACGGCCTGCATGCCGGCAATGTGGTGCAGCGGTACCGTGAGTATGTTGCGCTCCTCTACTTCCGGGTCAGCGGGGGCCACGTTGGCGAGAATATAGGAGCTGAAGCTGTTATAGGTAAGCATCACACCCTTGGGCGTACCGGTAGTGCCGGCGGTGAACATGATGATAGTGGTATCATCGTCGTCGCCCTGGGGAAAGCGCTCCTCATTCTCTCCTCTGGCAAGCAGGACGTTGTAGTCCACCCAGGACTCCCGGGGCCCGTCCAGGCCGACGAGGGTCTGGAGGGAGTTCACCCCCTTGGTCACCGACTCCACCAGGTCATAGTACCTACCGCCTGCCAGCAATACCTTAGGCCCAGAGTCCTTGAGCATAAAGCTCAGTTCGTCGTTTTTGACCCGGAAGTTGATGGGCACGTAGATGGCGTCCAGTTTTGCAGCGGCAAAGTAGGCCTCTATGTGCTCGTTGCAGTTCACCTGAATGGCGGCGATGCGGTCCCCGGGGCCAACGCCGTCCTTTGCCAGGGCATCGGCAAGGCGGTTGACCCGCTCCTGCAACTCACCGTAGGCGAAGCGTTTGCCCTCAAAAATAAGGGCGTGCCGGTCAGGCACAATGACACTAGAGAGCGTCAAAAACTCGGTCGTGTTCATCCCGACTCCTCTGAGTTAGCGATGGCACCCAATTCGTGACAGTGGCAACACCGGGTATCCTTTACCTGGTACTATTGAGCGGCCCTCTGGTTCGCCCCCAAGAGGGTGCTATCCGTTACGGCCCGCTCGTCCTCCCTTCCTCCGCAGCAACAGCCCTGCAGCCAAGCGTTCCTCCAAGGCCAACCCTTCCGCCAGTGGCCTGTCCAGTCCCTGGAGCACTGCGCGCTTTGCCAGGGCCAGGGCCTGGGAGTCAGCCTCCAGGATGCACTCCATGGCCTGGCTAACTTCTTCCATCAATTGGGGCCTGGGTACTACCCGTGTCACCAGGCCAAGCTGCCATGCCTCTGCCGCAGAGAGGCGCCGCCCCGTCAACAGCAGCTCCAGCGCCCGGGGCATTCCCAGGGTCCTTGGGAGCGTCTGGGTAGCTCCTGCCGCCGGTACCATGCCAAGGGCGGTCTCCGGCAGGCCAAAGACTGCGTCCTCCGATGCGATGCGCAGATCGCACAGGAGGGCCATCTCCACACCCGACCCTAGGACGTAGCCGTGCAGCGCCGCTATCAGGGGCTTCTCCAGGGCAAGGAACAAACCCCACACATCCCGCTCCCAGCGTACCTGGCGGGCGATGGCCTGGGAGGGCGCGGTACCGAACTCGGTCAGATCGGCGCCGGCGCAGAAGGCCCGCTCGCCCGACCCCGAGAGCACCATTCCGCGCACCTCCGGGTCATCCCGCACCGCCTCCAGAGTGGCATACAACTCGTCCCGCATTTCCAAATTGTACGCGTTCAGGGCTTGGGGCCGGTTCAGGGTCACCCACGCCACGGGCCCATCCTTTCGGTACAGGACCGCAGGAGAGGCGTCCATTACCGAAAGCCGTTCCCCCACCCGGGCAGGTGCAGGGCCCGGGTGCACAAGTCCTCCAACTCAACCTCTATGTAATTCTTGCCAATGTCCTCCACATTGTGGGCGTCGCTGACCTTGGTCAGCAGCAATCCATGCTCTTGTGCAATCTCTTCCACCTTTTTCTTATCTATATGCCAGTTGTGCAGGCGGTTGTCAATCTCAATGGACTGTACCCGGTCAAGCTCTATGACCCTGGATGGATGACCGGGGTGGCAGTAGTTCCGAAACACCCGGCCATTGGGAAGCAGGAACTCCCCCACCTCACGGGTCTGGAAATAGTTAGTGGAAAAATGCTCCTCAATCTCCCAACCAGGGAAGACGAGAAGCTGCCCAGGGAAATGCTCCTCAATGATGCGCTTGTAGGTAAAGCTATGGTCTAGAATCTTGTGCTCGGTAATGGCGATGCCGTCTATACCCCGCTCCTTGCATTGCTCCACCACCTTGGCTGCCCAGTCCAGGTTCGGCTCCTGAAACCCTGAGGCCTCCCAGATATGCGTATGCAGGTCTAACCGTAGTTTCACCGTTTCCTCCGAATAGATTACCTGGGGACAGGCTGGCTCCGTCATTCACCCTGAAATACCGGGGTACGCCGCTCCAGGAAGGACCGAATGCCCTCCGCCCTGTCTTTCGTGTGCAGCAAGAGCATATTCAGGTCTGCCTCTAAGTGCAAGCCCTGGTCAAGGGTCAAATCCATTCCTTTGTACACTGTCTCCTTGGCATACCGCAAGGCAATAGGGGCGCCGGCGACAATCCGTTCCGTCACGGACTGCACGGCCCTGTCCAGCTCTTCTGGAGGGGCCACCTGGTGGACAATGCCCATTCTCAATGCTGTTGCGGCGTCAATGTGCTCACCCGTCAGCAGCAACTCCAGGGCATGGGCGCGTCCTACGGTCCGGGAGAGGCGCTGCGTCCCGCCGTCCCAGGGCAGCAAGCCATGGTGTACGTGGGGCATGGCGAAGCGTGCGGTAGTTACAGCAATGCGGATATCGGCAGCCAGAGCAAGCTCCAACCCCTGGCCTATGGCGTCGCCATTGATGGCCGCAACGACCGGCTTCTGGATAGCAGCGATAGCGGCTGCGCTCCGGGGAACATCTGGCGACCCGCTGGCTAATGAACGTGGCAGTTCCCAGCCAGCGGAAAACACCGCGCTGCTGCCGGTGAGCACAATGGCACGAAGGGCGTCATCTTGGTTGACATAGAAAGAAGCAAGAGACAGTTCTTCAGCCACACGACGGTCCAGCCGGTTGCCGGTGCGGGACCTGCTTAGGGTAATGACGGCCACTGGCCCGTTACGGGACAGGCGTATGCTTTTGAAGGAAGGCAAAGAGGAGTCCAATAGAAATTGCCGATATCTTGCCATTGTGAGATAGAAACATCCCCCATAGTGGCACGCCCGTGGGCGAGTGTCAAGGGTTCAGTGATCCGTCAAAACCGGCTGAGGTGAGAAGGTATCTAGGAAAAGGGACGGCAGGCCATAAGGCGGCTCCCCCTTATCTGGGGACCATACCAGAGGCCTACTCGTATTTCTCGTAAGGGTTCTTGGGGTCATACCCGTAGCGGCTGATTCCGGGCATAAAGCGCCAGACGCCTGCGACGACGAGGATGGCCAGGAAGCCGCCGACGACCATGGTGCTGCCTGCGCCAATCACCCCTGCCAGTAAGCCCACCTCTATCTGGCCAATGTTGTTTGCCCCCATGGCGGCAAAGGAGTGGAAGCTACTGGCGCGCCCAATGAGCTTGTCGGGCGTCGTGAGCTGCACGATGGTCTGGAGCATGGTCATGCTGACGGCATCGGTGACCCCCAGCACCGCCACAATAATCAGGCCAATCCAGAAGATGTGGATGAGGCCGAAGGCCAAGAGCATGACGGCATAGACCAGGGTACCTGCAAGCACCAGGAAGCCCTTGCGAGGGAAACGGTTGGTGAAGAGCACCAGGGATGTGCCTATGATCCCGCCCGCGGCGTCTGCTGCATTCAGCATTCCGGTACCTGCAGCGCCCATGCCATAAAGCTGGTCGGCAAAGACAGGAAACAGAGGACGGTAGAAGCTGACCACCACCACGCCGATGTCCAGGAGGTACAGACCGGGCAGCAGCCGGTGTCCTTTGACAAAGCGGAACCCCTCTTTAAGTGAAGCGAGGGTAGTCCTGGGTGCAGTCCCGGGTTGGGGCTTGCCGGAAGCCTTGATAAGGAAGGGCATTCCGGTAGCGAAAAAGGCAATGGCAGCCCCTATACCGAAGGAAGTGGTGACGCCCAGGACCTCGTAGGCCTGCCAGAAGATAAGGGGCGCGCCGATGCTGGCCACCTGGCGCGTGATGATTTGCACGCTGACCGCATGGGTGAGCAGCTCCCGTGGCACCACACGGGGAAGCATTGCCGGCCGGGCGGACCCCCCAAGAGTGTTGACGATGCCGGAGATGCCTGTAACTGCGAAGATATGCCAGGGCTGCAGGTTCCCCGTGCCGGCAAGGACCGTGAGGGTGAGGAACAGGAGAAATGCCGTTCCCTGGGTGAAGACCATGAGCTTCTTGCGGTCAATCACATCGGCCAGGGTGCCGCCGTAGAGGATCAGGGGGATTTGCAGGAGCTGTACTGCCCCCAAGAGGCCAAGCTGGGCGGCAGAGCCGGTGGTCTCATACAGCCACTGGCTGCTTACGAGGGTCTTGAGAGTCATGGCGATGGACGTTGCGACGCCGCCTATCCACAGGTACGAAAAATCGCCGTGGGCAAACAGCGCCAACGGCGTGGGTTCAGGACTTGCCGATACGTCGCGAGGACCTTGGTCCATTAGCCAGGTGGGAGGGATGCAAAGAGGGTCATGCTCACGGAAATGGATGGTAACGTATGCACCGCTGTCCGTCAACAGAAAGGCAGCGGATGCGGCTTGTCTGCCGGCCCCGGCAGTGCTATGCTAGCAGACACGTCGGGGCGTAGCGCAGTCCGGTAGCGCACCTGCATGGGGTGCAGGGGGTCGTTGGTTCAAATCCAATCGCCCCGATTTACTCTTCCCTTCTATTTCCGTTGTGCCCACGCAATACCGGGGCCTGGGCGTATGCCACCACCTCTCCCTTGCGCACCACGAACTCCGCCCTCTGGGGCTGCGGCAAGGGCAGCGGCTCTTCCGGCTCAACCTCCGCTTTCAGCACCCGCAAAGCCAGGGCCTGCTCCAGAACCTCGTCTATCTGCCGAAGGGCTCCGGCTATTTCGGCCGATGGCCTGTTGACAGAGGCGAGGTCCCCACGGACTTGAAGCAACCTGTTGGCGATGTCCAGTGCCAGTTGGACCCCCGCGAGGTTCAGCCCCAGGTCCTCCACAAAGTGCTTGATGAGCTGCAGGCGGACTATGTCCTCTTCCGAATACAGCCGGAGTGTCCCGCTCCTGGGCGGTTCAATAAAGCCGGCGCGCTCATACTTTCGGAGCGTCTGCGGGTGCATCTGCAAGATTTCAGCCGCCACACTGATCATATAGACGCCTCTGGCTCTGGGCATTGCGAGCGTACTCCCCTCTGAAATAATAGGGCATTTATACATCATGAATACCCTTATGTCAATCAGATAGCAAGATATGCATTGTTCTTATTGATAGTCTTGACATGACTTATATCATTTGCTAAACTTTCCTCACTCAGTCACGTCCTTCATGATGACGCGGAGGTGATGCGATGACGACCTCGGTTATTGAGAGGACTAGCAGGGAGCAGGGAGTACGGACGAGGGGAGAAGAGAAGGTAGAGGACTCCAGGGAGGGAGCGTGGAGCGGTGCCGAGCCAAACAAGCCCCCAAAGGGTTACTGGTACGTGCAGACGCCTTCTCCAGGAGTGCGGTATTACTCCTTTACCCGGCCTGACAAAAGGCAAAGCTCCTAATCCTCGGGTATTAGCCTACGTAACGCCGTCCCTTCTGAGAAAGGAACGGCGTTACTGTTTTTGAAGAGGAGACCCATCATAGCTACCCCTGGCGCATGGATGTCTTAGCCGTTACAATTGCAGCTACAGTTGCCAGGGACTATTGATGAGGTTTCCCATGCTTCAGCGAATGATTGGGGCCGCCACCTTCAATGCCCATACCTATGAAGAGGTGGAACACGACACCACAGCCACCAAGCAGGCAATGCTCGTTGTTGTCCTGGTGTCCATCGCCACGGGCATCGGCGCCGCTGGGGCATCGGGGACCATTTGGGGCTTCGTTGTCGGTATAGTCTTGGCGCTCGCAGGATGGGCCGTCTGGGCCTGGATCACCTATTTCATTGGCACCACCATTTTCGCCACCAGCCAGACCCAGGCCGATTGGGGCCAGTTGGCCCGAGGACTGGGTTTTGCCCAGGCTGCCGGCGTGCTCAAGGTCCTAGGGGTCCTCTCGCCCATTGCCGGGATAGTCATTTTGCTCGTCTCTCTCTGGCAGTTCGCCTGCATGATCACCGCTGTGCGCCAGGCCCTGGACTACACCTCTACCCTCAGAGCCATTGGCGTCGTCCTGGTGGGCTTCATCCCCTATATCGTCCTCATGGTAGTTATCGCAATCCTGTTCCCAGGGGCTGTAGAGTAGGCCTTGTCTATTTCTGCGGAGGTCGTTGTTGTAGGCGCGGGATCCATCGGTTGCGCCACTGCCTACGCGCTGGCCCGCCAAGGGGCGAAGGTCATTGTCCTGGACAGGGAGGCCCCGGGAGCGGGCGCTTCATTCCATGCCACGGGCCTGCTGCCGCCCTGGCAGGCCTCCACCGACCCGGCCCTCAACGCCCTGTACGACGCCTCCTTGCGCCTGAGCAGGGAACTGTTCCCCCGGCTCCAGGAAGAGACGGGCATCCCCCTGCTGTACCAGGTAGGCGAAGGCCTGCGGGTGGCCCTCCGCGATGACCAGGTTCCCCTGGGCCGGGAGCTGGCTGCCGCGCCGGGACTGGCCGGCGCCGGGCTAGCCTATCTGGACGCCGGCGAGGCCCGGCGGTTGGAGCCGCGCCTTTCCCCCGACATCCTGGGAGGGCTGTGGTGCGACGGCTTTCTCCAGGTGGACTCCTACCGCTACACCCTTGCCCTGGCCCAGGCTGCCGAGGGGCTAGGCGTCCAGTTCCAGACGGCGTACGTTACCGGCCTGGAGCGCCAGGGCCGCCGGCTGAGGGGCCTGCAAACTCCCACAGGGGTCATCCCCTGTGACAGGGCTGTGCTGGCCCTGGGGGCGTGGAGCGCGGGGGCTGGAGCATGGCTGGGGATGCCCGTTCCGGTGCGTCCGGTGAAGGGGCAGAACATGCGCCTGCGCTGGGAGGGGGCGCCCCTGCCCTACCTGATGGGCCAGATTGGGTGGGGCCATCTCATCCAGCGTGGAGACGGCTACCTGAGCGCCGGCTCTACAGAAGAAGAGGGCATGGGCCTGGATGCCAGCACCACCGCTGAGGCCCGGGACCGCCTGATGAAACATGCCCTGGCGGTGATGCCCTGCCTGGAGACGGCCCAGGTGGTGCAGCAGTTCGCAGGGCCGCGGCCCGTTTCCCAGGACGGCCTGCCCATTATGGGGCCGGCAACCACTCTGGAGGGCGTGTTCCTGAACACGGGCCACGGCTATTCGGGCATCTTCCTGGCTGCCGCCAGCGGTCGCCACGTGGCTGACCTGGTCATGGAAGGGCGCTCCAGCATCGCCGCGCCGGACCCCTTCTTGCCGGCCCGCTTCCTGCCGGACACTTAGCTCTTCTTTGTCACGACGAAGGTGGCCGTGTACTCACCGGCGCCGACGCCTGCCGAGGTGGGGTACGGCTCCAGACTGATGAGCTTTATGGTGTAGCCCTCCACCGTTATGGAAAGGGGGTCGCCGGCGCCGCTGATGGTCAGCGCGTGCTTCCCCAGGGACAGGGCGGGGGTGGTCAGATAGACCTCCACGGTGGCGTCGCCCATCTGGACGCAGACCACGTCCGAGGGGCAACGGGAGTCCTGGATCACGCGCTCAAACTTCATCACGGTATGGTCGCCGTCAAAGGCTACCGTGTCGCCAACGCCCAGGGTAAACTCCTGCCCGAAGGCCACCGACAGCACAGGAGCCTCGCACTTGGTGTTTTCACTGATGGCCTGGAGGTTATAGCGCTTGCCATTGACCTCCATGGAGTACATCTGGCAGGGGACAACTTCCGAGAAACCAGCAACGTCTTTAAGGGGGATGCGGGTCTCCACGATGCCATAGATCATGGTGCAGGCGAGGTCCGGCCCTTCAAGGGTGGTGTTCTCCACAGTCACCTTCAGCACGCCGTCCACGTAGCGGGCCTCGTAGCCCTTGAAGGAGGCGCAGCCGTTGGGCAGGCCCGAGACGACCAGGAGGTACCAGCCGTCGGAGCGGTGCTCCATGCGGACGCTCTCAATGGGCACAAGCGCTGTGGCGCCAGTCTCAGGAGGCGTCGGCGTTGGGGTAGCGCCGGAGGGCGGGGTGGGGGTGGGAGAGGGCTGCTGCGCGCCGCCTGGGCCGCAGGCGACGGCCGCCAGCAGCACCGCCATGAGCAATAGGGGGATGCCGAGTTTCAGGTCCATGACCACTCCTGTACTACCATTATTCCTGTCACCGTTCTATACATAAGACGACGGGGGCAAGGATTTTGTTCCAGGAATGTGGCCCCTGGCCGTATCTGCGAAGGAAGAAAGGCAGGGAGTTGTTTTATTTTTTTGTGGAAACGAATCCGAATTTCGTAATCTCTCTCCGCTGCGGAGAGAGAGGAGGGTGTCCCAAGGGCCTACCACCATGCTAGCAGGG
>JACQOP010000057.1 GCA_016202485.1 Chloroflexota bacterium | reverse complement strand
GGCCTGCGGCGGAGGCACGGTGGAGCCGACGGCTACCGCCACGACGGGTCCGGCGCCCACGGCCACCGCCACCAGTGATACCGGCGTCACCGCCGCGCCTACCGCCACACCTACGAGCGCACCAGCGCCGGTGGTGACGGAGACCCCCAAACGGGGCGGTATCCTCCGGCAGTCCAGGAGCGAAGACCCTCCTAACTGGGATAGCCAAGCCAACGCCAGTAGCGCCGACAGCGTACTTGGGGCGAAGTTCATGAGCCAGTTGGTCTGGAACCCAAGGGGCCAGGAAATAGCGCCCGATGCCGCCGAGGAATACTCCATCTCCGCCGACGGGAAGGTCTGGACCTTCAAGCTACGGTCCAACGTGAAGTTCCACTCCTACACGCCCCCACACCCCAGGGACGGCACCACCATGACCTCCACGGATGTCAAATGGTCCCTGGAAAAGATGATGGGCATGCATGGGCAGATCCTCTCCCCTAGATGTGGCTGGATCAAAGAATTCATAGACATTGACCGGCCGGATAACGGCATTGAGATTGTGGACCAGTTAACACTCAGGGTTCACATGCACACACCCTTCTCCGGCCTCGCCAACACCCTGGCCCTCGGTTTCTGCGGCATTCTGCCGGAAGGTGTCACCACCCCAGACACCGTGGGCCGGCCCTTTGGCAGCGGGCCCTTCCGCATGGTACAGATCAGTCCAGGCGCCCATATCCGTTTTGAGCGCAACAACGACTACTACAAGCCCGGCCTCCCCTACCTTGATGGATGGCATTTCAACTATATGGAGGGTACTACCATCACCCAGGCTGCCTTCGCCACCAACAGGTTGGACCTGGGTACCGGCGATCCCCTGCCTGCCAACCGCGACCTCTGGGACAAGCTGATTGCAGAGGGTAAAATCTACACACAGGACATCTCGGCACAACGATGGACTATCCAGGGCGTCTTCATGAACATGTACAAGCCGCCTTTCAATGACAAACGCCTGCGGGAGATTGTGAACCTGGGCATGGACCGCCAGGGCTACGCAGCCGTCAGGTGGGACGATGCTCCAAGGGTCATGCCCACTCTGCTGGTTGTTTCCCCCTGGGGCAGGTCAGAAGAGGAAGTCCTTCGGATGCCCGGCTGGCGCCAACCCCACGACACCGACTTCGCCGAGGCCCAGCGCCGCCTCAAGGAGCTGTATCCCGCCGGCCTGGACATCACTCTCTTGGCCCGCAACAGCACCGGCTATATGAAGCAAGCCGAATACGTAGCGGGTGACCTGTCCAACATCGGCTTCAACGTAACTATCCGCCCCCAGGACACCGCCACCTACTTTGGACGGATGACTAACCTGGATTACACCATTTCTGCCTACCACTTCGTCATGACCACGATGACCTTAGAGGAGAACCTCGCCTACTACATCACCGGCGGCTCCCGCAACTGGTTCGGTATCAGTGATCCCCGGGTGGACAGTGGCTATCTGGAAGTGGCAGCTATTTCCGACCCGGTAAAGAGGAAGCAGAAGGCCCAAGAGTTGGAGGATATCCTCATGGACCATCTCTTTGGGGTGCCCCTGGGTAGTCATGGCGAGACCCGGGCTGCGTGGAGCTACGTCAGAGGTTATGAAGTGGGTATTACCCACTACGCCTGGCGGAAGAAAGAGCTGGTGTGGCGGTCCGACGTGTAGCCGGTTACACTTGCATTCCCCTCCTCCTGAACAGGGACGGCCCCTCTTGCGACAAGGGGTCGTCCCTGTTGTTCTTCGCCTGCACTCCATTCACAGGTTTTCACATCTTCCGAAGCAAGTATCGGTTTCAAATCATTATTCACCCGTTTTTGCTACTTTACCAGAGACAAGATACGCTATTCATGAGCAGACTCTGATATTTTCGGTATATTTCTGTCTATAACAGGTAACTGGTTTCGTGATATCTATATCCTGTTATAGACGTCACTTGACACTATTGTTTCATGATTCTACTATCATGGCTACTCCTAATTTCGTTGCCATATGGGGAGGTATCTGTGTATAGGCTATATCCTTTTCAGTAGGTTCAACACCTTTCAGCAGGAGGAGGAGCCATGTCTAAACAATTCTGGAGGAAACCCACCCTGATCCTGGGGATATTAGGCGCTTTGGGGCTGCTCACGGCCGTGGCCTGCGGTGGAGGCACGGTGGAGCCGACGGCTACCGCCACGACGGGTCCGGCGCCCACGGCCACCGCTACCAGCGCCACGGGCGTCACCGCCGAGCCTACGGCCACTCCCACCAGCGAGCCAGGGCCGGTGGTGACAGAGACCCCCAAACGGGGCGGAATCATCCGCCAGAATCGGAGTGATGTCGTTGCTGCCTGGGACACCCACGTGCGCGCCGGTTCCGAGGCGAACCAAATGGGAGCCAAGTTCCAGAATACATTATTCTGGAACCCGTACACGGACGCACGAGGGCGCTATGACCTGGTCCCTGAACTTGCCGAGTCCTATTCCGTCTCCGGCGACGGCAAGACATGGACGTTCAAGCTCCACCCCGGCATCCGGTACCAGTCCTACACCCCCAGCCACCCCAGGGATGGCACCACCATGACCTCGGCAGATGTGAAGTGGTCCCTGGAGAAGATTATGGGCTTCCACGGCCAGCTCATCTCCCCCCGCTCCGGTTGGATGAAGGAGTTCGTAGACATTGACCGGCCGGACAACGGCATTGAGATTGTGGACGAGCTGACCTTCAAGCTCCACATGATCCAGCCCTTTGGCAGCCTGCCCAACATCCTGGCCCTGGGCTATTCTGCCATCATCCCCGAGGGCATCAAGACCACCGACATGGTCACCCGGCCCTTCGGCAGCGGCCCCTTCCGCGTTGCGGAGCACCAATCAGGCGCCCTGGTCCGTTTTGCCCGTAACAACGACTACTATAAGCCTGGCCTCCCCTATCTGGACGGTTGGGAATTCATCTACATGACGGGCGACGCCATCGTGGAGGCCGCTTTCGCCACTCGCAGGGTAGACACCGGCACCGGCAACCCCCTGCCGGACAACCGCGCCCTGTGGGAGAAGCTGATTGCGGAGGGTAAAATCCAGATCCAGACGTACAGCTCCGACTGCCGCCCCCAGGGCGTGTTCATGAACATGCACAAGCCGCCCTTCAACGACAAGCGGCTCCGGGAGATTGTGAACCTGGGCATGGACCGCCAGGGGTACGCCGCAGTGGTCCACGATGGTCTTGAGGTGCCTCCGCAGTTGTGGCTGGACCCGGTGTGGGGCAAGAGTGAAGCTGAGGTCTTGCAGATGCCCGGCTGGCGGCGGCCCCATGACGCCGACCTGGCCGAGGCCCAGCGCCTGCTCAAGGAGCTGTACCCTGGCGGCATAGAGATCCAGCATATGTCTCGCAACACCAGCGGCTACATGCGCCAGGCCGAGTACGTAGCGGGCAACCTGGTCAACATCGGCTTCAAGGTCACCATCCAGCCCCAGGACACCGCCGTCACTTTTGAAAGGGCGACGAACCTGGACTACACCCTCTGGAACTACTGGTTCTGCCAGACCTCCAACACCCTGGAGGAGTTCTTCGCCTACTTCATCACCGGCGGCTCCCGCAACTGGTTCGGCCTCAGCGACCCCAAGATAGACGGCGCGTACCTGGAGCTGGCGGCCATTTCAGACCCAGCGCTGAAGAAGCAGAAGGCCCAGGAGCTGGAGAACATCCTGCTGGACTCCGTCTTCGCGGCTCCAATGGGCGTGCCCGAGGGCGCCTCGGCCCGCTGGAGCTACGTGAGGGACTACGGCCGGGGTATCACTGGCTACACATCGTTTGGCGGCGACCTGGTGTGGCGGTCCGACGTGTAGCCGGTTACACTTGCATTCCCCTCCTCCTGAACAGGAACGGCCCCTCTTTAGAGAAGGGGCCGTTCCTGTTGTTCCTCACTGCACTCCCTGAACGAGTTTCCACGGTTTCCGACTACTTTCCCTCAAGTGTTTTCCTATTCTGGTTAACTTATGAGCCTTTGACAAGCATATTCTGAGTCTTCACGTGCATGTTCGGTTATCCTCGGCATTTTTGTTCATGATTCCTATATCCTATTATTTGTATGCTTGACACCGCTGTTTCATGATATTACTATCATATATACACCATTATTCGCTGTTGCGTTCGGAGGTGTCTGCGTAAAGACCCTATTCCTCTTGGTACCGTCAACACGTTTCAGCAGGAGGAGAGCCATGTCTCAACAGTATTGGAGGAGACCGGGCCTGGTGCTGGGAATCTTAAGCGCACTGGGATTGCTCACGGCCGTGGCCTGCGGTGGAGGCACGGTGGAGCCGACGGCTACCGCCACGACGGGTCCGGCGCCCACGGCCACCGCCACCAGCGATACGGGTGTCACTGCGGGACCAGTTGCTACCCCCACCAGCACCCCTACGCCGGAAGTGAAAGAGACGCCCAAACAGGGCGGTATTATTCGCCAGAGCCAAGCCGACGATCCCGCCAACTGGGACGCACACACTGCTACCAGCGGCGCCTTCGTTGACCATCACATGCGAATATACAGTCACCTGTTCTGGAACCCCTATAAGGAAGAATGGGGACGTAATGAGCTGCAGCTAGATGCCGCCGAGTCCTACACCGTATCTGGTGACGGCAAAACCTGGACATTCAAGCTGCGCCCCAATATCAAGTTCCATTCCTACTCCACACCCTCACACCCCAGGGACGGCACCACCATGACCTCCAGGGACGTCAAGTGG
>JACQOP010000004.1 GCA_016202485.1 Chloroflexota bacterium | reverse complement strand
CGTTGAAGGCGTCGTGGTAGTCAAAGCATGGGTTGCCCTCCACGTGGCCGGGGTCGGTGGCCCGGATGCGCGTCGGGTCGGTGTACATCCCGCGCACCTTGCGTTCCACCGTCGCAGCGTCGTCCTTCAGGTAGATGACATTGCCGATGCTCTTGCTCATCTTGGCCTGGCCGTCGGTGCCGGTGAGGCGCGCCACCCGTCCCACCAGCCCCTGGGGTTCCGGGAAGGTGTCGCCGAACAAGCGGTTGAACCGCCGCACGACCTCCCGCGTCATCTCTATGTGGGGCACCTGGTCCTCGCCCACGGGCACCAGGTGCGCCTTGGGCAGGGCGATGTCCGCTACCTGGCTCACGGGATAGGTAAAAAAGCCGACGGACACGCGCTCACCACGGTTGGCCAGGCCCTCTGGGTCGCCTTCAAGCCGCTCCCGCTCCGCCTTCAGCGTCGGGTTGCGCTCCAGCCAGCCCAGGGGCGTAACCATGGACAGTAGCATGGCAAGCTCCGCGTGCTCCGGCACGTAGCTCTGCACCACGAAGGTGCTGCGCTCCGGGTCCAGGCCCACGGCCAGCCAGTCCATGCCCACCTCCAGCACCGACCGGCGTATGCCGACGATGTCGTCCAGGTGGTCGCCCAGGGCCTGGTAGTCGGCGATGAGGAAATGGCAGTCGTACTCCTGTTGCAGGCGCACCCAGTTCTCCAGGGCGCCAACGTAGTGCCCTAAATGGAGCGCGCCAGTGGGCCGTACGCCGGTGAGGATGCGTTTTCTGGCGGTGGAAGGGGACGTCACTCTGAACCTCCCTGATTGGGTTGCAAAAGCTCCATCAACTTTTCATTGAGACGAGCCTTGAGACTATTCTCAAAGGGCAATAACGCGACAGGTAGTTTCACGTCCACCATGACGTAGGTATCGTTGGTCTCTAGCGTTCCATTGAATATATAGCCCAGGGCATGAAAGCCAAAATGGAGGATGCCGTTTTTTCTGGATACCGAAACTTCGGTGATAGACCCCGCGTATGCTGCTAGCAATTCCGGCATGGCAGCCTCAATACGCGCGAAAGCAGCCTCGCGCGTCCCGTGATGAGCCCTCTCAATGCGCAAGCAGAACTCCTTTCAAGACAAAACAAATAGCCCCGCCCTCAAAGGGGCGGGGCTATCCGCGATGCCACCCTTATTCTCCCGATGCTATCGAGACTCATTTTTAGCGTCGTCCCGACACAGCCGGGAGTAACGCCTGGACCTGTAACGGTGCCCATCCGTCAACGCCTACCCCCTCGCTGGGGAGGGATCGGGCTGCAGCTCCGGGACCCATTCCGTCTTTCCGTCTAGCGCCGGTTCACACCATACTCCGGCTCTCTGGGCCACGTGAAAGGCGTACTACTTCCCTTCGCAGCATTTAACCTATGTTCAATTGTTTTGAGTATAGGGATGACGTGCATCCCGTGTCAAGAACAGGAGCGTTGGCAACAGGCCCTACTGGCAAATGGGTTTATATTCCTCAATGAGTTGCTTCTGCCGCTCCTCAATCTTGGCCTGACCAGCGCCAGCCATAATCTCGGCAAACCATCCGTTGGGCTGGTTGGCGGTGATGTCAGGATTGTCATTACTGAGGTGCCGCAGCACACGAGTCTTGATATCGCCACTGTTGCCAATGTACAGGGCGATGTTGTCCTTAAAGATGCCGTACACCCCAGGCCGAAAGCCCTGAAATGCCATCACATCTTTTCTCTCATAGGGGCGCTTATCACCTTCAAATGGCATACTATCCTCCTCAATATAAGGATTTACTCGTAGCCCGTATTACAGCGCTCGCCGATAGGCGGGTTTCGCTGGAGCAGGAGCGCGTGGGAGGGAAAAGGTTTGTTGTAGCCGAGATACATATACTCCTTTCAGCGCCGTTCGGCAAGAAGGCAGGAAAGGAGTTATAGGGTGTCAGAAAAAATAGAAACAGCTCTGAAAGGCTACGGCATGATCGGACGCCCGGTGACCTCGCTTGTGCGTTAGTTAAGGCTACGAAGCTGGCTTGAAGCCCACAAGCTCAGCCTTCACGAGCAAGCGATAGTCGTATGTCCATTCAGGGATACAGGTGACCAGCACAATGGTGGCCTGGGAAGATTGGGTGACACGCAGCTTGTCTTGGTGCATACTCTCCCAACCATACACCTCATACAAGTAGCTCCCCTCGTGCGACTCCAGCACCACATAGACTTGTTCTCCTTTACGAAGAAGGTCTGGAATTGCAGGGAGCGCTCGGAACACGGCGCCTTCGTCCCGGAAAGGGCTCTGCAAGTGGCCGAAATACCAGCCGGTCGCTGCCTCCCCAGGGTTCCCTGTCGTCGGGATGTGCCCAACGACCCGGTTCGGGGTCTCATATTCGCGAGAGTCCCCTAAATCGCGGATAGCCAGGTCCGATACTGTCGCATCCACGTCTATACTGGGAATGAGCATGCGGGTGGCCGTAGATAGGTCGCCCAGCGGGGGAAGTGTCCCAGGGGCCACAGGGCGAAAGCCCTGCACCAGGCTTGCGGTGTCTTGGACACCCCCGGGAGCGGCCCACGGTTCTACCCACGACTGAAAAGGAAGAAACGAACCGGGATACAGCGCAAGGCTCTCAAGGTCAGGAGTGCTAATTATGGGGGCTGCCGTCCCCGAGTTGGGACGCAAGTTGTTCAACGTATCGCCTTGCTGAGTCGGATTCCCTAGACCCTGGACAGGCTGGCTGTAGGAACCGCCATCCAAGTTCTGAGTAGCAACCATCCCATACACGAGATAACCGCCACTTAGTAAGAGGAATAGACCACCCACGACAAGCAACACCCATGCCCACAGCTTGCCGCGGGGCAGCCTGAGGGACGCGGGCATTTTCGCTCTGAATGGGCCGGCTTGGGACAACAGTACGCCCCTTCATGCAAAAGTCTGGCTACTATGGTACTACCAGAGCAATCGGGGTGCCAACAAACCTGACCCCATGCTCAAGGGCTGCAAACGAACGCTAAGAGCAATCGGGGTGCCCGATTAACGCAAACGCGGCACGTGACCCGCACCGTTCGTAATAGGCTCGTTCAGGTAAACGTCCCCATTACGGATTTTGATGTTGAACCCACAATCTGGATTGGTACACACCCAGGCCTTGTAGTGAATTGGCGCCCCCTGGCTTCCAAAATCCGAAAGGGGAACCAGATCCCCACTTCCACACTTCTGACAACGCGGTAGTGTTGCCTCCACAGAAACCTCCTCACGAACCTTCCTAAATTGAAAACCTGTGAATTATAGCACGAAGGGCAAGAGGGTGTCAGTTACCCAAGCCCCACCTTCTTCCGTTCTACATAGCGCGCCCCCGTTCCGTCAAGATTGCTCTCCATCAAACTGATGCCAGTAACGGGTATGTCGGGGAAGGCCATCCCATCAACATGGCGAAGGCCTGCTGTTAAGGTCTGGACTTGGACCGCACTCAGACGCCCATTGACCCGCCCCAGGGTCAGGTGCGGTGAAAAGCCCCGCTGCTCCCTGGGAAAACCTGCGGCCTCCAACGCATCCTCCAGTCGCCCTTGTAAGCGGGCCAGCTCCGTGACCTCTCCCGACAGCCCCAGCCATACCACCCGTGGCGAGCTCAGGTTGGGAAATGCTCCTGCTCCACGAATCCGCAGACCAAAAGGCGCAAAGCTCCTGCTTCCCTGGAACATCGCCTCTCCAATCGCATCCAACCTTTTCACAGGGGTGTCACCAAGGAACTTCAGCGTTAGGTGAATGCCCTCCGGCTTCACCCATCGTATGGCGTCCAGGTCAATGCTTCGTAGTTCCTGGATAGCCTGCCGTAGATACGCCCTTGTCTCCTCAGGCAGCCCAACGGCCACAAAAAGACGCAACCCCTTCTCGGTCCGGCGTTGCTGTTGCTTCATTGACCTACCATACCGCCTCAGTCATTGCAGCACAAGGGGAAACTCTTGACGTCAGGGGCCATCGCTTCTACTATCGCTGCACAGCAAGCCCAGGAGGACCTATGCCCAAGGCTCAGCTCAACGGCGTCAGCATCTATTATGAAGTCACCGGCAATGGTTTTCCCCTGGTGTGGTGCCACGAGTTGGCCGGGGACTACAATAGCTGGGACGCCCAGGTCAGTTACTTCGCCCGGCGCTACAAAGTCATCACCTACAATGCCCGTGGCTACCCCCCTTCTGATGTCCCCTTAGGGGATCGGCACTATTCTCAGGAGCAGTCGGTAGATGACCTGCACAAGCTGCTGCTCCATCTGGGTATAGAGCAGGCCTACATTGGCGGGCTCTCCATGGGCGCCGGTGTCGCCCTTGTGTTCGGGCTGACCCACCCGCAGATGGCCAGGGCCATGATCATCGCAGGCGCTGGCACAGGCTCCACCAATACCCAGCGCTTTGCCCAGGAGGCCACGGATCTGGCCCAGCGGTTGGAGCGGGAAGGCATTGGCCCATGGGCCACGGAATACGCCGAGGGCCCCACTCGTATCCAGTTCAAGCGCAAAGACCCAAGAGGTTGGGAACGGTTCAAGAACGCCCTACTGGCCCACTCCGCCCCAGGCACGGCCTATACTGTCCGCAACGTTCAGGGCAAACGCCCCCCTCTCTTTGCGTGGGAATCGCGCCTCCGCCAGCTTGACGTCCCCACCCTCATCATTGCTGGCGATGAAGACGACCCCTGTATAGAGCCGTCAGCCTTCCTCAAACGGTGCATCCCACGCAGCGGCCTTGTCCTCTTCCCCCAGTCAGGACACACCGTCAACTTAGAGGAACCTGCCCTCTTCAACCAGGTAGTCTCAGACTTTTTGACAGCAGTTGAAGCCGAGCGGTGGTACGCCAGGGAACCAGGCAGCGGCGTTGCCTTCCTCGCTGGCGATACCGGGTAAATTTACACAAGAACGAAGTAAAGGAGCCGGCATGTCTTATGAAGGTATGATGGCAGAGACCATACACATTCATGGCCATCAGGGAGACATCATTGAGGCGTATCTGGCACGCCCCCTTGGACCAGGCCCCTACCCTACGGTTGTCGTCATTCATCAGATGCCTGGCTGGGTGGACGCCGTCAAGGAAATCACTCGTAAGTTCGCTCACCATGGCTACGCTGCCATCAGCCCAAACCTCCACTATCGCGAGAAGGTCGCCAACCGGGTGATCAGCCCAGAAGACGCCGCTGCTGCGGTCCGCGCCGCCGGCGGCGTCCCTGACGACCGCTGCGTGGGCGATATTCAGGGGGCCGTGGACTATCTTCATGACCTGCCCTATGGCAACGGGAAGGTAGGCGTCATCGGCTATTGCTCCGGCGGCCGCCAGACCTTTCTCGTGGCCTGCACAATCAAAGAGTTCAACGCGGCTGTCGTTTGCTATGGCGGCGGCATCGTCATGGCCCTGGACCGCATCTCGCCTCAGACGCCAGTCGCACCTATAGACATGACCAAAGACCTCGGTTGCCCCCTCCTCTATCTCCACGGCCTGGAGGACACCAGCCCCTCTCCTCAGGAGGCCGCAACCGTTGAAGCCGAGTTGAAGCGCCTGGAGAAGACCAGCGAGTTCCACGCCTACCCTAACACCGGCCATGGCTTCTTCAACCCAGACGGCGCAGGCTACCGCCAGCCTGCCGCCGTGGACGGCTGGCAGCGCATCTGGGCCTGGTATGGAAAGTATTTGGCGCCCTCCCAAGCCTAAGAGGGCGAAATACTTTTGCTGCGAGACCCTCATCAACAAAGGGCGTCGCAAAACCAGGCGATGCCCTTTCTTTTTCTGACCTACTTTGCACACCTGGAATGCTCAGGACTGTAGGCCTTCCGCTTCACCTCGCGCCAGGGCAGCCTGGATAGCCTTCACCAGTTCCTTGGCCGAATCAGCGGTAAGCTCAACGGCCACGCGGGTATCCATACCTTTTGCTGAATGGGTGAAATCCAGGCTGACCGCATTTTCCAGGGGTGCATGATAGGGATGGTCAAAGGACACGCTTACCAGGTTCACGACAAACCAGCCTTCGTTACCTTTGCCCCAGGCCTTAATGCTGGCGTTCTCAACAATATTTGAACACATGCTTCTCCTCGCTAGTCCGGTCCTTTTGCCTCCCCCTTCCTATAAGGAAGAGACTAAGGAATTAGGGATTGCTTACGCCTCGCTGCCCAGGTGGTTCGCCAGGAAGGTCCAGACCTTCTGCCAGCCATCCATGGCCTGCTCCTGGCGGTAGTTGGGCCGTTCATAGTAGAAGAACCCGTGACCAGCGCCGTCGTACCGGTAAAACTCGTACTGTTTGTTGTACTTTTTCAGCTCCTCCTCGTGGATATTCACCGCTGGAGGTGGAGGGTTCTGGTCGTCATTGCCAAAGAGACCAAGCAATGGGCAGGACAGGTCTTTAGTGTACTCTATGGGCGATACAGGCTGGTTGGGCGTCAGGGCCGACTGTTCCATGACCACGTTTCCGCCCCAGCAGTCCACGGCTGTGTCAAACAGGCCTCGGGTACGGCATGCTATGAGGAATGTGTGGCGACCCCCGGAGCAGAAGCCCATAACTCCAACCTTG
>JACQOP010000056.1 GCA_016202485.1 Chloroflexota bacterium | reverse complement strand
GGCGAGGGCGGCGGCGTGGTGGGCGGGGGCGACGGGGGCGACGGGAGAGGAGGCGGAGCAACAGTGGCAGGCAGAGCGCCAGCGCGCTGTCCTGGAGGGGCACTTTGTCTATGAGGAAGCACAACTATGACCAACGCCATAGAGAACCGCTGCCCGTCCATCTGCCCCGAGGTGCGCGCTGCACCAGTGCCAGAGAGGACGGCCACCACGGGGGCACAAGCACAGGCCCGTTGGCCGAGATCTTGTTATCCAATGGGGACGCGGGATTGTCCACGCCGAATACGAAAGGGTTCATTTTCATTGCCCCCTAGCGCCACAGACGGCAATGAACAGGCGATTTACCCTACCCCATAGATAGGGACTGGCCCAAAATACCCCGACGCTATTCGCTGTGGCCGCCTATCTGGCAGGGCGACGAATTCCAGCCATTTGACAAAACGGGGAAATGGCCACGTCATGACTCACCCCGCCCCTGCTGGTCCCGGGCACCCCGATGCACTAGCTTTCTTGTCCCAGGCACCGGCAACAGATGATCACCACAACCCGAACACAAATGCTCCCCACACCCAGGACACAGCCGCAACCCACACCTGGGGCAGCACCCAGGCGCAGACAACTGATGGGACGCACCCTGGGGCACCAGTGCCCCGGGGGTATGATTGGCACCAGGCTGACGGACCGCACGCCGGCGCACCCACCGGGAACCAGGGCTATTCTTCATGGCCAGCACCTTCCTTCCTACGCTACCAGCGTCTTTCCTCGGAACGAACACGCCCGCTCCCAGGCCCCAGGCTCCCAGGAGTGCTCCAGGAGCCAGGCCCTGTCCTCCGTAGAGAGCAGCGTCTCTACCACGCCGCCGCTTTCAAAGTCCACACCCCCCAGGGACGGGAACGCCTCCAGGAGGCCCGCTACAGAGTACGTCCGCGTCTTGCCCTCCAGAACCTCACCCGTGACCGGAGAGTGCTCTTCCACGCCCTTGCTGCCTTCAGTCTTCATGGCTTCTGTTACCTCCCGTAAATTTTTCCAATACCCAAAAAGCCTGCTCTTGTTGCTGTAACCCATGACATCCTCGTCAGGCACGGCCGCGCCCGGGTGCTTTAACGTGTACGCTGCGAAGTCCTCCAGAGGAGAGCGGCTCATATACGCTATATCATGGAGAAGCTTCGCACGCCCAACGCCAGCGGGCTCCCCCCGCTCCCTGTCGTCCACGTCCCGCAACTTCTGAAAGTCCACCCACAAGTAGGACAAGACCTCTTCCTTGCCCTCACCCTCAAACTCTGGCACCCGCCAACCGTGGCGCTTCGCTGTACGGAGGATCAGCGCCCTTCCCTCTGCCTTCATGTCCGCTAACACCGCTTCAGTCACAGGAAGCTTGCCGCCATTGGCGCCCTCACCCCACTTAAGCAGGTGGAACTCAGGGCCAGCCGCAAAACCCTCCCAGGCGACCAGCAAAACCATTATGTGGAAGTGGAAGTGCCAATTGCCAGCCACAGGCTCAGAACTCGCCCAGAGATGCAAATTAGCTCTCGCTGGCAGGTGGCCAGGAGCACCCCCTAGGAGCCTCGGCTCCAGGACTTCAGCCCAATACCGCTTGAACAAAGCCCAGGCGAGCTCCCGCGCCCCATACTGATCCTCCATGCACCCAAGGGCCAGGCTCAGCGACTTGGGCAAACTCCACTCCAGGTTCAACACCGGCAGCACCCGCAAACCCGCAGCCTTGCGGAAGGCCTCCAGCATCCGGAGCGTCCGGCCAGCCAGCTTCCTGTTGCGCTCATGGAGCACAAACGGGTTTTTCTTGGACCCCGAGACCCTGGGAAAAGCGAAGGTGCGCCCCTCTTCACCGCCCCCCTCCACCACGTCCACTCCAGCGACCGACGCCTGCTTGTCCTGGAAGTATGGGTGCAAGGGAGCGAGGCTAGAGCGCAGCTTGCGCCAACCGACAACACCCGGCGTGTTTAGGCCCTGCACGGTAGGCTCCATGCGAGGCAAAGACCCTTAGAAGTGCCCCTCCTTCGAGTTAACGAGAGGCCCCCGCCAGCCGCTGTTTTGCTATGGCAACCGCCTGTCCAGGCAAAGGCCAGGGTTACGCCCCCCCGCCAGGACGATGGGCTGTTCCGGCGGGTTCCCGTGCTCTTCTCGACACGGAAGGCCGCCGCCAATGGCATTACCACTGACGACGGCCCCCGCACGGTTCCCCGCGCATGACTACCGCGCCCATCAACAGCGCCCAGGCGCACACCGCCCGCTGCGCTGCCTATCACCCGGTAGCTGATGCTAGAAAGAAGTGGCGCGCAAGCGCCCCATGTTGTAGCATATACGTACATCTCCTACCCCCCCGTAGGTGATGGAACACCCTGGTAGCCGCCGCCAACTGCCAAGAAGAACAGCGACTGCCAGGGACATTTTTATTTGCTAGGCGGCTACGGACTCTCCGTTCAACAAGCGGTCCAGGGGCGCACGCGGTACCAGCAAGCGCCCGCCCACCCGCAGCACCCGGATGCCCGCGATCTCCCCCCTGTTTTTGGCGGCATCATAGGCCGCGCTGCGTCCAATCCCTAACAACCCCGCTGCCTCATGAATCGTGTAGGTTTTGGGCCCTGCCTTTTCGGCGATTAACATAGTGGCCTCCACTCTGTGTCATTCGGTATTGCTTTATCACAACCATAAGTGTAAAATAGGCCCTAGTCTAGGGCATAATACGGCCAACATAGGGCCATAATACGGCCAACATGGGGGTTGTCCGATGGCAGGGAAAACAGACGAATCCAAGAAGGCAGAAGCAAGACGCCTCTGGCGGGAAGAGAAGCTAACGCAGAAGCAGATTGCCGATAGGCTTGATGCTGGAGAGCGCACCGTCCGCCGATGGCTTGCGGACGAACCCAGGCCCAGCCGAGCGAAGGCAGACAGCTTCCCCCTTATTAGATTTGAGGGCCTCTTGGCCCTGACACAAGGCAATTCCGAAGTTGCAGGGCGACTCTACCTGGCGGCAGAAATGGCTAGGCGGGCCGGGAACAGGTGGCTACCTCAATTCCTCACGGACAAGGTTGAGCGACTCCAAAGGACCCTGGCCGCGGGGCCGTGGGCAGCAAGCGACGTGCCTACCCCCGAACCGTGGGACAGCCTGATTGTCGGCCTCCCGCTTCTTGGGGAAGCAGTTGGAGCGCCGGCGCTGATAGACATAGCCCAGGCGATTGACCAGTGCCAGCCCTGGAAGGGAAGGGGCCAGCGCCGGGCCTACTATCAGACCATGCGCCCCTTGCTCGTGACGATGTACTGGGAAATGACGCAGTGGGCCGCAAAGTTCGGCCTGGACTTAGGAGTTAGTTTTGAAAGCCGCGACCTGGACCCAAACGAAAAGCTGAACACGTCATGGGAGACCCCCCGAGATCCCAAAGATGTCTTGAAAACCTTGGGCGGTAAACTATTGGACTTGCTATCAACGCTCCCCGACACAGACCGAGACAAGGCCATGCTATCGTGGCGAAAGCTCAATGCCTTTGACGCTCTGGTAAGCATCCTTGCAAGCATGGAAAGCCAACCAAACACAGAAAGGGGTACAGCTAATGGCTAAGGCACGCGGACACGTCCGGCAACGCTCACCTGGGAGCTGGCAAGTCACCTTGGAGCTGCCGCCCGATCCTGGCACGGGCCAGCGACGACAGCACATTGAGACGGTCAAAGGAACGCAGAAGGAAGCCTTGAAGCGCCTCACTGAATTGCAGCGGGGCGTTGACCAGGGCCTCCCCATCCCCAAAGCGGGCCTCACAGTCAGCGAATGGCTCACCCGCTGGCTGGCAGAGGACGTGCGGCCCACCAGGAGAATCCGCACCTACGAACGGTATGAGTCTCTCTGCCGTGTCCACATCATCCCTGCCCTGGGGCAGACGCCGCTCACAAGCCTGGCACCGGCGCACATCAAAACCCTGCAAAACAAACTGGCCGACAAGGGCCTTGCCCCTGCCAGCGTAGGGTATGCCAGGGTAGTCCTTCACGGCGCGCTCAAAGCCGCCGTCCAGCAAGACCTCCTGGCCCGCAACGTGGTGGATGCCGTCAAGCCGCCAAGCGGCGAGAAGGGGGAAGTCACCCCGCCTGAAATCGTTATGGTCCGCCGTATCCTGACCCTGGCAGAGGCAACGGGGCATGAAGCCTTCCCCATCCTGCACTTCCTGGCCTACACCGGCGCAAGAGAAGGCGAAGCCCTGGGGCTACTCTGGAAAAACGTTGACCTGGAGAAGGGCTACGTCACCATCCTCCAGACCTATGCCAGGGCGCGAGTAGGAATGATAATCCAGCCGCCCAAGACCAGGGCAGGGCGTCGGATGATAGACCTGGACACCCGGACAATCCAAGTCCTCCAGGCCCTCCAGGGCCAGCAGGTCCTCCAGAAGATGCAAGCGGAAGGCGCCTACGACGACAAGGGCTATGTGTTCTGCAATGCCCTGGGGAAGCCCATTGAACCCAAGTGGCCCGCCAAGAACCTGCAAAGGCTGGCCCACACGTGCGGCCTAGAGCATATCACGCTCCATAGTCTCCGCCACTTCCACGCCTCGGTACTCCTGGCTTCGGGCCAGAACATCTTTGAGGTAAGCAGGAGGTTGGGCCACGCCAGCATCACTACGACGGCGGACATCTATGGACACATGCTCCCCGGCCAGGGGAAAAAGCAGGCCGACGCCTTCGCCGCCATGATGGAGCGGGAAGCGCCGTAACTAGCACCGTTGTCAAACCGTTGTCAAAAGTAAGGCCCTGGCAGAGTGCCAGGGCCTTTTCAGATACGATTTTGAGGCGCTTTAGGGCAGTGGTGGCGCATACGGGATTCGAACCCGTGGTCTCCGCCTTGAGAGGGCGGCGTCCTTGGCCGCTAGACGAATGCGCCAGGCCCGTGAAAAGCATTGTACAACGCGCCCACCAAATCTGCCAACACGCACCGCCTTCCTTCACGCCCAGTGCTGCTTGAGCCGCGATGAGTAGTCCCACCCAACCGGTCATCGTAGAGATAGCAAAATCCCCAAGGCAACGTACAACTGACCCATCCCAGAACTTGTGAGCGAAAACCAAAGCGGCTATCATAGTGCACAATGGTCACCGATACCACTTACGACGCCAGAGTCCTGGCGGCCTTGCGGTCCACCTTCGGGTTCACCGCCCTTTGGCCGCTCCAGGAGCGCATCATTCATGCCATCCTCCAGCGTCAGGACGTCTTCGCCCTGATGCCCACGGGCGGCGGCAAGTCCCTCTGTTACCAACTCCCGGCGCTCCTCCACCCCGGGGTCACCATCGTCGTCTCACCCCTCATAGCTCTAATGAAAGACCAAGTGGATAGGCTCCAATCTCTGGGCATCGCTGCCGCCTTCATCAACAGTTCCTTGGATACAGCAGAGGTCCGCACCTGCCAGGCTGCAGTAGCCCAGGGCAAGGTGAAGCTCCTCTACGTTGCCCCGGAGCGCCTGATGCTGCCAGGGTTCCTGGAGTTTCTGTCCCGGTTGGATATTGCCCTCTTCGCCATTGATGAAGCCCACTGTATCTCCGAGTGGGGCCACGATTTCCGCCCCGAATACCGCGGCCTGAGCCGCCTGCGAGAACTCTTCCCTTCAGTGGCCGTAGCGGCTTTCACAGCTACGGCCACCCAGCGCGTCCAGGCGGATATCCTGGCCCAGCTCCGCCTGCGCACCCCTGCCGTCTTTCGGGGCAGCCTCAACCGGCCCAATCTCTTCTACCAAGTATGGCCCAAGCAGGCTGGCTACCAGCGCCTCGTCAACTACCTGTCAGCCCGGCGTCAGTCCTCAGGCATTATCTATGTGCAGGCCAGAGCTGCCGCAGACCGTCTGGCATCAAGGCTCCAGAACGATGGCTTTTCAGCGGCGGCCTATCATGCTGGCCTGGAAGCAGAGGAACGGCGCCTCCGCCAGGACGCCTTCCTCCAGAACGATGTCAACATCATTGTGGCTACTATTGCCTTTGGCATGGGCATTGACAAGCCCAATGTCCGCTACGTTATCCACTTTGATATGCCCAGAAACCTGGAGGGTTACTACCAGGAAAGTGGGCGTGCAGGACGTGACGGCCAGCCCAGCGACGCCATCCTCCTGTACACTTTCGGCGACGCCATCAAACACACGCACTTCATCCGCCAGAACCCTTCAGAAGCACAACAGAAGGTGGCGGAGGAACAGCTTGCCAAAATGGTCAAGTGGGCCGAGGGAGTTAGCTGCCGCAGACAATCACTACTGGCCTATTTTGCCGAGACCCTTGATGCGCGGCCTGCTCCTTGCTGCGACCTCTGCCATGTCCTGGTGACCGAAGAGGCAGACTACACCATCGCAGCACAGATGCTGCTCTCCTGCGCCAGGCGCACCGGCGAGGCCTTTGGCCTTACTTATTTGATCCGTGTCCTATGCGGGTCCCGTGACCAGCGAATCCTCGCCCAGGGACATCAAAGGCTGTCCACTTACGGCATTGGTAAAGACCGGACCCGGCAGGAATGGCGTTACCTGGCCCAGGAGATGCTCCGCAAAGGGTACATTCGGCTGAACGCCGGGCGTTTCAACGCCGTGGAAGGGACCACCCTGGGAGAAGATGTCCTCTTCAGGGGTCGCAAGGTCAGCCTTCCAGCCATGCACACTCCAGAGCGACAGCAGTCGCCAGTGGCGCCATCAACGCCCCCTAGCAAACCAACCACCATAGGCGATAGTGTGCGAATGACCCTGGACATGTTCTTACAGGGAATGAGCCCTGCCGAGATTGCTGCCCAGCGGCAACTGGCCACCTCCACCATAGAAAGCCATCTTGCCCGGGCTATGGAAACAGGTGAATCCCTGGACCTCCCGCGATTGGTGAGTAATGAGAAGTGCCACACAATTGAAGAGGTCCTCCGGCGACTTGGGCCAAGCCCCCTGAAACCCGTCAAGGATGCTCTCGGCGAGAATTATACCTACGCAGAAATCAGGTACGTCCGTGCAGCACTGCGTGACAGCTACGAATAGTTGCTTCCGCCTGGAGAGAATGGTATGGTAGTGGGCGTTCTGAGCCCCCCGTCAAGGCCCTCATCACAACTATCAGGTATCAGGCATGGAGGCGTCTATGGGTACTCTTTCCAGGCAAGCAGCCATCGTCGGGGTAGACGAATCGGACCAGATCGGCCGGATACCAGAAAAGTCATCCCTCCAGCAACACATGGAGGCCAGCTATAACGCTCTGGCCGACGCCGGCCTGAGTATCAAGGACGTGGACGCCGTCTATTGCGCTGCCACATCACCCTTGACCATCGCCGAGTACTTCGGTATTACCCCCAGGCACACCGACGGCACCTCTGTCGGAGGCTCTTCTTTTGTCATCCATGTGGCCCACGCCCTGGAGGCCATCGCCGCAGGCAGGTGTGAAGTTGCCCTCATCACCCACGGTGAGGCGGGCCGTTCCCAGCGGCGCAGCGGCGGCGCAGATATGGGGACCCCCGGCGCTCAGTACGAACTACCCTTTGGCATCGCCTCGCCTCCTATGACCTACGCCATGGCCTGCACCCGCTACATGCACCTCTACGGCGAGGACCGCACCCGCCAGGCCATGGCCGAGGTGGCAATGGCGACCCGCAAATGGGCAAACCTGAACCCCAAAGCCTTCTTCTACCAGGAAAAGATGACCTTTGACGACTATCACAACTCCCGCTGGGTGGTATGGCCCTTCCACCTGCCAGACTGCTGTCTCACCACTGACGGTGGTGGCGCTTGCGTGGTGGTATCCCCTGAGGTGGCGCGGAGTTGCCGCAAAAAGCCGGTGTGGGTCCTGGGTGCAGGTGAGGGACACGACCACAGCATGATCAGCCAGATGCCGGACCTGACCCGCACTATCGCCTACCTCTCCGGGCGTGAGGCCATGCGCACGGCTGGTGTCAGCCACCGGGACATTGACCTGGCCATGATCTATGACTCCTTCACTTATACCGTCCTGACCACACTGGAAAGCCTGGGCTTCTGTGGCCGGGGCGAGGCCCCAGACTTCGTAGCAGAGCAGCGCACTGCCCCAGGCGGTGACTTCGCCATGAACACCAACGGCGGCGGCCTCTCCTACTGCCACACCGGCATGTACGGCATGTTCCTGCTCTTGGAAGCCACCCGCCAGCTCCGGGGCGAATGCGGTCCCCGACAGGTGCAGGATTGCAAGCTGTCCCTGGTGAACGGCACCGGTGGAAACCTTTCCTCCACCGGCACCCTTGTGCTGGCGGCAGACTAGGACCAAGCGCCAAGCTAAAATACAGAGGTGATGAGATGTCAACTCAGCCCCAGGCAGCCCAACAGCGCTACACCGGTCCAGTCCCTTTGCCCCAGCAGGAGTCCGACTATTACTGGCAGAAATGCAAGCAGCATGAGTTGTGGCTTCGCTTTTGTAACCATTGTAGCGAGGCCTACTTCTACCCCAGAGACATCTGCCCCAATTGCTTTAGCCGCCAGACCACCTGGGTGAAGGCCAGTGGCAAAGGCGAACTGTACACCTTCGCCATTGTCCACCAGATTCCGCGACCTAACTATCAGGGCCCCCTGCCTTACATTATCGCCATGGTCAAACTGGTGGAAGGCCCCACCATGCCCACCAGTATTGTAGGTGTGGAGCCGGACCCCCAATACATAAAGATCGGAATGCCCGTAGAGGTAACCTTTGAGGACATCACCGAAAACATCAGCCTGCCAAAATTCAAGCCAGCGTGACCTTTCCTCGGCCTAAGCTGCAAAAAGGGGGACGGTCGGGCGACCGCCCCCTTTTTCTTCAGATGGTTTCCCCAGCTTTTACCCCGAGGCATACCGTCCCAGACGTGTGCCACCGACGATGTGCAGATGGCCGTGGGGCTGGCTCTGCATGGCGTGCCAGCCGAAATTAGAGAGCAGACGGAATCCTTCGGGGCAATGCACGGCCCCCACATCAACTGCTACCCTTCCGATCTTGGCGAGGATGGGGTCGCTCCAGAGTTGCGCTTGGCTCATGTGGGCCTTGGGAATAACCAAGAGCATAACAGGCACCCATCGCAGCAGGTTGCGGAACACCAGGATATCCTCTTCCTCATAAATAATCTCTGCGGGTTCTCGCCCGGTCACAATCTCACAGAAGACGCAATAGGGCGTAGTCAGGGCTGCCTCCTAAAGAGAGATGATGGCGCCCCCCTACCCCCTGCGCCGGGACCGGGTATCGGGCGGAGGCTCTCGCCTGGGAGTTGAGCGGCCTGCCGGCGGGTGGACAGGCCGGTCCCGGTAGCTGGGCGCAGTGATAGGCATGACCCGCACAATACTACCGTCCTTGAGCCTGGACTGCATAGCCTTGTTAGCTAAGTCCTCAATGAATCCACGCATGGTGATGATTGTGGGCAGCCGCGTCTCCTGGCGGTAAACAATAATCTGATACAGCTTTTCCTCCGCCCAAGGAGTGCTGCTGTGGGACCCCAGGTCATCCAGCACCAGAATAGGTGCCGTCCGCACCTCTTCAAAAAGCTGGTCGTAGGTAACGGGGCTCTGGGGGCTAAAGGTGGCGCGCAAGTGGTCCAGGAGGTCCGGCACAAACTTGAAGCTGACTGCATATCCCTGCCGCATTCGGGCGTTGAGGATTGCGGCAGCCAGGTGGGTCTTGCCACACCCAGGCTCGCCAGTGAATACCAGCCAGCCCTTGGGTTCACGAGCGTACTCCTGGGCACCCCTCAAAGCGTGCTCCAACGTCTCTCGGTCGGCCCCTTGTGCACCGTTGCCCCGGGGGTCAAAACCCTCAAAAGTCTTGGTACGCAGGACCTCCGCCTCTAACCGGCTGCCCCCCTGTTGGAGGTAGGCAGTATGCTCCCCCAAGGCCTTCGTCAGCACCATGCTGCGGTCTTCCAGACGCGCCCGCAACTGCTCGTCCAGGTGACTGATGGGAACGTTCAGGGCAACAATCGTTGGAAGCTGCCGGTTGAAGCGGTGGTTCAAAAGCTGGTACAGCTTCTCCTGGGCCCAGGGAGTGCTGCTGTGCGCTCCCAGGTCATCCAGGGCCAGGACCGGAACATTACGCACGTGGTTAAAAAGCTCGTCGTAGGTGGTGTCGCTGGTCGGAGCATAGGCGGCGCGCAGGTGGTCCAGGAGGTCAGGCACCGAAAGGTACATGGCCTGGGTCCCCAGCTCCAGGCCCCGGTTGATGATGGCCGCTAGCAAGTGTGTCTTGCCTGAGCCGACGGGGCCGGTGAAGAGAAGCCATTGGTACGGCTCCTGAGCATACTCCCACGCCGCCTGATACGCCTCCTGATAGCTGCGCTGGGCCTGGGGGTCGCTATCTCGGCCAGTGGACGATAGGTAGTCAAAGGTCACACGCGTCAGGACGCCAAGGTTGCTGAAGCGTTGGAGGCGGGTTAGCCGCTGCTCCTCTAAAGGGTGCTCCTGACATGAGCAAGGTATCACAGTGCCAAAGCGCGGGTCGTCCAGTGGCACCTCCAAGCGCACCCATCGCCGGCCTTGGCATAGAGGGCAGAGGTCAGCCTCTTGTTCCGGAGGAGTCATCCCAGCCGGCCAGGTGTCCATACCGGAGGAGGTGCTCTTTTCGGTCAGCCTCTTCAGAATGTCGCTCAGGCTCTCCATGGTCTTTTCCTTGCGATGCCCAGCGCTCTAAGATGCGCTGGATGTACCGCCAGTTGCGCCGGTTACGGGCTGCAGCCTCCTGAAAGGCCTCGGCAATCCACGATGGTGGGTAGATCCCCTCCGCCTCTTCAAGTTCCTGGGCCAGGATAGGCGCCAGAGGGCCGATGTTGTCCTGGTACAGAGCAAAGATGTTGGGCAGCGTCTCGCCGGCCATCTCCTCGTTACCAGAAGGCGTTTCCAGGAGTGATGCAACGCCTGTCTGCTTCTGTGCGTCGTAGGCCCTACGCCCTGGGGAATCATTCACAAAGTACAAAATTTCGCCCTTGGACCCCTGGATCTGCAGCAGCATGCCACGGGCTACGGCCAGGCCCAGCCCCCGGAGGACCGCAACCCTGGCCCCGCCTGCCCCATGGCCCAGCCCGCTGAGGAGCACCGTGTCTGCCAGCAGCTCCTCGACGCTGACCCACAGACGCTTGCCCTTATGTTGGTGTACTAGGGCCAGGACTCGCAAGATGCATTTCAGCTCCTCAATGGTCTCAATCCCTTCCAGCATGTTCCCAAGGAGAGGGCTCGGGACTGGGATAAAACGGGTACCTGCAGGAAACCCCTTTTCATCCATATTACGCCGGCAGCCTTGTAGCAAAGTTCTCAAAACGTGAGAAGCTGTCTCGGAAGAAGAGGTTGAGGCCGCCCAGCGGCCCATTCCGGTGCTTGGCAACAATTATCTCTGCCACGTTCTTGGGATAAGGCTGGCTGGGATTCACCCGTTCCCACTCCTCCTCGGTGAAGTGAGCGTCCTCCCTGTAGATAAAGGCCACAATGTCGGCGTCCTGCTCAATAGAGCCGCTGTCCCGCAGGTCTGAAAGCTGCGGACGGTGGCCGGTGCGTTGCTCTACAGCGCGGCTGAGCTGGGAAAGGGCAAGGAGCGGCACATCCAGATCACGGGCCAAACCCTTGAGAGACCGGGATATCTCCGTCATCTCCTGTACCCGGTTAGGATTTCGGGTGGTACCCTGGATAAGCTGGATATAGTCCACCACCAGCAAGTCCAGACCTCGCTCCAGGGCCAAGCGGCGGGCCTTGCTGCGGATCTCCACAATGGACTGTAAGGGCGTATCATCTATATAGATAGGCAGGTCCGAGAGCGCGCCGACAGAGTCCAGGACACGCTGGCTTTGCTGCTCTGTCAGCAAGTTAAGGCGCAGGCGGTGGCTGTCCACTTCGGCTTCCGCAGACAGCATACGCATGGTAAGCTGCTCCCGGCTCATTTCCAGGCTGAAGATGCCGCAGACGGCCCCATGCTCCGCAGCGTTGCGGGCGATGTTCATGGCCAGCGTGCTCTTGCCTAGGCTGGGCCTTGCTGCCAGGATGAAAAGGTCCGACCGCTGAAGGCCACCCAGGAGGTGGTCCAAGTCCAGAAATCCGGTATGCACCGGGCCTTTGGTCAAGCCCGCCTGGCTCTGGACGGCGGTACTGTCTGCCAGGTACTGGTCTAGGACATCCCGTAGGGGGATGAAGTCCCGGGTCTCACGGCCTGAGCGGATCCGGAAGAGGAGGTCTTCCGCCTGGCGTAGGGTTTCATCTACGTCGGCGTTCTCACTGTAGCCCAGGGTGGCTATCTCGCTAGCGGCTCGGATGAGGCTTCGTAGGGTTGATGTACGAGCCACAATGGTGGCATAGTGCTCCCCATATACCGAGGTGGGTACCGTGGCGATAAGCTGGCTCAGAAAAGCAGGCCCGCCGGAAGGGTCTAGCCGGCCATGGACGGAAAGCTCGTGGCCCACACTTACCTGGTCAATTGCCTCGCCCCGCTGGAAGAGGGCCAGACAGACCTCATAAACCCAGCGGTTGCGCTCGCGGTAGAAGTCTTCTGGCTTCAGGATTGGGGCCAGGCGGGAGATTGACTCTCCTTCCAGCAAAATGGTGCCCAGCACAGCTTCTTCTGCTGCCTGATCATGAGGCGGAATGCGGTCTGGGAACATAGTAATTACCCAAGAGGGTTAGGTGGTCCTGCGTAGCTGGACAAATAAGGGGTCGTTAAGGCTAAGCCTGTATAACGCTGCACAACTATAAGGCAGGGTGACAATCGGGGCAAAAGGCAAAAACTCCTGAAAAACAGCGTGGGCCCTCTCTTGCAGCTACGGGCAGCCAGGAAACATTGGCCGCCTTCCTTCGGACGCATGTTCTATTAACATCAGCATAGCAGAAAGGAAACTGTTGTGCTAGTACCTGCCCAGGGATTTTCCTGTAAATAGTACATATACAAGAGTGGGTTCCTTCTGGAGGACAAGCCACCAGCAATGTCTGAGCCATATTGAAATGGGGTTGGAACGAGAATATCTCGCCTCAACCCCATAGAGAAAGTAACCCTTTTGATTAGACTTCTTCTGATGCCGGAGTGGACTCGGATTCAGTCGTGGAGGCCGGCACAACTTCTGCAGCAGTTTCACCGGCAGCGGCAGACCTGCTCATGACCTCGCCGCCTTGGCCAATGGTGCGTCCCTGGGCGTCCTTGCCCACCACAACCAGCTTGATCGTCGCAGCAACTCCCTGGGGAAACCGCAGCTCCGCTGTATATTCACCCGGCTCTTGAATTGGTTTCTCCAAGTACACCGCCCGCCTGTCAAAGTCACGCTCCGTCAGCCGGTTCAATTCCTCTGCCACTTGCGTGGAAGTTATTGCGCCATAAAACCTACCCGTCGGGCCGATCCGCGCTGAAAGATTAAGTATGGTTTCCGAGAGATGCCCCACCAGGGCGGAGACTTCACGTTCCTCCTTCAAACGGCGCTCTTCCCCTGCTTTGCCGATGGCCTCCAGCCTCTGGAGCTGGTCGTGAGTGGCGAGCGTCGCCAACTTTTTGGGCAGCAAATAGTTCCGGGCATACCCGTTGCTGACGTCTTTCACCTCGCCTGCCAGACCACTGCCTGGCACGTCAGCGAGAAAAATGATGCGCATTTCCTGAAACCTCTTTCGTACGTATAATAACTTAGAACCACTGAGTGGCCCGCCGTTTCTCACGAGGGGCAGAGCAACACTCATCATACCACAAGTCTCGCATAATGCTGCCATAGCAGCCCCAAAAGTTTTGCCATGCCTTGCATCCAGGATGGGAAGGAACACATGTATGGAGGAGAATCACTCAGAGACCCCTCGGCACAGCAGACGCCAGCGTCGTCGCAGACGTTCCAGAGGTGCCAATAGCCTGGAGGGTCTGGGACGTCCGCGACAGGCAGCGGTGATTCTCCTCGCTCTCTTGGGGCTGTTGCTCAGCGGAGCCCTTACCATCGTCTACTATACCGACATCCAACTCCCTTGTTTCATAGGTTCAGGGTGTGACGTCGTGAGCAATGAACAGTACGCAACCTTCTTTGCCATACCCTGGGCATTACTAGGCGTTGCGGGCTACGGGCTCATGATTGTCACCACCTACGGTTGGCTCATCCCCAGACAAGGGGGTCTCCTGCTGTATGCCTTGGTCCTCGCTGCCCTTACCTTCACCGGCTATCTCATTTACCTGGAAGGTATCGTAGCAAAGGTCGCCTGCTCTTACTGCTTTCTAGGCTACCTCATACCCCTTGCCATCTTGATCGTGATCTTCGCTCCATCCCCTTTGCTCTCAGGAATCCCCTTTCAGCGGCACCGCCGCATCGCCCTAGCGGTGATCATCGGTACGTTCCTCCTGACCATACTGTCCCATAGGTAAGGCGACACAGCACACCCCTACCCTCTTGGCCCGTTAATACCTTCCCTTTTAGGGGCGTCCGACTTGTGAAGATACCACCGCCACCATCTCCATATTCCCCAAATAGCTAGGACAATCAAGACTACCGCGACGGCTTTTATGGAGAGAGCGATAGCTGAGTTGAGGAAGAAGCGTACAACAATAAAGTGGCCCATCTGCACAAAACGGATGAGCAGGTACACCACCGCCAGAATCCCGATGATAACCCATCCCATAGCTTTGCTGCCTGCTAAAGCAAGATACGCCTATTATCTCTTGTAGGAGCATGAGGACAAACTGCAAGCTCTGAGAATCCTAATTTTATACACTACGCCGTAAAGAGCGTTCTGGTAAGAAAGGCAGCCAGAAACAGGCATACCAGACCGTAAGCCAGGTTAGGGTGGCTTCTGCCCCGTCCCCGTACGTACAAGTACGCCCCAGGAAGGATGATCGGCGAGAGAGCGCCATAAATAAAGATGTGAAGATTGTCTGCAGGCCTCAGCCCGCTAGCCAGCAACGCCAAGCCAATGAAAACCTGCAAACTGAGAATGCTGCCGCCGGCGATGAGCGCCCAGCCATACATCTGGGAAAGTGAGTGGGGGTGCTGTCGGTGCGCTCCAAGGCCGTAAACGCCTCCCGCGAACGTAACGACAATCGCTAGATACGCATCCACCTGGTGGAGGGTGAGCAGCAAAGAAGTCATAACGGTGGCGCAGCCTGATATCGCACTTACAGCCTTTGCTAGCACTCTCTCATGCCCAATTCCCTACCATAAGGCATGTTATTCATAGCTGATCTCGTTAAAGCAAGCCACTTTACGGCCTTCTTCTCTTAACAACAGAGCCGGTTTGGGACTCATGCGACACTGCGAGGTAGCCTTGAAGCACCGCGGAATGAAAGGGCACTCGTCCGGCAGGTTCAACATATCGGGAGGACGGCCACGCAGAGCGCGGAGACGGTTACCGATACTATCCAGGCGGGGCAATGACTGGAGCAACCCCCATGTGTAGGGGTGCGCAGGGCGTTGGAAGATGCGCTTGGTGTCGGAGTGCTCCACAATGGAGCCGGCGTACATCACTGCTACTTCATCGGCCATCTGGGCCACTACGCCCATATCATGAGTAATAAGGAGGATGGCGGTGCCATGCTCCCGCTGGAGTATCTTGATCTGCTCCAGCATCGCGGCCTGGAGCGTGGTATCTAAATTGGAAGTCGGCTCATCAGCAATCAGGACTTTTGGCCGCAGACCCAGGGCAATAGCAAGCATGATGCGCTGCCGCATGCCGCCGCTTAGTTGGAACGTATATTGGTTAAGGAGGCGAGCAGCATCAGGGAGGCCCATACGCGTTAGCAGTTCATAGGCCCACTGCCGGGCCTCCTGCCGGCTTACGTCGTAATGGGCCTGCAGCACCTCCTCCACCTGAGCGCCAATGGACAAGGTGGGGTTCAAAGAAGCCATGGGGTCCTGGAACACAATCCCTATCTCTTTACCGCGCACCTTGCGCAGGAACTCGGGCTTCAGCGTCATCAGATCAACACCGTTGAACAGAACCTTCCCCTCCAGAACGCGCCCCGGGTAAGGCAGCAAGCCTAGGATAGAGAGAGCAGTAACCGATTTGCCCGAACCGCTTTCTCCCACTAGCGCTAGAATAGAATCCTCCTTTAGTGAGAAATTGACCCCGTTAACCGCCTTGACGATGCCCTCTTTGATTGGAAAGATGACTCGCAGGTCCTCAACATGCAGAACACCTTTACCTGGCGGGCTTGCCATGGTGCACCGTCCTTAGCGCCCTTACATCCACAGGCTGGAACCTGTCACCTTTCAGTTCTGTGATAAGTTCCTGTAGGCTGCATATGGGCTTATCAAACTCTGTGGCGTAGGTACCCATTTCTTCCAACTTGTGACAGTCGCTGGCTCCTGTGCCCCGGAGTCCAAAGCGCTGGGCAATGTCCCCAGCAAAGGCATTCTCCCCCTGGGACCCTCGGCCGTTGAACACTTCTACCGCATTCGCCATAGAAAAAACAGGACTTTGACACGCTGCCTCCAGCAGGGCATGGCGACCTGACGGCTCAAAAGCCTGCTTCTCTTGAAACCGGCGACGGTACGGGTGGGCCACTATGATAACGCCTCCCGCTTTGTCCACCAGCCGTTGCACAAAGGCGGCGCGGTGCATGCCGAAGATGTACCGTTCTAGCCCAAAGACCAGCAGGTGGCCCTCCTCCGTAGTCACCTCGCACCCGGGGAAAATGGGGAAATTATGGCGCTTGCTCAGCGCCTCCACATCCCCTGGTTTCCAGAATCCATCGTGGTCCGTTAGGCAGACACCGTCCAACCCCAGCCGTTTGGCCTCTGTGACCATCTGGTCAGGTGAAAGAAAGCTGTCGTCAGAGGTAGGATACGTATGGGTATGAAGGTCTATAAGCATGGTAACAGACAGCTATAGCGGCTCGGTGAAGTCAGTGTCCCATTGGCCTGGAGGGAAGTCAAGTGCCCAACCTCTGGGCAATGGTTTGTGCAGATTTTCACTTGATGGGCCTATGAGGCACATGGTATAGTAAAGCCGCAAGTCAGGAGGCGTCTTCTAGAGCGCATGTTAGATGATTATTTCCGCCAGTATGCCCTGATCGCCATCTTCATCCTTGGCGCTGCCATGATCCCCGTGGGCATGCTCATGTTGTCCTGGCTAGCCTCTTTCGTCCGCATCCGTCCCAACAAGCCAAACCTTGTAAAGTATGACTTGTATGAATGCGGTGTTCAGCCCATTGGCCCTAGCCACTGGACCCAGTTCAACTTCCGCTACTATATGTATGCCCTGCTCTTCGTCGTTTTTGACGTGGAGACAGTATTTCTGTACCCCTGGGCTATCCAATATAACGTGCTGGGCCTGCTTGCCCTCTTGGAAATGTTTGTCTTTGTCCTGATCCTTGGCATCGGGCTGGTGTATGCATGGCGCAAGCGTGCCCTGGAGTGGGAATAGGAGAAGGCCATGCCAGAAACCTCCACAAGCAACCTGCAACTGCCTCTTTACGCCACCACCTGGGAACTGGACCGGAAAGAGGGCGAAGAAATCCAGCATCTGAAAGACACATCTCTTCAGCCCCTACAGGAACCTCTGATAAACGTGCCCGATGACCTGCGGGGCAATATCGTCATCACAACCATAGATGCCCTGCTTAACTGGGGCCGTAAGTCTGCCGTATGGCCCCTCGCCTTCGGACTCGCCTGCTGCTCCTTTGAGATGATCGCCAGCGCCATGTCCCGGTTTGACATCGCCCGCTTTGGCATGGAGGCCTTCCGTGCCACACCACGCCAGGCAGACCTGATGATAGTGGCAGGCACTGTCACCTGGAAGATGGCAACGGCCATCCAGCGGCTGTATGCTCAAATGGCAGAGCCCAAATGGGTCATCTCCATGGGAGTATGCGCCACCAGCGGAGGCCCCTATTACCAGTCCTACAGCGTGGTGCCAGGGGTGAACCACATTATTCCCGTAGATGTGTATGTGCCGGGTTGCCCACCCCGCCCCGATGCACTGTTGTATGGCATCATGCAGCTCCACGAAAAGATACAGAAGTACAGCTTGAAGCACGCGCCGGCAGGAGCGTAGTCCTTCAGCCCTTCCTCTAGCCGGCGCAGGCAAAAAGGACGAGCCCTTCATGAACCCAATGGGCAAAGGGAGTTCGTCGCCGCACTTATTTGGGTAGCGGAAATCCCTACAGTACAAAGGCAATCTATGATACGAGAAGTCCCAGGCGAGGAACTGGCCCGCCGCTTGCAGGTGGCATGTCCGGGAGCCGTTGAGGCTTGGCAGGACATCAGCCTGTGGGTTAAGCCGCAGCGCATCCTGGAGGTGTGCCGTTTCCTCAATCAGATGCCGGGGCTGGAGTTCAATCTGCTTAACAGCATCTCGGGAGTAGACTACATAGAACACTTTGAGGTCGTCTATCACGTGACCTCCACTATCAACTTGCACAGCGCCGTCATCAAGGCGAGAGTCTATGGGCGAGAGGAGCCTTCCCTACCTTCGGTCGTCAGCCTATGGCAGGGGGCAGACTTTCAGGAGCGAGAAGTCTGGGACCTTATGGGGGTCAGGTTTGAGGGCCATCCAAACATGAAACGTATCCTTCTCTGGGAGGGCTATCCCGGATTTCCCTTACGGAAGGATTACTTGGAAGCGCCACGCTAGCTTAGTATGCCTATACGATCAGAGCCAGTCACCGTCAATGTCGGGCCGCAGCACCCCAGCACTCACGGGGTATTGCGACTCCGCGTTACCTTTGATGGTGAGGTTATTCTGGATATGGAACCCGTTTTCGGGTACCTACACCGGGGATCGGAGAAACTGGGAGAGGAGCGTACCTATACCCAGGTCATTACCCTGACGGACCGTCTGGACTACGTAGCCTCCATGACCAATAACCAGGCCTACGTCCTGGCGGCGGAGAAACTGGCAGGCATCCAGGCCCCAGAACGGGGCATGTACCTTCGGGTCATCGCAGCAGAGCTTCAGCGCGTTGCCAGCCACCTCGTGGCCACAGGGTTCCTGCTCAATGACCTGGGCGCCTTTGCAACTCCCCTGATGTACTGCTTCCGCGAACGGGAGCGAATCCTGGATCTTTTTGAAATGCTGTGCGGCGCCCGCATCACCCTCTCCTACATGCGGGTAGGCGGAGTCTTCCAGGACGCCCCTGAAGACTTCTGGCCGGCCTTGCGCAAATTCATGGCGGACATGCCCCACTATCTGGATGAATATGAACAGTTGCTGACGGACAATGAGATTTTGGTAACCCGTACTAAGGGTGTCAGCATCCTGAACGCAGACCATGCCCTGAACGCCTCCGTAACAGGGCCCGTACTGCGGGCTTCAGGCTTGCCCTGGGACCTCCGCAAAATTGACCCTTATGAAATCTACAACAGAGTGCAGTTTGATGTGCCTGTCGGCAAGGCGGGCGACAATTACGACCGGTTCAAGATTCGCATTGATGAGATGCGTCAGAGCCTCCGCATAATAGAGCAGTGCATAGACCAGATAGGACCCGGCCCAGTGCGGGCTATCGTGCCTTCTCTTATCCGCCCGCCTATTGGCGACGCCTATGGGCGCATTGAAGGGCCTAAAGGAGAATTGGGCTTCTACCTGGTCAGCGACGGCAGCATTGCCCCCTATCGCTTCAAGATACGGTCCCCTTCCCTTATCAACCTGACGGTGTTGCGGGACATTCTTATTGGTTGGAAACTAGCTGACATGATTGTGACTTTGGGCAGCATTGACATCAACATGGGCGAGGTTGACCGGTAATGGCCTTCCTGGAAGGGCACGCCTTGTTCCGCAACCTCTACTGCCTACTGGCAGGCAACCTGGACAATACCGTGGCATGTTCCGGGCGAGGGGGCTTACTGCCTGTAGGCTGGGAATGGCTTGCCTTCGCTATCACCGCATTCGCCATCACTATGGTGCTGCTGAACGTCTTCTTGGTCGTCACCATGTTCTACACCTATATGGAACGGCGGCTCCTAGGACGGTTCCAGGGCAGGCTCGGCCCTAATCGGGCCGGCCCCTTCGGCCTCCTCCAGCCTGTCGCCGATGCTATTAAGCTGCTGACCAAGGAGTCCATCGTACCCAGGGGCACAGACCTGCTGCTGCACAACCTGCCGCCGGTCATCATGGTGGCAACGGTCTTTGTCACCCTTGCAATCCTACCCTTTGGCGAAGATACCTTTGTGGCAAACCTGAACGTAGGTGTGCTCTTCTTCCTCGCTATCACTTCGGTGAACGCCCTAGCCATTTTCATGGCGGGCCTGTCCTCGGGTAATCGGTACGCCGTGTTCAGTGGAATGCGGGCAGTGGCCCAACTCATCAGCTATGAGGTACCCATGGTCCTCTCGGTGGTTGGCGTAATCCTTCTCGCCGGGTCTCTTTCCCTGGTGGAGATCGTGGAGGCCCAACGCATCCCCTTCTTCCTACTGCAGCCCCTGGGACTATTCATCTTCGTTGTAGCCATATCTGCCGAAATGAACCGCACCCCCTTTGACCAGCTAGAGGCAGAATCGGAGATCGTAGCCGGTTTTCATACGGAGTACACCGGTATGAAATTTGGATTATTTTACCTTGCAGAATATGCCGCGGTGCTTACCTCAGCAGCCGTCATCGTTACACTCTTCCTGGACGGCTGGAATGGGCCCTGGCTGCCTTCCCCGCTATGGTTCCTAATCAAGGTGTTCTTCCTCGCTTTTCTCTTCATCTGGGTCCGTGCTACTTTGCCCAGGCTCCGGATTGACCAGACTATGGCCTTCGCATGGAAGTTCCTGCTTCCCTTGAGCCTCCTCAACATCTTTGTGACTGCGACTCTCGTATTGCTCTTGGGCGAGGAAACTGCTACTGGCGTCGCTCTATCCACTGGTGGCCTGTGGGCAATGGCAGGGATCAACAGCGTTGTGGCATTGGCAAGCGTTCTCCTTTTCGCACGGATGGTACACCTCCGCACACCGGTACACCCTATCCCATCCATGCAACCCTCCCCATCGGAGGTGGCCTAAATGCTCGGCCTCGGCATTGTAAACGGCCTCATCGTCACCATGAAGAATTTCTTTAGGAAGCCCTTTACTATCTCATACCCGGAGCAGCGTGTCCTCCAGCATCCCCGCTTTAGAGGCGAGGAGTTCACATGGTACGAGGAACGGTGCACCGCTTGTGCAAGTTGTGCCAAGTTTTGCCCCCTGGGCATCATCCGCATCGTGACCCATCCCAGTGGCGAAACCCCGACCGAGGGCGACTCCTACGCCATTGACGCCTTTGACATTGACATAGGCCGGTGCATGTTCTGCGGCTTGTGTGTGGAGGCCTGCCCCTATGACGCCCTCTTCATGGGCAGCGGGTTTGAAGAAGCCAAGCCAAGCCGCCGTAACTTGGTCATCACTGTGGACCACTTGCGGGCAGCAGACAAACGTCCCAGTACCTGGTTCCGTCCCCAGCTTGAAGCCCAGGGCTACGACCCCCACAAAGGTACCGAGGTTACTTGGCGGGATGCCGGTCGGGAGCACTTCCTTTATCACGTGCCCCAGCGGCCTGAGCAGGAAAGCTCCACCGCTACCGAGGAGGGCAAACCTTGACAGCCCAGGACATCGTATTCTGGCTGCTGGCAGGCGGGAGCATCAGTGCTGCAGTGATGGTGGTGACTGTGAAGAACATCTTCCGCGCCGCTGTTTTGCTGGCTACTACCTTTATGACGGTAGCCGGCCTCTTTGTGCTCCTGAACGCCGACTTCCTGGCAGTAGTGCAGGTCCTCATCTACATAGGGGCTATTTCTATACTGCTGGTCTTCGCCGCCCTGCTGACTCAGGAACCTGAAGCTGGCAACGCCTCCAACCGTCTCCGGCCCCCTGCCCTCCTTGGGGCCGTTGCATTCATGGCTTTCATCGCCGCCACCATCGTCCGGACTAACTGGTCTCTTATGGAGGAAACCCTAAGCGAGGACACCCTGGCCAGAGTACAGGAAGTGCTTACTCATACGCCCCAATGGCTAGCGGGCCTGCTGCTTCAGGAATGGGTACTGCCTTTTGAAGTGGCCTCCGTGCTGTTGCTGGCAGCCGTCATCGGCGCCCTGGTACTAGTACGTGAGCGGCACCCATGAGCTTTGAAAACTTCATGCTCCTCTCCGCGGCGCTCTTTTCCATCGGACTTTATGGCGCGCTTACCCGGCGAAATGTCGTCATGGTACTCATGTCCCTGGAACTTATGTTCAATGCTGTGAATGTGGCAGCAGTGGCCGTATCACGCTACGTCACCCCTGCTGTGCTCCGTGCTGACCTGTCAGCAACAGCGGATGCTTTGGTGCAGCATGTGCTGACAGGGCAAGTGTTCGCAGTATTCATCATAACCGTGGCAGCAGCGGAAGTCGCCCTAGGCCTGGGTATTATCATCGCCCTGTACCGGAGCCGTGGCCTGGTGGACATGACCCAGGTGAATTTGATGAAGCGATAAGGCTGTCATTCCGAGCGAGGAGGTCAAGTCAGCCTGGGCATCTTCTGCGATATTCGCAGCATGGAATCTAGGACGTATGCTGGCCTAAGCGTCTGCTATGGAAATAGCGGGCCACAACAAGGGGCGAACGCTTTAGATGCTTCGCTCGGCTACCACCTGAGACGGCATGTGTGTCTGACCACCTCCCCCAGGGGGGATAATAGACAAAGGGCAGTTATGTGGGTTGACTATATCAAAACGCCAAATCTAGCCACCGCCGAGATGTGGAAGCACATCCTGGAGGGAGAAGGCTTGCCCACCCACATCCTGCCAGAGGGCGACATCCTTCAGTGGGGCGAGCGTGTGCCTTTCCGAGTCATGGTGCCCCGTGGCCGCGAACACGTCGCCGACGAAATCCTGAGGAAGCTGTAGCCACAATGATCACCGAGTTGCAAGCGTGGAGCATTCTGTTTCTGCCACTGGCTTCCTTTGTTCTTATTGCACTGGTTGTCCGTCCTTTCCTGGGCAGCCGCTCCCTCCTCAGTGGGTACCTCACCATCGCCGCCATTGCCCTTGCTTTCTTCCTTTCCCTGTACGCCCTGCGCTCCACTCTGGGACACCATGACGCCATAGGCTGGGACTCCCATACCTGGCTGGTTATTGGTGACTTGGAGGTCCGCATCGGCATCCTCATGGACCCCCTCACTGCCATCATGCTGGTGGTAGTGACAGGGGTGAGCCTCCTGGTGCAAATCTACTCCCAGGGATACATGAAAGGCGACCCCAGCTACTCCCGCTACTTTGCCTACATGTCCTTGTTCACCGCTTCCATGGTGGGCATCGTCCTGGCCCGCAGCATCATCCAGTTGTACGTCTTCTGGGAGCTGGTGGGCCTTTGCTCCTACCTGCTCATCGGCTTCTGGCACCAGCGCCCGGCGGCGGCGGCAGCGGCCAAGAAAGCCTTCCTGGTCACACGCATCGGCGACGTCGGCTTCCTGCTGGCCATCCTGTACCTGTTCCTCCAGCGGAATACCACCGCTTTTCAGGGATTGAACCCCTTTGAGATCCCCGACATCCTGGGGGCAGCAGCGGCCATGACCGCCTTCGCTGTCACGTGGACGGCACTGGGCATCTTTGCAGGCGCTGTTGGCAAGTCAGGCCAGTTTCCCCTGCACACCTGGTTGCCCGACGCCATGGAAGGTCCTACGCCGGTCAG
>JACQOP010000055.1 GCA_016202485.1 Chloroflexota bacterium | reverse complement strand
GTTACAGGCCATGGCAATGATAGCGACAAGGACAAGTAGGGCACCGGACACCGCCATCTTTTTCATGGTCGCCTCCTACGGAAAAAGTGACCGTTAGTATACCCGCCATCTTTTGTAGGGTGCAATAAGTATATCATAAATCTAGACCTCATTTCTTACGCCCTGCCATAGAATCGCTAAATGGGTTACAATGGTCTCGTAGGCCGATGCGGCTAGCCATCCAGAAACCGTAGCTTCATCAAGTCGCCATGCCCACCACCTTGACATTCATTGCTCTGGCAACAACCATCCTGGGCCTTGCTATAGGAGGCGCGGCCTTCTGGGGTCGGCCCTTCCGCTTTCCGCGGGCAGGCCGCCTGACCCTGCTGTTCCTGGCGCTCCTGCTGGTTGTGGGGCCCTGGCCCCTGTGGGCATGGCAGCAGGCCACCGCCGCCCCAACCCTTTCCCTGGCAGACCAGTACCAGGCCTGGTACTATAGCGGCAAATACGGCGGCCTCACCCTGTATCACACCTTTGGCCTCGGCAAGAGCTCCTACAATCCACCGGACGAGTTGGAGGCCGGCGGCTACCTGCGGGACGTGGTCTTTACTCCCGATGGCAGCGCGGTAGAGTCCTTCTGGCTCCACACGCTTCAGGGGAAAAAGTTCAAGTTTTTGGTCCGGCCCGAGATCGTCCCCCTGAACTATGAGACCTGGGGAGTTGAGGCATACCAGGTCTACAGCCAGTGCCGCTGCCTTGTGGCGATACACTTCACCCAGCAGCCTGTGGGGAATGTGGCTATCTCCTTCTTCCCCGTAGAGAGCATGGAGCTTGAATGAGCTGGATGCGGTCAACCAGTTGACAACGGTTGAGGATGCCGTATAATCTCGTCACTTGCACTGGGTTTCCTTGAAGACAGCGGCGCAAATTGCCTGAAAAGGCCTAGCCACAGTCCAAGGAATATGTTATATTACGTTACCTAATAATTTGTGCCGTCACGGCAGGAGTCCCCTTTTCTCAACTTAGCGCCAGGAGGAGCGAGATTATGCGGAACTTCGTTATACGCAGGGTAGTGGAGGTGATCCCTACGCTCTTGGGGGTCACACTCTTGGTCTTCCTCATTATACGTGTTGTGCCTGGAGATATTGCGCTTGCCTTGCTTGGCGGCGGTGAAGACGGCGGCGCCAGCCTGGACCCCGCAGAACTGGCAAAGATGCGCAAGTTGCTCGGAACAGACCGTCCCCTCTACGTACAGTACCTCACCTGGATTGCCGGCTGGCCCAAGGGTGACCTGGGCAAGTCCCTCTGGAACCAACAGCCTATCCTCCCAGAAGTCGCGACCCGTTTTCCGCTCACTTTTCAACTCGCCGTCATGGCCGTGGTCACAGGAACCATGATGGGTCTCCCCCTGGGTATGGTCTCGGCCCTCAACCGGGGGAGGTTTATTGACTTCGTTGCCCGGGTCACAGCCATCATCAGCCAGGCGACACCAAACTTCTGGCTGGGGTTGCTCATCATTCTGGTCCTGGTGCGCACCTGGAACTACTTACCACCCACGGGCTATAACAAGCTGTGGGATGACCCGTCCAAGAACTTCCAGCAGCTTATCTGGCCTGCCCTGGTCTTAGGCAGCGCCTACGCTGCATCTATCGCCCGCATGACTCGCTCCACCATGCTGGAGGTGCTGAACGAAGACTACATCCGCACCGCCCGGGCAAAGGGTCTGGCGGAGAGCACCGTCATCATACGCCACGTGATGAAGAACTCCATGATCCCCGTCATCACCATTGCCAGCTTGCAGTTCGCCGGTATCTTGGGCGGCACGGTGATTATGGAGCGGGTCTTTACCATCCCCGGCCTCGGTCTCTTCACGCTGAACGCCATCACTCAGCGTGACTATACGGTAGTCCAGGCAATGGTCCTCATTTTCGCGATAAAATACGTCATAGCCAACTTCGCCGTTGACCTCATGTACGGCTGGCTGGACCCCCGGATAAGCTACCACTAGGCCTACTGCTGAAAACCTATAAAGAGGTACAACGATGACGACTGAAGCAGTTGCTATTCCGCAGGTTGCCCGGCCTTCACGGGTAAGTAGGTACACAAAGGGGTTCATCACCTTCAGTGCCAAGAACCCCACGGGGGCTGCGGGCCTGTTCATGATCCTGTTCATTGCCGTGCTGGCGATGAACTACTTCGTCCCCATATTCCAGCGCTATGACCCCAACGTTCAGGACTACACTGTCCGGCTCACAGGACCGAGTGGGATGCACTGGTTGGGGACTGACGAGTTTGGCCGGGACCTGTGGGCCCGTCTTGTCGGCGGTGCCGCTCTGTCCATGACGGTCGCCATCAGCGCCGTGACCCTGGGCGCCGGCACCGGCCTCATCCTGGGCATCATCAGCGGCTACTTTGGGGGGGTGATTGACGACCTCTTCCAGCGGTGGGTAGAAATTATGCAGTCCATGCCGGGCATCCTCCTGGCCCTTACCCTGATGTCTGTCTTCGGCCCCGGCATTGACAAAGTCATCTGGGCGCTGGCCATCGGGTCCATACCAAGGACGTTGCGCATCATGCGGGGTACCGTGCTTTCCACCAAGGAGAATGTGTACGTGGAAGCAGCAAGGGCCATTGGCGGCACCCATCCCCGCATCATGTTCCGTCACATTGCGCCCAACATCATGGCACCCTTCCTTATCATAGCCACGGGTAACCTTGGCGGCGCCATCCTGGGCGAGGCCTCCCTGAGCTTCCTGGGGCTGGGCGTACCCCCACCCCATCCTTCCTGGGGCCGGATGCTGACCAACTCTGCCGCAAACTACGCCATCAGCGCACCGTGGATGGTCATCTTCCCCGGCTTAGCCATTACCTGGATCGTCTTGGGCTTCAACCTCTTCGGCGATGCCCTGCGGGACGTCTGGGACCCCCGGCTGCGTGGCCGCTCGTAGACAACCCCCTTTCAGCTAGCCAAAGAGAAAAGCCCTCACCGTGTGGGGGCTTTTCTCTTTGGCCGCCGCCAGAATAGATGGGGCAGGCAGTCCCTTGCCAAAGTGCTCATCAACCACCTTTCAGGGACTAGATTTACCAACAATCCCATGCTATGATAACATACATCATTATTTACAATATCGTTATTCAAATCACAGAGAGACGGAAAGCCGCCGCTACCTGAAGTACGGATAGCCACCAGCAACCCTACTGCTGAACTCAACAGAGGAGTCATGATGACCACCCAAACACAGGTGAGCATTCCGCAAGTGTCTCGGCGTTCGCCCATAGGGAAGTTTGCCAGGAACTTCATAGAGTTCACTGGCAAGAACCCAACGGGCGCTATAGGGCTCTTCATGATCCTTACGGTTGCTGTGCTGGCCTCTAATGCCATCGTACCCTGGTTACAACGGTATGACCCGAATTACCAGGACTGGACGGTGCGTCTCACCGGCCCGAGCTGGATCCACTGGCTGGGTACCGACGAATTTGGCAGGGACTTCTATGCACGTCTTGTCGGCGGCGCGTCGATCTCTATGGTGGTGGCCTTCAGCGCAGTATTTCTGGGGGGCGGCGCCGCTCTTGTCATCGGTGTCGTCAGCGGGTACTTCGGCGGCGTCATAGACGACATTATCCAGCGGTTGGTGGAGGTCATGCAGGCCATGCCCGGTATCCTCCTGGCCCTCACCCTCATGTCGGTCTTTGGGCCAGGTATTGACAAGGTCATCTGGGCGCTGGCCATTGGAGGGATAGCAGGGAAGGTCCGTATCTTGCGGGGAACCGTGCTCTCTACCAAGGAAAACGTGTATGTAGAAGCAGCCAGGGCAATTGGCTGCAACCATAGGAGGATCATGTTCCGGCACATTGCGCCCAACATCATGGCGCCCTTCTTGATAATTCTTAGCGGCTCCCTTGGTGGCGCCATCCTTGGCGAGGCCTCGTTGAGCTTCCTGGGCTTGGGCGTGCCGCCGCCACATCCCTCCTGGGGCCGTATGCTGACTAACTCTGCAGCCAACTATGCCCTCACCGCCCCCTGGATGGTGATCTTCCCTGGTCTCGCTATCACGTGGCTCGTGCTGGGTTTTAACCTCTTTGGCGATGCCCTTCGGGACATCTGGGACCCCCGGCTGCGGGGCCTCCAGTAATTCATTCGCCCTTAAAAGCAAAGCCCTCCGAAATCTGGAGGGCTTTGCTTGTTTGTGGCAACTCGTCGGACCTCTCTATGCCAGGCCTCGCTCCTTCGCCTCCGCCAGCGCCTGGCGGGCCACCTGCAATCCTAGACGCAGACTATAGTTGGTGCCACGGTCTTCGGGGTATACCTGGCTCATGGATGCCAGCCACAGGCCTTCAACCGGCGTCTTCACCGGCGGCATTCGCTGGGCATAGCCGACCTTCATGATGGGCTGGGCAGCCGGCTCCTTGTGCACATAGGTCTGCTCCACCCAGGAAGGGTCAAAAGCGGGGTTAATCTTCTGCAGGTGGGGTATGTAGTCCGCAATCAGGGCTTCATCGTCCATCCCCCACCGCTTGTCCTCTCGGGTCACATAGTTGGCGGTGTAGATAACGTGCTTGCCGCCATACTCCGAAGGCGGCACCAGGTTCGTTTGTTCCAGCACCAGGAGGAATGGGATGTCTGGGTCGGAGATGTTGAGCCAGTAGATGGGAGAAAGGCTCTGCTTCAACACCCAGATGGCAGCAATTGCCCCTTCGTACTCCACGCCCTGGACTTTGGCCAGATAGTCTGAGGGCAGGTCTACCAGGCGGGGCAATGCGAAGCTGGGGACCGTGGCAATGACCGCGTCAAAGGGTTCTTCCGTCTGGCGTCCATCCGGCCACTGGACCGCCAGGCCCCGGACGCGGCTGTCCTCCGTGAGAACCCTTGTCACGGAGACGCCGGTGTGGACCTTGCCTCCGCCATCCGTAATACGCTGCTCCAAGGCATCAATCAGGATGCCCCAGCTCCCTTTGATATACCCCAACTTCTCCTTGAAGCTCCTGTCCCGGGAAGAGACCCGCGTGGCAAACTTGCTCCACAACCAGGGCATACCAATCTCTTCTTTGTATTTGGTGAACTTGCCGTGGAGCAGCGGCCCCCACACCACCTCATAGTTCCGCCTGCCCACCCACTTGCGCATGAAGGCGGCGGCAGGGGTGTATTCAAACCGCTGCCAGTGCTTCACCCGCTGGAGGTACACCGTGACCAACCCCATACGCACTCGGTCTATGAGGCTTACTGGAGTGAAACGCAGCAGGTCCATGGGCGTGGAGAAGGGGTAAATACGCCCCTGATAGTAAAAGCCCACCTTGGAGTCCTCCCAGATAAGGCGGTCTCCAAGGCCCAGTTCCTGCAGCAGGCCGATAATGGTCTTGTCCGACAGGAACAGGTGATGATAGAAGCGCTCCAGCCTGCCGCCGCCTACCTCAAAGGTAGAAGCCAACCCGCCTAGAAAGGGGGCGCGCTCATAGAGCGCTACCTGATGCCCCTGGTGCACCAGCTCATAAGCTGCGCCCAGGCCGCCGATCCCGCCGCCGATGACCCCAACCTTCATCGTGCCTCCTCAACCGCCAGGGAATCATCTCCCCGGCCTGGGTTGGCGCCCTTGCCTGCGCCCAACCGCACCATCTGCACCAGGGACTGCTTGCCAGCCCACAGGTAGGCCAGGCCCAGCAGGGTCACCGGGACAAGGAGGGCCACATGCAGCACTACAGCATAGGCCGTCGCTTGTTCCCGGGGCGCACCAAGCACCACCAGGGTTGCCGTGGCGAACAGCTCAAAGGGGCCGATCCCTCCCTGGGAGGAAGGCAGGGCCGTTGCCAGGTTGGAGGTCGCGGTGACTGCCAGCATAACCCATACCATCGTACCAGCCCCCCCCAAGGAGTCTTGCAGTCCGAAGGACCACGCAACAATGTAATACATGACTCCCTCGCCCAGCCAGACTGGGACCGTCAGCAGGGTCACCAAAAGAACACGGCGTGGGTCACGCAGTACCGCAAGCCCGGTGAAAAACAGGGCCGCCAGCTCGTTTAGCTTCAAGGCCAGGCCCTTGGGCAAGGGCTTGACGGCAAGGGCAAATAAGGACAGGAGAGCCCGCGGCTTGTAGGCCGCCAGCACCAGGATGCTCATACCCACCAGGAAGGGCGCAGCGCCAACCAGTACGATGACCCCCGCCGCAATGCGTGTATCCGTCGCCAGGCCACCTACTAGGCCCAACAAGGGAAGGGCCAGGGAGACGCCAGCCAGGAACGCCAACAGGACCACACCATCCAGCACTCGCTCTATGGCGATGGTCCCCAGGGTGGCGGTCTTGCTCACCCCTTCCCGCTGGCCAAAATAGTATGAGCGCACCAGTTCGCCCAGGCGCACCGGCAGCAGGTTGTTGGCCATGTAGCCCACGGCCATCACGGGGAACAGCCGGCCCGTCGGCACATCCTTCAGGGGACGCAGTACGACGCCCCAGCGCAAGGTGCGGAAGTACAGGGCGACGAAATAAAAGGCCACCGCCGGGAGAAGCCACAGGTAGTTGGCTTTCCAAAAGGCCTCAATGGTGTCCTGGAAATCAATGCGCCACAGGAGCAAGGCAATAAAGGAGGCGCTGGCAATAAGCCCAAGCCAGAATCGGCGGTCTAGCAACGTTACATCCTGAAAGAAGATGTTCTTCCAGTATACGTTGCCGCCAGATAGGGGGCAATCCAGACTTGCGAAATGCTCTGCAGGCTACCCGCCAGGAGTGGCGCCGCCTACATGGGGGCTGCTAGCACGCCATCCGCTTGGGCGACAGGGTCACTCCCACGGGGCCCACGTCAAAATCCGGCGGGAAGTAGGCATAGGCATTGACCGACCCCATAGGCTGGCCCATCTCCCGAAACAGGAAATACGCCGCCACCTTGCACAGAGACTCCCGCGACTGCAAACCATCCAGGATGCGCTCCGGCGTTATCCCACGGTAGCTCTCTGGGAACCACCACCGGTGTTTGTAGAACACGGGCGGCCCAAAAGCGCCGGTGTAAGGCGGGGCGCTGGAGAAACTGCGCTCATTCAGCAGCAGGACATCGGCGTCAGGGGGAGAGGTCAGGCGGCTGCAGCCGGAGTCGCCCGTCAGGCAGATGTGGGAGACATAGCGGTAGTCCCGCAGGTACCAGGCCCAGGGCCAGCTATAGCCATCGCCGGAGTCCACCATAATCTTCAGGTCCTTCCCCTTGCCCAACTCCTCGGCCAGGCGATCAATTGCCGCCATGATTTGCGGGATGTCCGGCGCGGTCTGGGTATACACCAGCATCTCCAGGGGCACATCGGCGTTGGCGTAGGCAGCCCGGAATGCGGAGGGTACCGTCATGGCGAACATGACGACGGCCAGGGAAACACCCGCCAGGGCGAGGCGCTTGCCCGGAGCGACGCCTCGCAGTGCATAGGCCAAGGTCATCCCCAGGACCAGCAGGGCGAGAGCCAGGACCACCACCAGGGCCATGCTGCGTGTCTGGGAAAGGAGCAGGAGCAGCAGCCCGCCCAGAACTGCCACAAACAGGACAAGGAACACCGTAAACCCAACGGCTTGCCAGTGCACCCGGGCCAGCCATTGCCTGCCCTGGGCGGCCATCTCTCCTGGCGCCAGCACCGTGCTCCACGGCCTCTTGTCCACCAGGCCGCCCAGCAGCTTGCCAGACAGCAGGATAAAGGGGACCGTTACATGCACCAGGAGCCAGGGCATTTTCTCACTAGCGTACATCAGGGCCAGGAAATTCAGAACCGCCCAGTAGGCCAAGAAACGCCCAAACCGATCCCCCTTACTAGCGAACACGACCACCGCGACCAGTCCAAAAATGAGGGGCAGAAACTCATAGTTAAATCCGATGACGATGTAGTAATACCAGGGCTGGCCGCCCCGGGCCACATCCTGCTGAGCGATCCAGTAGGCCAGGGCCTGCCAGAGGCCGCTGCCGACGCCAATGATGTTGGTGAAGAAGGAGGTATACAGCAGGACCCAAACACCCCAGAAGATACCCGCACAGAGCAGCCATACCTTGGGTCGCCACCGTAACCCAACCACCGCCGAGGTCACTATCACGACTACGACCGTTACGAAGGCGACATATAGCCCTGCGCCCTTGGGGATGCCGATGGGGCCGCTGGTCCAGTCAGGGTTCGCCAGGGTCAGGCCCAGGGGCCCCTGAAACAGCGCAATGAAGGCAGCACCCAGGGGCATGACCAGGGTCGCCAGCACCAGCAGCACATCGCCGGCCGGGGAAAACTCCCGGAGAGGCTTGCGTCCCAACACCCAGGGCGCCACATCTGTGATGGCAGCAAGAAAGAAGTAGGACCCCAAAACGGCCGCCAGCAGATATGCCGATTCTTTGACAGAGAAGGCAAAGACCAGGGCAAGGGAAGTTAGGGCGAGGAAGCGCACCTTCCTGGTGTCCATGTACTGCCACATAAAACCAATGAGCAGCAACGTCCACAACGCGATGTGCATGTCCTCGCGGCTGAAGCGGCTGTAGTACAGCATGACCGGAGAGAAGGTCAGCATGAAAGCCGTAATAAGAGCGCCGCTCCGGCCCAGGTGGCGTAAAAACAGCAGGGGGGCCGCTACTATGGCCGTACCCGTTAGGGCTTCCGCCACGCGGATGGTGTAGGAGCTGTCTCCCAAAGCGGCGAAGAAGCCGGCGTTGGCGAAGAACTGGTAGGGGCCGTGCATCATGGGATTATGCTGATAGCCGCGGCCACTGAAGAGGTACCAGCTATAGGTCGCGTGGAGGCTTTCGTCATGGTGCAGGGCCATAGACCCCAGGTCCCACAGCCGCATGGCGAGGGCAATTACCAGCAACAGTCCATATACGACAGTGAAGGGCGTCAGCCATTGGAACCACGTCCGGTCCTCTCCCTGAAGCTTTTCCCGCACAGGGGGAGCCTGGACCAGCTCCTGAGATGTTTCGGGAGCCGCCGTCTCTGGCTCAACCGCTCTCTCGGTTGTCACTGCGTTAGCTTCTAACACGGTAGATCACCACATCCCCTTGCCGGAATACCTCATCACCCAAAACAGCAAAGGTTGTCAGGCTAATGCCGCCGTACTTGGCCCGTTCACGCTGTCCTATGTATATATACGTCACGCCGTACTTGTCCAGGATTGCTTTTGCCTCGGCCGAATCGCCGGTCTGGTACAGCCGCTGCACGTCCTCGGACCGGCCCTCAAAGGGCTGCCGCGACCCCCGCCACTGCTGCTGGTGGAAGGTCCAGCCCAGGACCGCCGGAATGCCGGTGCTGGAGGACACCCGGCCGTATTCCGAGTAGTCGTCGCCCACAGCCTCCACGAGCACATCGCCATCCCGGGCATGTCCCCGCAGCCAGTGGATGGCCTGGTACTCGGCAGGGGCAAACCGCTGCACGTGGACCAGGCCATCCAGCGTAGCCTGGCTGGAAGGCAGTCTTGCCTTAGTGTAGGCCACCGCTGCTGGGTAATACAGCGAAATCACGATGCCCAGAGCAACCAGCCCCAGCCAGGGAAAGACGTACAGCCTGCCCAGCAGCTTTGCTTTGCCCGCCCACTCTATTGCCGAGTATAGGGCGAAGCCGCCTGCCAGGGCAAGCAAGGCCCAGGCCTGGTAGTACAGCTTGAATATGGTGTTCATACGGTTGCCGAAGAGGTCTACGACGCGGAACAACTCCGGCCCCATCAGCAACAGCACCGCCATGCCAATAAGCACCAGAGGAAAGGCGCGGGCGATGGGCGACGGCGCTGCACCGGCCTTCTCTTGTGAGGCGGACGGCAGAGGAGGAACGACAGCCCCAGTATCGGAAGCCCCGCGAGGGACTTCCACACCAGCAGGCAGTACAACTTCCTCCCTTTCAGCGCCGCCGCTTGCCAGGGCCGGTGCACTCCCCGATTGACCCGCTTCTGCTGTCGCTTCGGAGGAGCCGGCCTGTGCCGTGGCAACCGGTACCAACACTGCTTCCCGTGCCAGGCGTAGGGCAAGATAGCCTGCTGCCGCCAGCAAGGCGACAAGGGGGGACAGACGCCATAGGCGGAACACGGCATCCTCCACAGCATCGCCCAGGTCCCACAGGCGCACCCCCTGTACCAGCGCCCACAACAGCCAGGGCGCCAAGGCAATAGCCACGGCCGACAGCAGCACCCCCCGGCGGCGCGGCCAGCGGCGGAGGACTATGCCTATTTGCCAGAGCAGATATCCGGTCACGAGGACCAGAAATAGCCCCCACACAAGGAAGAAATGGAAGTAGCGCGAGACGTAGAGGTCCACCGGGGCCACGCCGCTGGCCTGGCTGTTAAAACTAAAGAAGAAGGGCACGTACAGGACAACCGCCAGCAAGATAACGGCAATGGCCTCGGCTGGGGACGCCAGTCGCTTCAGCCAGCCCCTACCCGCCAGGGCGTATCCTTTCACCACAGCGACGGCCAAGAGCAACACGCCAAAGACCGGCAAGTCCCACAGGTTGATGAACCCAAGCCCGCCCAGGAGCAGCGCCATGAGCGCCAGCAGCCCCAGACGCCCCCTGTCGCTAGGCGCCCTTCCGCCGGAACTGGCAAAGAACGCCAGGGCCAGTCCCAGGAAAGCAAGGACAAAGGGTAAGCTCATAACATGGGGATGCAAATCTCCAAGGTGGAGGCTGAAGAAAGGGAACTCGGTGATGGTATAGTCCAGGCTCGCCCCGTTCTGCACGGTGTCTATAACGCGGGTAGCCCGCCACCACCACCATCCGGCCTCCGAAGGATACCACGACGAAGAAAGCTGCGGCCCCGTTAGCCCCTTCACATCCACCCATTGCCAAAAGCCCGGATCGCTCTGGCCGCCGGCCCTCAGCAGCTCCAGGCCGCCCACCAGGTTGGAGACAAAGAGGAGCAGCAGGACCGAGGCCAGTCCCGCCAGAGCTGCTCCGCCAGCCCTCCCTCCTATGAGGCGCACGAGGTTATAGACGACGCCAAAGGCGGCCATCGCGGCCAGTCCGCCTACAGTTGCCAGGCCCAGGTTGTACCCGATAGGGGGATCAATGCCCACCAGTTGCGTAACTCCGCCAAAGATCAGATAGCCAAAGTAGTAATAGCTCACCTTCCAGCCCGACAGCCACATATCGCCGGGCGGAAAGTGACGGCTCACCAGCGTGGCATTGAAGAAGCCGAAGTCCATGGGCTGCTCGGTATGGGCAATGGCGGCGTCCTGGGCGATGACTGTGGCCCAGAAGAGGAAGACTGCCAGGAATACCGTCTCGGCCAGCAGGAGCAGCGGGCACTCCAGCTTTAGGAACTCCAGCAGCGGCCCCCGGTTCCTCCATGCCAGCCACCCGGAACATGCGCCCAGGGCCAGGACGATGACGATAATGGTCCCCCGGCTGTTGGGGACCAGGGGGGTGGAGGCGAGGAGCCACAGGGGATAGAAGACGAGGATGAGGCCGATTGGTTTGGTGAAGGCAAAGCCCCTATCAGGCAGGCGGGGCAGGAGGACGTACAGGATGGGAAGGGCCAGGAGGCCCAGGAGTTCCAGTGCAAGGAGCCACGGAATGATTGCTAGCACGGGGTCTGCTACGCTGCCGTCTCAACGCTGGAAGGCGCAAAAAGCGCTTCAACGAACTGCTGGGGGTTGAAGAGCGAAAGGTCGTCCGCCCCCTCGCCGGTGCCGATGAACAGCACCGGCAAACCCAGCTCCTTCCCTATGGCAAAGACGATGCCTCCCTTGGCGGTGCCGTCCAGCTTCGCCAGCACCACGCCGTCGCAGGCCACCGCCTCGGTGAAGGCGCGGGCCTGGGCCAGGCCGTTCTGCCCCGTGGTGGCATCCAGCACCAAGAGGGTCAGATGGGGAGCCTCCGGGTCCAGGCGACCCATCACCCGGCGCACCTTACGCAGCTCCTCCATCAGGTGCTGTTTGTTGTGCAGCCGGCCTGCCGTATCTATCATCACCACGTCCATGCCCCTGGCCTTGCCTGCCTGCACGGTATCATAGGCCACCGCAGCAGGGTCGCTGCCCTGCTGGTGGGCCACCACCTCCACACCCAGGTGTCCCGCCCAGGCCTGGAGCTGCTCAATGGCCGCTGCACGGAAGGTGTCCGCCGCCCCCAGGAGCACCGTGCCTCCCTGGTCCTGGAAATAGCGCGTCAGCTTGGCGATGCTGGTGGTCTTGCCGGAGCCGTTGACCCCCACCACCAGGATAACCAGCGGCTTGGGCCGCCCCTCCTTGGACTCCAGCAACCCGGCCACACCCTCATCCACCTCACCAAGGACCGCCGTCATCTCCCCCTGCACCGCTCCCAGGGCGTCCTCCGCCGTGGCCGCGCTGCCCAGCGCCTTCACCCGCGCCTTCATCCGCTCTAGCAGTGCCCCGGTAGTCTTTACGCCCACGTCCGCCGAGACCAGCGCTTCCTCCAACTCCTCCCAGGTCTCTTCGGCGATAGTGCGCCCGTGGAAGAGGCGGGCCACCCGGCCAAACCAGGTGTCCCGGGTGCGCTTCACCCCTTCCTCGGTGTTCTTCTTGCGGCCAAAGAGCCAGGGCATGGGTCCCACCTGCACAGGAATGCAACCATCATAGCATCCGCAAGGAAGGGGCGCAAAATTGGACTGTCCTGTGGACTCTTATGGACCCAGGCCTATGAAACACGCAGCTTTCCCAGCAATTCCCTTGCGCCGGCATCCTCAGGGTCAAGCGCCTGGCCGCCAAGGGCACTGTACACGTTGCCCATGCGCCTGTCGCTGGAGACAAGTACGCATTGCGGAGGCTGGTCAGCCGTTGGGGGTTGCACTGAGAGCGCCGTCGCCAGCTGGATGGAGTCGGAGCCTTCCAGGCCATACTGCCGGCTGAGCTGTGCGGCAACGCCCATGATACCCCCAGTAATTGATTCAACCTGTAGTGATGAGGAGAAATCCTCAAGAATGTCGTTGGTTAGCAGGTCATAAGCCTCTCTCGTTATCTGACCGCCACCGAGGAGCCTCCTTGCAACGGCAAGCATATCAAGTAAAGTGAGATAAGATGTGATCAGAGAGTCAGTCCCCTGGAACAGTTCATGAACAATGTCCGACCCCTTCTCAGGCTTGTACCGCTTGGCAAGACCTGATGAGTCTAGGTAGAACGCAGGCACTACCGGCCCTCACGCATAGCCTGGAGTTCCTCGGTGAGGGTATAGTCGCCAAGCTCCCTCTCCAGTATCTCCCAGAGTTCCTCTATGGGTACCACGCGTCCACCGTGCTTTTCCTTTAGCCTGAGAATCGTTGCCTTTACATCCTCTTGCGTCTGCTCCCTACCCGTCCCCTTCCTCAAAATCTCCTGCAGAGACGCAAGGAACACCTTCGGGTCTTCTGGCTCCATCATCTCTTCATGGGTCTGGGCCCCTTGCATTTGCTTTCTAGCTCCGCCCTTCTTCTTGCGTATAGTCGCCATGATGTCCTCTCCTCACGGTGTTCCGAGCCCTATTGTACATCCTCAAACACGCTAGCAGTACAACCCTCACCCCCCCACGAGGCGCTCTACCGCCTGCTGGGCGGCCCGGCGCTCCGCCTCCACCTTGCGAAGCCCCTGGCCCTGGCCAAGGGCCTCACCTGCTATGCGCACCTCAACGGTGTACAGCGGCTGGTGAGGCGGCCCCTCGGCCTTTACCGTCTCGTACTCCGGAGACGCAAGGCCCATACTGTGGGCCAGCTCCTGGAGCTGAGACTTGGGGTCCTTGGCCGTCGCCCCAGGCTCCAGCTCCCGCAGCTCAGGCCGCAGCACACGCAGCACCACCCCGCGGGCCGAGGGGTAGCCGCGGTCCAGCAGCACTGCTCCTACCAGGGCTTCAAAGGCATCGGCCAGGTTGGAGTCGCGGTCACGCCCGCCTCGGGCCTCTTCTCCCGCGCCCATGATCAGGTGCGCGCCTAGGTCCACGCGGCGGGCCGCTCGCGCCAGTGTCTCCCGGCGCACCAGCCGAGACCGTGCCTCCGTCAGCGGGCCTTCGTCCACATCGGGGTACCGCTCATAGAGGTTCCGTCCAACCACCAGGCCAATGCAGGCGTCGCCCAGGAACTCCAGCCGCTGGTTGGAGACGCCCGCCGCTTCGGGGTGCTCATTGGGATAGGATGGGTGGGTCAGGGCCTGCTGCAGCAGGCCCTTGTCCTTAAAGGTGTAGCGAATAGCCAGCTCAAGGGGAGTACGTTCCATAGCCACAGGCAGGTCCTCTTCCTACAAAAGACGCAGACAGGTTATGTTCATGCCCCAATCGGGGCACAATGTATGCCTATTCATTATAATGGCCCCATGGGTTCTGCACCGGACATCGCCGCACTGCTCCAGGACACGCTCTCCGCTGCCCAGGCCAGTGTTATCACTCAGGCCACGGCCCTGGCCTCTGCTGGAGGCTTGCCCCTCTATCTGGTTGGCGGGGGCGTGCGCGACCTGCTGATGTTACGCCCACTGAAGGACCTGGACCTGGTGGTAGAAGGCGACGCCGGCCTTTTTGCAGATGCCCTTGCCGGCGCCCTAGCGGGACGACCGTCCCTGCGTTCCCAGTTCGGCACCACTGCCCTCAAAGTAGGCGGCATGAACGTGGACATCGTCATGGCCCGGAAGGAGACCTACGCCCATCCCGGGGCGCTGCCCACCGTGACTCCCAGCTCCATCATGGATGACTTGCAACGGCGGGACTTCACCATTCACGCCATCGCGATGCGCCTGTTGCCGTCGCCAGCGGCCCTGCTTGACCCTACGGGCGGCCTGCCCGACCTGGACGCCAGGCTGGTGCGCATCCTGCACTCCAAAAGTTTCCAGGACGACGCCACCCGCATCCTCCGGGCAGTTCGCTACGAGCAGCGCCTGGGCTTCCGGCTGGAGCCCGAGACGGAGCGACTCCTACAGCGGGACGTAACGTATTTGAACACTATCAGCGGCGACCGCCTGCGGCGGGAGCTGGACCTGGCCTTCCACGAAGCTTCGGCTCCGGCATTTCTCGCCCGCGCCGCCAGTCTTGGCGTTCTCCAGGCCCTGTACCCGGCGCTGCCTGGCGGGCCAGTGATGCAGGAACGCCTTGCCCGCCTTCCATCCCTGGGAGGACCGCCGCTGCCTCTGGCCTATCTGGCCCTGCTGGCCTACGGGCTGGGCCCTTCCCAGCGGCAGTCCCTGGCCCAGCGTCTCAACGCGCCCAGGGCATGGCGTAAGGTGCTAGAAGACACCCCACGGGCAGAGGAGAACCTGGCGGCTCTGCCCACAACGGCCCGCCCTTCAGCGGTGTGGGCCGCGCTCCAAGGCCTGGCGGTGGAGGCCCTCCAGGCCGCCGCCGTCATGGCCGCCAGCGCCCATGCTCAGGGGCTGGCCCTCCGCTACCTGAAGGATTGGCGGCAGGTCCGCCCGGCCCTTAACGGCAATGACCTGCTGCGCCTTGGAATACTTCAGGGCCCAGCAATTAAGGAAGCCCTGGCGGGCTTGCAGAACGCCCTTCTGGACGGCGCTGTGAAGACAGTGCATGACCAGGAAGCCTTTGTCCGGCAATGGCTGAAGACACACAGCCACCGCTCATAGGAGCACAAGGCCCTTCGCCAGGCTCAAGGCAGGCTCTTGCACCCCCTACAGGGACCTACCCCTTGAACTTCAGGATGACTTCTTCACCCAGGAGGCGGATGGTGCGCAGCACCTGGGTCTGGCTCATGCCGGGGGCCTGGAGCCGGCAGAGAATGTAGTTGACGCCCAACCGCTCCTGGTAGTCCTTCACCCGCTGGACACACTGCTCCGGCGTACCGACGATCATCTGATTTGCCGCCCGGCGGCGGAACTCCTCCGGAGCAGCGCCGGCGCCCAGGAAGCGCTGCGACTCCTCCAGGGCCTGCTCCTCGGTCTCGCACAGGTAGACCCACAGGCCTATGGGGAAGTCCGGCGGCACAGGCTTGCCCTGTTCGGCCAGGGCCCGCAGGTACACGGCGCGGTTGGCGGCCAGCCGGTTGATGTCGCCGCCGCTGGGGAACCAGGGAAAGCCGTAGCGAGCGGTACGCTTGATGGCAGCCTCGGCGCCGCCTCCCAGCCAGATGCGGGCCGAGGTGCGTACCATGGACTCTGTGTGGGGCACTGTGAAATGGCGGCCCTCATGCTCCACCGGGCCGCCCTGCCACAGCTTCACGATGATGTCCAGAGCTTCCTCGTAGCGGGAGACACGGCGGCGCTTGTCTATCCCAAAAGCCTGGTATTCAATATCCACATTGCCCATGCCTATGCCCAGGATAAAGCGCCCGCCTGTGAGCACGTCCATAGTCGCCGCCTGCTCGGCAATATCCACAGGGTTATGCAGCGGCAGCAGTAGGACCGATGTTGCCACCTCCATGCCTTCGCCTTCGGCAGAGAGGCGGGCCAGGAGGGGAAGGGTCTGCAGGCGGTGGTCCGGCGCCGTAAGGTAGTGCTGCCCGCTGCTGATAAGGGAGAAGCCCATCTGCTTGGCGGCGCGCACCTGGCCCGCCAGGCCGGCAAACCACTGGGCCGGTGTGTACGATGCGGGGAAGTTGGCGGTGACCCACAGGCCGAATTTCATAGGACACCTCCCACAGGAATGGACGCAGGTATCTTACCCCATTAGGGCAGCCTGCTGTAATGTCACCACCCCTGCAGAGCTAGCAGGTTGCTGAAAATGGGGAGTGCAGAGCAACTGTCTTGAATGTCAAGGGGTAGGAGCATGATGGGGATGCCATCTGACGTGGTGTTCGAGCATGGCGTTGAGGATGGTCAGCAGCTTGCGCATAC
>JACQOP010000053.1 GCA_016202485.1 Chloroflexota bacterium | reverse complement strand
GGGAAAAACCGACCGTTGTCAGGTGAGAAGCGGCAAACTCCCGAATTGTCGGGCAAAGCCCCCTTGATGGGAGAGGGTAGGGTGAGGGTGCACTCCCCGGTTCCCACATGCCTGCACACCAATGAAAAGGTCTGTCCACTTAGCTTGCCGGTGGCTGCCCCGTTTCCTGCCGCGGCTCATCGCCTTGGGAGAAAGACTCTCGCATTTGCGTGTCTGCTTGCACGTTGCGCATCCGGTAATAGTCCATAATCCCCATGTTCCCACTCCGAAAGGCCTCCGCCATCGCCAGCGGGATCTGGGCCTCCGCTTCCACCACCTTCGCCCGCATCTCCTGCGTCCGCGCCCGCATCTCCTGCTCCTCTGCCACTGCCATAGCCCGCCGTTCCTCCGCCTTCGCCTGGGCAATCCGCTTGTCCGCTTCTGCCTGGTCGCTCTGCAGCTCCGCCCCAATGTTCCGTCCTACGTCCACGTCTGCAATGTCAATGGATAGAATCTCAAATGCAGTTCCGGCGTCCAGTCCTCGGGACAGCACCAGTTTGGATATCTGATCAGGGTTCTCCAGCACCTGCTTGTGGTTCGTTGCAGAGCCAATGGCAGAGACCGTGCCCTCGCCAACCCTGGCCAGGATGGTCTCCTCTCCAGCACCGCCAACCAGCCGCGCAATGTTGGCCCGCACCGTCACCTTGGCTATGGCCACCAGCTGAATGCCGTCCTTTGCCACCGCAGACACCCGGGGCGTCTCTATCACCCGCGGGTTCACGCTCACCTGCACCGCGTCAAGCACATTCCGCCCCGCCAGGTCTATGGCCGCCGCCTGCCGCCAGGGCAAGGCTATGTTGGCCCGGTCTGCGGAGATCAGGGCCGTAACTACGCGAGATACGTTGCCCCCTGCCAGTACGTGCGCCTCCATCTGGCTCACATCCAACTCCAACCCTGCCTTCGTCGCACTGATCAGCGGACGCACTATTTCCGGCGGGCTCACCTTCCGCAGGCGCATCCCTATCAGTGTCCCGATGGATACGTGGACCCCGGAGAATAACGCGGTGATCCACAACCCCACAGGCACAATGTAGAAGAATACCCACAGCAATGCGATGGTGAGAACTACCACAATAATGGCAATGATTGCTACCGGTTCCATTGCGCTCCTTTCCGTCAAACGCTGGCGTCGGCAGCGTACTTGCCGGCAGGGACTAGATCAGCTCGCCCGGCGTATTCTGCGTATGCGCCTTCACCACCCGGCGATACCCCTCATCCTGGACCACTTCAATGCTGGTGCCGGCCAGAATGTACTCTCCCTCCGTCACCACATCCACCCGCTTCCCCTCTATCATTGCCGCCCCGGAGGGACGGAGGTGCGTCAAGGCCTGCCCTATCTTACCAGTGAGGTCTTGGGTTGTCTCTTCCCCCTCTGCCGCGGCGGCCAGCCTGGAGCCAGCCAACCTCGGCTGCACGGAAGCCACCAGCACCAGACCCCCAAAGGAGCGCGTCCTCGGCAAATACGTGAGGGACGCCCACGCCCCCAGCACCATCAGCACAAAGGACGCCGCCAGAATATAGCCTGCCCGCAGCAACTCGTCCCCCGAAGAGAAATCCCCCACCAGGGAAACATACAGCCCGGCTAGGAACGCCGCAATACCTAGCGCCCCTGCTATCCCGAATCCCGGAAGGAACACCATCTCCACCACAAGCAATGCAATGCCCAGCGCAACCAGCGCCACCCCTTCCCATCCGGCCAGCCCCGCCAGAAAGTGCCCCCAGAAGAAAATCCCCAGGGCAATCAGTCCAATCGTCCCTCCCACCCCCCAGCCCGCCGTCTGAAGTTCAAACAGCAGCCCCAGAAATCCAAGGGTGATGAGCAGCGACGACACTATGGGATTCGTAAGGAACCGTACCAACCGTTCGGCCAGGCCGGGGCTTGTATCTATCAGCTCAGCCCTTTCCAGCCCCTTTATTTCAAGGAGGTGCTGCAAGCTGTCTGCAAAGCCGATGCCATAGCCCCACCTCACTGCTTCTTCAGCCGTCAGGGTCAGCAGTTTCCCGGCTTCCACCAGGTCCGCTATGGCCACGTCCTCGTCCACCATGGCCTCCGCAATGCGGGGGTCCCTCCCCCTGGCCTCGGCGGTGGCGGCGAAATCCTTCCGTACCGCAGACACCACCTTCTCGCTTGCCTTCTCCCCTGTCCCGGTTATCGGTGTAGCAGCACCCACCACTCCCCCCGCCACAAAATAGATTTCTTCCGCGGCAATAGTGATGAGCGCCCCGGCGGAAAACGCCTGCCTGTCTACCAGCGCAATCGTCGGCACACGGCTGTTCAGGATGTAGTCCTTGATGTCCAGCGCCGCACCCAGCTCTCCACCAGGTGTATTCACACGGAACACAATCGCCATGCTGTTCTCCTTGTTGGCCGTGGCCACCACTCGCTTCACATATGCTGCCAGGCCCCGCTCTATCTCCCCTTCAATACGTACCAGGTACACAGCCCCATCCTGCCCGTGGGCTGTCCCATTGGGCAGCAGGAGGCTCACCAGCCCCAAAAAGAGCAACAGCCTGGCCAGCACCCCCTTCCTGGCCGCCCACACCAGGGCTGATATACCTCTCAACGCCATAACACATCCCTCGCATATCCAACCGCCATTATGTTGATTGTAGCATGATAGGCCCCATACCACAGGCTATTGCTGCAAACATGCACGCCGCCCCCTGTCCTTCCGAGCGCGGCGGTCAACCGACCTCTGCCTTCTCCCGCCATAGCCGAGCGAGGAACCTGGTCCCCCTGCCCGGAAAGACCTCTGTACCCTCCCCAAGGCTTAACCATGACAGCCTGTGCACTGTGCCCCTCGCCCTGTCGCCAGCGCCCCGTCGTACCGCTCACCTCCTCCTCAACCCCGGGCTCTACTCCCCAGGCCCAGCGCAGGCAGCACCGCCAGCGCAGCTATCACCGCCGCCACCCGGAAAAAGTCCTGGAACAGCGCAACACCCGCATCGGTCAACCCACCCAGGTATGCATCCACCCGCGTGGCATAGTCCTCGGCAGTCTCTCCAACACCCTGGAGAGGAAACTCTAGCCCGAAGGTCAGCCCCTGGAAATGCTCCATCCCCCAGGCCGACAGCGCCGCTATCCCCAGGGCCATTCCAATCATTCGCGCCACAGTCACCAGCGATGCTGCCGTCGCCTGGTAGTCCGAGCCCACGGCTTCCATGGCCGTCATCACAGCAGGCGCAATCACCAGCCCAAACCCCAGCCCGGCTACAACCAGCGGCCCTGTAAACCCCAGTTCACTCGTCTGCGTATCCCACCCGCTCATAAGGAAAAGCCCCACAGCGGCAATACCCATACCGGCTGCCCCTGTCGCTCGCTGCCCCAGGCGGTACGCCAGAAAGCCTCCGGCCAGCGCGCCCGCGGCCAGGCTGCCCGTAAGCCGCATGAGCAGCAGTCCCCCCTCCAGCGGGCTGCGCTCCAGTACGGTGTTCGCCATCAGGGGCACGGTCACCATCGCCATGATCAACGCCGCTCCTGCCAGGAGCTTCAGGCCCAGGGCAGAAACTACGGGCAGAGAACGGAAGAAGACCCCCGCCAGCAACGGCTGGGGCACTCGCATCTCCGTCCACAGCAGGCCGCCAGCCACAGCGAGCCCTGCGGCGCCCACCCCGTAGGGCAGGGGAGATGACCCTGCAAAAAGCTCCCGCCGGGACACGGCGACCACCAGCAAGCCCAGCGCTGCCGCCAGCAGCAGCCCTCCCCTGTAATCCATCCGTGCACCCGCGTTGCGGCCGGAGGAGATGCCTGCGATGGCCGCCAGGAGGATTGCCGCCAGGGGCAGGTTGAGCCAGAAAAGCCAGCGCCATCCCAGCGCCGCCGTAATCAACCCCCCGTACAACGGCCCCAGCACCACGCCGGCCTCCGCTGCCCCGCCCACCGTCCCTATCGCCAGGACCCGCTTCCCAGGGGACAGGGACTGGGTGGCCAGGGCCATGCCGATGGGGATAGTCGCGCCCCCTCCAACAGCCTGCGCCACCCGCGCTGCCACCAGCCAGGGCAAGCTCGGCGCCACCGCCACCAGAAAGGATCCCAGGGCAAAAAGCCCCAGAGACGCCTTGAATATCCTCCCGTGCCCGTGCACATCCGACAGGCGCGCCGCAAAGGGGATGGCCACCGTATACCCCAGCAGATACCCCGTCACAATCCACGACGCCCGGTCCAGCTCCGTCGGCGGCACATCCAGGTCCAGCATCACCTCCGGCAGCACCGTCACCACTACCGTCTGGTCCAGGGCGGCAAACAGCACAGCCAGGTCTATGAACAGCACGGTTGCCCAGGGCCAGCGGGTCACGGTGTGCATCTCCGTCTGCTAGCCTTGCCTACCCCGGCAACGTGATCTGCACCGGCTGGTCAAAAGAGTGCAGAGTCAGTACCCTCACAGACTCCCCAGTATCTCCCGCCACGGCCTTCCCCTGGATACGCGCCTTCCTCAGCAGCCCCTCTTCCTCCAGCCACACCTGCAGCTCCACCTTCTCCCCCTCCAGCGCCCCTGGTACCAGCCGCCTGAGGCTCTCCGTGGCAACCCACCCTGTGATGATTCGCATTTGCACTCCTCCTATCCGCTCCTCTCCGCCAAAGGCCGGCTCCTGTATCCCCATAACAATATCCCCCAGCGTCCTGCCCAGGTCCCGGAAATCAAAGGGCAGCGCCTCCGGGTCCACACGCTGCCACGCGCCAGAGATGGGGTCTGTCATGAAGGCTTCGTCTCCCTGAGCTACCACTTTGACCTTGATGGCTGCGCTCATAAAAGCGGCTAGCGCGCTTACCTCCAGCTCAAAGCTGCTGGGCAGCACAACCCGCCCCTCCACCGACCTCATCCCCACCCCAGGCATGAGCGGCGTGGTCCCTTGCTCATGTTCCAGGAGAAAAGCCGCGGTCTGCAAGGCGCTCATGCGCAGCGACGCCTTCTCCAGCACCGATCGGGCTGTGGCCGTCGGTGTTGCAGGAGAAAGCACCCCGCACGAAGCCGCCAGCACTGCCAGGAGTGCCAGCAGGACGGACATGGAGAGTCTGCGCATTACGCCTCCCTGGCCCGATAGGGCCTCACGCCAGCCGGTACGTCGCCCCCTCATCCGGCATCGTCACCCTGCCTTCCCGCTGCAACTTCCCCAGGTGGCTCCGCACCTGGTTCCGCGCCATGTTGTGCCGCCGCTCATCCAGGTCCGTGTAGATAGCCCGGAACATCTCCTCCACCGTCTTCGGGCCGCTGGCCAATTGGGACAGCACCTGGTTCTCCCGCTCCCGCCGGTGGGCAATCAGCTCCTCCAGCTTCCCCTTGGGATCCCTCACGACAGGCCCCTGCCCGGGATAGATGACCTGCGCGTTGTACCGCAGGAGCTTCTCCATCGTCTCCATGAACTCCCCAATGTCCCCTTGTCCCGGGTTCACCACCGATGTTCCCTCTCCCATCACGTTATCCCCTGTGAACAGCGCCCGCCGCTCACGCAGAAACACCCCAAGGCTGCCGAAGGTGTGGCCAGAGGCGTGGATGAACTCCAGGGTCAGGTCCCCCAGGCGTATCGTCTCACCGTCCGCCACCGTCCGTTCCACCTTCGGCCCCTCCAGGGCTGCGTCAATGTGCTCCTTCTCCACCGGATGGCTCATAATCACGCCCCCGTGGGCCTTCTGGATAGCCGCCGCCCCTCCCACGTTGGCCCCGTGCCGGTGGGTGATGATGATGTACCCTATGGGCGTGTGGGGCGTCCGCTGGATATACTCCAGCCTGGCCTGCACCTCCTCCGGCCGGTTCCAGCCCGTGTCTATAAGCGCCGTGGCCTCCCGCCCGATGACCATGTAGGAGTTGGTATTGAAGACGCCCGGCCGTAGCTCCGGGTCATAGCAAATCTTATGAATGCCGGGGGCAACCTCTTCCATCGCCCTCTCTCCTTTCATAGCAAGATCCCGCACGATGTGCCCAATCCTAGGCTCCCTAGGCCCACGGGTCAAGGGCACTTCCCCCTGCCATTTGCCTCTTCCTCTACTACCTCTGCCTTTCCTGCTATCCTCATCCCATGAGCAGGCCACTCCCACATCCCCTGGCACGGCCAGGGGATGTTGTTTCCACAGAAAAATAAAACAACCCCCTGGAAACAGAAGCGGTGGTGCAGGACCTCCCATTCGTTTCCACTAAAAATAAAAACGAATCCCCTCTCCCCTACCCAGCAGGACCAGCCCCACCAGCCCACCTTCTCTTACCCAAGAAAAACAATCAGACAGCCGCCCCCTCCCCCCTTTGCCCTTCCTCTGCTATGCTAGACCCTGCAAGGCCAGCGTCCCCTGGCCCATCCACCGCAGGAGCAGACCCATGCCAGTCTTCCGGTACTTTACCGCAGGCGAGTCCCACGGCAAAGGAGGCGTCGCCATCATAGAGGGCATCCCCGCCGGCGTTCCCATCAGCGAGGACTACATAGAAAAGCACATGCGACGCCGCCAGCAGGGCTACGGACGCGGCCCCCGCCAGCAACTTGAGGTGGACCGCGCCGAAATCCTCTCCGGCGTCCGCCACGGCTTCACCATGGGCGGCCCCATCGCCATGTGGGTGGAGAACCGCGACTTCGCCAACTGGACCGAGGCCATGTCCGTCACTCCCGTGGATGACGACGCCAAGGTCCGCCGCGTCACCCGCCTCCGCCCCGGACATGCCGACTTCCCCGGCGTCTTCAAGTACAGCGTCAGCGACGTCCGCCCCATACTGGAGCGCTCCAGCGCCCGGGAGACCGCCGCCCGCGTGGCCGCCGGCGCCGTCGCCCGCCGCTTCCTGGAGGAGTTCGGCATAGCAATCCACAGCCACGTCCTCACCATCGGCACCATCAAGGCCAGGATGCCGGACACCATTGACTGGGACGCCGTGGAGCAGTCCCCCGTCCGCACCTCAGACCCCGAAGCGGCCAAGGCCATGATGGCCCACATTGACTACTGCCGGGACATCGGCAATACCGCCGGTGGCGTCTTTGAGGTCATCGCCTATGGCGCGCCCATCGGCTTGGGCAGCTTCATCCAGTGGGACCAGAAGCTGGACGGCCTCATCGCCCAGGGCATGATGAGCATCCAGGCCGTCAAGGGCGTGGAGATCGGCTCCGGCTTCGCTAACACCGAGCTCCCTGGCTCCATGGTTCACGATATCATTCAACCCTGGGACGGCGATGCCCGCCCCTTCCACCACATCACCAACCGCGCCGGTGGCATTGAGGGCGGCATGAGCAGCGGCGAGCCCATTGTCGCTCGTATGGCCCTCAAGCCCATCTCCACCCTCAGCAAGCCTTTGCCCTCCGTAGACCTGGAAACGGGCGAGATCGTCCAAGCCCACTACGAGCGCAGCGATATCTGCCAGGTGCCCCCCGCCTGCGTCATCGGCGAGGCCGTCATGGCCACCATCCTGGCCAAATGCTTCATTGAAAAGTTCGGCGGTGACCATCTGAAGGAGACCCGCCGCAACTACGAGGGCTACCTGAAGGCCCTGCGGGAAGTTGGCCCAAAGCAGGCCCTGACCCCCAGCGCCCGCCCTGGCATCACTCCTGAGGGTGAGAGGTGGTAGACATGCTTAAGAAGAGGGAATGCCGTGCCCACCGCGTTGCGGGTTCAAGGCTACCGATTTTACTTTTTTGCCAGCGATGGCCCTGAACCCGCACATGTACACGTTGAACGGGAAAGCAAGCGAGCAAAGTTTTGGCTAAACCCTGTAAGTTTGGCGAATAACAACGGATTCACCGATGTAGAGCTTTGGCACATCCGAAGAATCGTGGAAGAGCATCGGTCGGTTTTATTTTATTGGAGGCATGGAATGGCTACTTCCATCGTTCAAATTGAAGTGCCTGACGCACAAAACGTTGAGGTGACCGAAGACCGCCTCACTGTGGCGCTACGGGATGGGCGCACAATAACCGTGCCTTTGATTTGGTACCCAAGGCTCGTCCAGCGTACGCCAAAGGAGCGTGCCAACTGGAGGTTTATTGCCAGAGGAGAGGGTATCCATTGGGAAGACCTGGACGAGGATATCAGCGTTGAAGGTTTGCTGGCTGGGCGGCCATCCATGGAAAGTCATGAATCTTTGAAACGCTGGTTGAAAGCAAGGGAGGAGCGGCCTAGACTCCGCGCCGAGGACTTCAGAAAAGCACTACGCACGAAGCTGAGCGAGGCATCAGAGAAGGGCACGCCCTTCCTAGATGTTAACTCAGGAGCACTTCATCGTGAGCTTGGTGGCTACCCTGGCCCTCATCATCAAATGCCAACGTGTTGCAACGTAATGCGACAGGAAATGCGGGATGGCGACTTAATTGTGGAAGAACCACCAAAAGGGAGAGGCGCAAACCTCACCATACGCTATAAACTCCCTCGCCAGTGAACAGAAATAGCGCGGCTGAAAAGCATAGGAGGCAGCATGAAACTCCGCATTGGCATTGGTATGGGGACGTGGCCCTTCCCGGAGCGCCGCGCCTCCGCCTTCCACGACTTCATCGCCCGCTGCGAGGACATCGGCGTGGACTCCCTGTGGTTCAGCGACCGCGTCGTCGGCCCCCAGGGCGTCCTGGAGCCCGTCGTCGCCATGGCCGCCCTGGCCGCCGTTAGCAAGCGCATGAAGTTCGGCGTCAGCGCCATCACCTTGGCCCTGCGCCACCCGGTAGTCCTGGCCAAGGAGCTTGCCACCCTGGACTTTCTCTCTAACGGGCGTACCCTCCTGGTGGCTGGCCTGGGCCAGGAGGACCCCGCCGAGTACGACGCCGTGGGCGTCTCCAAAGCCCAGCGTGCCGGCCGCACCGAGGAGGCTATCCAGGCCATGCGCCTCCTGTGGTCCCAGGAGCGGGCCAGCTTCCAGGGCCGCTACTACCGGTTCCAGGATGTGGCCATAGCGCCCAGGCCGGTGCAGCAGCCGGGGCCGCCCATCTGGATCGGCGGTCGCAGCGACGCCGCCCTGCGCCGCACCGGCCGCCTGGGCGATGGCTGGTTGCCCTCCGCCGTTACGGCGGGGGAAGCAGGGGCTGGCGTGGAGGCCATACGCCGCTATGCCGCCGAAGCAGGCCGTGAAGTCCCCGAGGACCACTACGGCGTCTACCTCACCTGCGCCATCAGCGACACCCGCCAGGAAGCCGAGCGCCTGCTCCCCCAGGCGGCGGGCGCTCGGAGACAGGATGTTCCCCCTTCTGCCTACACCGCAGTGGGCACGGCGGAGGACATCATCGCACGAGTCAACCAGTACGGCGCCGTGGGCGTCACCAAGTTCGTCCTGCGTCCTGCCTGCCCGCCGGAGCTGTGGGTCTCCCAGGTTGAGCGCCTGGCCCGGGAGGTCATCGCCCCCGTCCAAACCCCTTTCACTCCTGAGGAGCTCCGTGAGCGGGCAGGGGTGGCTTGACAAAAGGCTAGCAGGCTTCTAAAAGGGAGGAGTACTAAGGGGCAAACCCTCCTGAGCCTGCTTTGAGCGGAGCAAGGAAGCGAGGGCTGGGGCGTCCCAGGGAGTCGACTTGTTCCCTTTGGGGGTGGGCCAGGACACCAGACGGAAGTTCTTTAGCACCCGGTTAGGTGGGCAGTCTTAGGGTATAGGTCTGGCTGCCGGCCCTTGGCGCTGTCAAACCCCGTGGCACTTCTTGTATTTCTTCCCGCTCCCACAGGGGCATACCTCGTTGCGGCCAATCTTCCCCCTCCCAGCAGTCGCCTCGTTGAAACGGCGCATGTCGGCCCCACGGGCCGTACACTCCGCACAGGTGCAGGCGGCAGGATGGTCGGCATACCAGTTGGCGCGTTTCATAGGCTCTCGTGACCGTCTCTTTCCAGCCTAAGGTGGGGAGGAGTGTAGGGTCTGGAGCCACCGCTCGGATTTGAACCGAGGACCTGCTGTTTACGAAACAGCTGCTCTACCGCTGAGCTACGGTGGCAGGCGCAATCTATGAACAAACAGCTTTGATTATGCGATATTCACTCCTTCGGACGCAAGGGTAGCTTGATTTGACAGCACTCGGCAGTGACGCCTAAAATCAATAGGAGAAATAAGGAGGTACCCTTGAGACCCCTTGCCCAGACTGCCCTTTCGGAGGCCTGCGCTTCCTTCCTTCAAGACCATAGTGAGAAAGACCCTTCCTTTGCTCAACAAGAGCTCTTGCGATTCGCACGCTGGTGCGGAAGAGACCTTCCCGTAGACTCCCTCACTCCCCTCATGGTGGAAAACTATTGCGCCACCCTGGAAGGAGTGGGTGACGATAAAGCACAGCGGCTTACTACCACAAAAAAATTCCTGGCCTATTTACATCACGAAGGCCTCACCGGCGCCAACTTGGCAAGCCACGCCAAACTTCGCCGTCTGCCCAGGCGCAATGCCGCAGCCAATGGCCGGCCTGCCAGACTGAACCCCGTCAATCAGCTCACTCCCGAGGGCTATCAGCACCTGCAAGAGGAACTCGCCGCCCTCAAGGCCCAGCGCCCTCTCCTCGCAGAGGAGATTCGCAAGGCTGCCGCTACAAAGGACATCACTGAAAACTCTCCACTGGACGCTGCTCGTGAACTCCAGGGCCAGACCGAGGCCCGCATCCGCGAGTTGGAGAATCTCCTGAAGACCGCCACCATCCTGGATGGTACACCCCAGGTCTATCACAGCCTCATGCGCATTACCGTTGGCTCTCAGGTCCAGCTCAAAGACACCCTGACAGGTCAGGAGTTCTCCTACATGCTGGTGGACTCGCGGGAAACCGACCCGGCCGCTGGCAAAATCTCCGACGCCTCACCCCTTGGGCGCGCAATCCTGGACCACGGCGTGGGCGATAGGGTTGATGTACCAACCCCCAGGGGGACCCGGCAATACGTGGTGGCCAAAATAGGGGCGTAAGTCCGGAACAGCAAACACGATAAAGAGGGCCTGGCGTGCAACATACCAGACCCTCTTTATCCTTATCCTTCCCTGTTCTGGACTACCTGCTCCTCTGCTCAAACCACCTTTTCACCCCCAGGCGGTTATGCTGGAGCCACTGGGTGTTCAGGTCTATGCGTTCCAGCGTCTGCTGGATGGTTCGGGTAGCCGAAGGCACCCGATGGGCCAAATAGAAATCCGCCACTTCCTGCCGTTCCTCTGGAGAAGCAAAACCGCCGGGGATGGACACCAGCCGCATCATCCCGAAGCCGCCCGCGCCATAGCGCCTCTCCAGCTCCTGCCAGTTCTCCTTCATGAAGTCCCAGGTCAGCCGCAAACCGTTCCTGCGGTTCATTGCCACCTGCGTCAGCAGCGACACCGTATCCTGCGAGCGGACCTCGCTGGACAGAGATAGCTCCAGGGTCTTCTCCAGCAATGGCTTTGTGGAGAAGCGGGCCAGAGCGCCATACAGCCGCAGCCGCTCCTCCTGGAACTGCTCTTCCTTTGCCAGATTGTGCATCGCTTCATAAGTCCTGGTATCGCCGGCTTGGGCGGCCAGCCCGTACACAACCCCCTTCAGATCAGGGGAAAGGGACTTGGGGTCTTCCAGATAGCGCATAAAGCGCCTGGTGGCTTCCTGTTGCGTGGCGCGGTCACCAAAGGTTCCAATAGCCCCCAGCACCGTGCTCCGTAGCAAGGTGTCCAGGTGACCCTCGTTTGGTTTGGCTTCCCATCCCATCTTCCGGACGATCCGCCGCAGCACGCTCCGGGCCAGGGTCTGGTACTTGGCGCTGTATGACTCCTGGGTAAGCAGCCCGTCAAAGGCACGCAAGTCGCCCACCACATCCGACCAAACCACATAATCGTCCTCTCCTTTGTAGGCCTCCACCAGCCGCAGGTACTGGGTGGCAGGGATCATCCGTGCCCTGGAAAGAGCGTAGGTATCGGCGTGAAGGCCCAGCCGGTCTGCGGGCGACAGTTCCCTTGTCTCAACCCCTGGAATGAGTCTTGCCCATTCCTTTTCTTCATATTGCGTGCGGTAGAAGGCGGTATATGCAGGGTTGAGCTTGACCCATGCGTTGCGCCGTACTCTCGGGGTCCCCTTTTCCATGCGGAGGGTAGCTTCGCGACTGCTCATCACCATCTGGTCCTGTCCCGCACCCCCCTGGCTGATCACTGAGACAGGTACCTGCCATAGGGTAGGGTCGTCCTTGATCCCGGAGTAAAGGAATCGGTCCTGCCGCAGGCTCACCTGCCACTTGCCAGAAGTTCGCCGGACCTTGGCCTGCACCACCGGATAGCCGGCCTGCTCTATCCAGCTCCCCATCATGGAAACGATCGGCTGGGCCGATGCATCCTCCATGGCCTGCCAGAGGTCCTGCCCCTGAGCGTTGTCATAGGTATGGGCCGCAATGTACTGCCGGAGGCCCGCACGGAAGTCATCAGGGCCGATGAACTGCTCCAGCATCCGCAGGATTGAGGCCCCCTTGTCATAGCTGATGGCGTCAAAGAGTTGGTTAATCTCTGAAGGGTCCTTCACTTCCTGCTCAATGGGATGGGAGTTCTCCAACCCGTCCAGCCCCATGCCAGTGGTCACGTCCGAAACAATAAACTGGGTCCACATATGCCATTCCGGGAAAAGGTGGTCTACCGCCTTTGTCGCCATCCAAGAAGCAAAGCTCTCGTTCAGCCACAGGTCGTTCCACCATGCCATGGTCACCAGATCGCCGAACCACATGTGCGCCATCTCGTGGGCTACCACATTGGCAATGCGCTCCTTGGCCACTGGCGCCGAGTTGGCAGGGTCATAGAGTAGGGCAACCTCCCGGTACGTAATGGCCCCCCAGTTCTCCATAGCCCCTGCCGCAAAGTCCGGGATTGCCAGATGGTCCAGCTTCTTCAAGGGATATGAAACGCCAAAATAGTCGTTGTAATAGGCCAGCACCTTGACAGCCACATCCAGGGCAAATTGCCCAAGTTCTTTCTTGCCGGGTGTGGCGAAAATACGGATGAGGGTGCCGTTGCTTGCATGCGCCTCAACGGACTCCAGTTCACTCACAATGAAGGCAAGGAGGTAGGTGGACATCAAAGGTGTGTCCTCAAAATGCACCACCTTCAGACCATCTGGGCGCAACGTCTCCGAGGCAACAGGTGTATTGGAAACGGCGGTCAGTTGCGCAGGCACAACAAGGGTGCAGTCAAACACCGCCTTGATGGATGGCTCGTCCCAGCAAGGGAGACAGCGACGGGCGTCCGTGGGCTCAAACTGGGTGCAGGCCATCACATGGGGTCTGTCGTCTTTCCCCTGGTACGTGCTGCGATAGAATCCATGCAGGCGGTCGTTGAGGATGCCGGTGTAGTGCAGTCCCACGGTAGCCTTGCCCGGGACAAGGCGCGAGCCGAAAGTAAGGGTGACCGTCTGGCTCTGCTCATCATGGTCAATCCTGGCTGCCTCTATCCTTCTTCCGCCAGCTTGAGTGGCCCAGGCTGTACTCACCTGGAGTTCCAAGGCGTTCATCACCACCTGTTCCGTTGCCCTCAGGACCTCCACCTCCACCTCTTCTTCTCCAGCGAAGGTGAACTTCTCAAGGTCGGGCGTTAAGACCAGGCGGTACTTCAAGGGACGGATAGTATCTGGGAGCTGATAAAACTTCGGCGTCGTCATGGTAGCCTTTCTTTTGCCATGTACAGGCTTTGGGATGCTTCTTTCAGAGCGTTGCCTCCCCCTTCCACCTCGCCGCTTCCCTTTTCCGTGGGCCCTTTCGTGGTGTTTCCCGCACCCAAGACCAGGACTTCTGCTCACTAATACACGCACTGAACGTTGTCCCAAGAGCCCTCTATTCTCGGCCGTCTACGGACGGAGGCATTCTATCATCAGTGGGCACGAATCGGTAACCCTCACTTTGGGAGAAAGTGGTCGGCTGTACCTATGTGGTGCCAGCAAGTCAGGTAACGCTGCTTCTGGCCCAATACTCTTGACGGTGCAATGCGCTTATTGTAGTATCCCGCCGAGACAACCATTAGCCCCATGCCGTACCTTTCGGTTATCCTGGGCTTCTCCTCCCAAAGGCTAGAGCATGGTGGGCTATGGGCTTGCTTTGGCTAAGGCGTCCCTAGGTAGCCGGACAGGCTAAACACATCAGGGAACCCCTAGCACTTGCATATGGGATCAAGCGACCCACGCCATGTGGAGGGAGGAACGTATGACCCAGCAGCAATCGTATTTGACCGATGAGCTCAAGGCGTTAATAGGCCAGGAGGCAGAAAAGGTAGAGGTCACTATCTGGGGTATGGAGAAGGAAAACCTCCGCAGGTTTGTTCATGCCATCATGGACCCAGACCCATTGTACTGGGATGAGGATTATGCCCGTGCTTCCAAGTACGGCGAGATTATCACCCCGCCTATCTACTGCACCTACCTCAATAAGACCCGTCCCGGCACAACCGACCCCATAAGCGTGGCCTTTCAACGGAACCCCGTAAACGACGGCGGCGCTGGCGCTGGCAGCGGAGAGCGACGTCCAGGCGCCTTGCCCCCCCTACGTACTCCCCTGGTGCGTAACCTCAATGCTGGTAACGATATTGAGGTGTTCAAGTTCCCCAGCCTGGGAGACCGCATCTTCTCCCAGCAGAAGTACGCCGATATCCAGGAGCGCGTTGGACGGGATGGCAGCCACATGCTCATCGTCACCAACGAGACCAGGTACACCAACCAGAAGGGCGAGTTGTTGTGCATCACCCGGAGTTCGGGCATTCGCCGGTAATACACCATTAACTGAATTGTAAAATATAAAGAGGGAGGGAACTATGACCACAAGAACCGCTGACGAGCTTAGGAATAAGCAGCAGATGTACTATGATGACGTAAGTGAGGGGCAAATGCTTCCTACCTACGTCCTCGGCCCGATGACGCCCACCCACGTGTTTCGGTGGAGCGCTGCGATTGAGAACTGGCACCGGATCCATTACGACCAGGATTTCTCCATCTACCACGAGGGCCTGCCGAACATCCTGGTCAATGGCTCCTGGAAGCAGAGCATCATGCCCGGTTACCTGAAGGACCTGTGTCTCCCCGATGGCTGGATGTGGAAGGTATCCTTTCAGCACCGCGCCATGATTGTCCCTGGGGATACCATTACCTGTTGGGCCAAGGTGACCAACAAATACGTCAAGGATGGGATGGGCTTCGTAGAGTTGGAAACCGGGATGAAGACCCAGGACGACATTGAGACCTGTCCCGGGCAGGGGGTTATCGTTCTCCCCCTCAAGGGCGGTCGTAGCATCCCCTACCCCTTTGTCCCTCCCCAGGGCTAAGCTCACCGAGAGGCTGTGCACTGAAACAACTATGGCCCGGGGGCCAACCCCGGGCCTCCTTGAAGGAGGATCCATGCCACGCTGGATAGCTATAGGTAAAGCACCAGGTTGGGATGACCAGGCCAAGCTCACTCAGGAAATGAAGGCCACCAAGAACTGGCGCGCCGATGCCCGCACCACTGTCACCACCGTCCTCGTCCTGGGTGATGGGCGCTCTGTTGCCGAGTGCCACGCCGTCAACCAGGAAGCCTTTGAGCAATGGCTCAAAATGAAGGGCTGGCAAGTGGAGAGCATCACACCCATCAAATTAGTGGCAAACGTAGGCAGCATCTGGGACGGACAGAACCCGTAACCCAGGGAGGATAGCTTCGTGACAACGTCCGGTACCAAATTAACCTCTGAAGTAAAAGCAGTGATTGGCAAGACCAGCGAGTTTTCTGAAGCTGGCTGGGGCGTGGCCAACAAAGAAAGAAACCGCCGCTTTACCCAGGCCATTATGGACCCAGATCCACGTTATTGGGATGAGGACTTCGCTAAGACCACCCGCTACAGGGAGGTCATTGTTCCTCACCTCGCGGGCGGCGGCAGCGGTAGAGCGCCGTGGATGACCGACGACCCGGTAAGCTGGACCTTTAAGGAAAACCCCGTGGCCGATGGCGTCAGGGACGCTCCCGTTGGACGGCGGCGCGGCGGCCTACCCCCAGTCCCCACGGACTTGGTGCGCCTCCTCAATGCCGGCAATGAGATTGAGATGTACAAGCACCCCATCATGGGGGACCGCATGTACTCCCAAAGCAAGTACGCCAACATCATTGAGCGCGTTGGCCGCGATGGCTCGCACATGCTCATCATCACCACCGAGACCTATCACTGGAACCAGCGCGGAGAGCTCTGCTACATTAACCGGGGGTCCAGCTTCAGACGCTAATCAGCCTGCTAAACCCCAGAAGAGGGAGGTTGTCAACCTCCCTCTTCTGTTTTCTGCCAGCACTGCCCAGTCTTACACCTCAGTGACCCTGTGGTTTGAGATAGGCTATAATCAGTGCACTCTCCTCTTATCCTGAGGCTCAGCCTCTCCCAATATCTCAGGGGATTCAAAAGGGGTTTTACCCTCCTGTGTGGGGCTGCTGGAGGCATCCCCCAGCCATTGCGGGAGGGTGAGGGGCACAATCGCCTGGCTGGTTGAATCCTGGCAAAGATTTCTGGGCAGGATACCAAAACGAAGGGCTGTCATGGGAAACGCATGGGTCTATGTTGCCATCGGGCTGGCCGTTTTGAGCGCCCTCCTGGCGTCCATAGCTCTCCTTCTGGTGGCTATCCTCATCCTCATCCTCACCGCCGTTACCAGGCTGTGGGTCAAATACTGCCTGGCCCGTGTGGAGTACCGCCATGCCCTCAGCGCCTACCGCGCTTTTACTGGCGAAGAGTTGTCTTTCACAACGGAGCTGACCAACAATAAGCTCCTTCCAATGCCCTGGGTCCAGGTGCGTGATGAAGTACCCCGCTATGCCGCCCCCCTCCAGGGGCGGCTGATCGTTGCCCCAGTGCACGACCGCCTTATCCTATCCACTTTGGTATCCATGAGCTGGTATCACAAGCTCACCCGCCGCTATTCCATCCTATGCCAGCGCCGGGGCCACTACTACCTGGGGCCGGTATACATTCGCTCCGGAGACCCTTTTGGCATGTTCAGCCGGGAGATACAACTGGAACGGGACCACCTCTTGTCTGTCTTTCCCAGAGTACTCCCCCTCGTCTTGGGACGCATGCCCTCCCGTGAGCCCTACGGTAACGTCCGGCTCCGGCGTAGCCTCATTGACGACCTGACTCGTCCCATGGGCAGCCGCGAGTATGTTGCCGGCGACAGCATCCGGCATATCCACTGGAAATCTACAGCGCGCACCGGCCGCCTACAGACCCGGGTCTTTGATGCCTCCACCGCGCCTAATTACGTGGTTTTTTATGACGTGCGCACCGTGGAACCCCCTCTCCAGGGGTCCCGCCCCCACCTCCTGGAACTGGGAGTCCTGGCAACCACTGCACTGGCGAACCACGCCTTGGAGAACGACCACCCTGTGGGGGTCTACGTCAACCAGACCTCACGGCTCACCTCTCGTCTGCTGCAAGTCCCTCCATCCTCCAATCCAGAACAGATTATCAAAATCTTGGAAATCATGGCTCAGGTGCATCCAGAAGAGTCCATTTCTCTTGCCAATTTACTGGCAGAACGGACCAAGACCCTGCCCTGGGGCGTCACTATCCTGGTAGTCGCCGCAGTCCTGGACGAAGGGTCCCTAACCACTATCATCCGCCTGCGCCAGGCCGGCCGCTCCATTGCCCTGGTGAAGATCGGCAGCGACGACGGCATAGCCGCCGCTCGGCGCATACCCACCTATACCGTGTCCGAAGCCAATAACTGGGAGCGCATGGAAGAGGTTGTCCTGACCTGAGGAGGTCCTATGAGCCGGTGGATCACTCCCACCAGGGTGTTGCTCTTCTCCACATTCCTCATGGAAGGTTTGTGGGTATATCTGTGGCTTGCCTTGTTGGGCAACGCCGGCTTCCTTGAATGGGCGGAGACCCCGCTTACTCCCTTATCCATCGTGGCCGTAATGTGGACCAGTTACTACTGGGTGCAAATTGTAGCCCAAATAAGGGAGCGCACAGCCAGGGCAGGGCTGTGGGCCGGCCTCAGCCTCCTGGCGCTCCTCGTGGTCCTCGTGCGCTTGGAGAACAGCGGGGGCTATGCACTGTGGGACATAGGCTGGCTCCGGTTCGCCAGCTATAACCTCGTTGAGGCCTTATTTACCCCCATGCAGATCACCATCTTGGGGAGCATGTACTTGTGGTGGCGCGGTTACAGACTTGCCAAGGACGGCATGACCCAGGAGCAAGTATTCCGTAGTTTCATTGTTGGACTCATAGGCACAGTTGTTAGCCTGGTCCTGTGGGAAATTGCCTATCGGGCCGGCACTCTTGAGGGTGTCGGCCGCGGGTTTGCCATTCTGGTTGTGGCCGCTTTCTTCTTCGCCTCCCTCACCGCTCTTGCAATGAGCCACCTCATGCGAGTGCGCCGTGAGATGATGCGGCAGGAAGGGGCAGGAGCCTTCTTCAGCCAGCCCTGGATATTCCAACTTCTGGCCTTTGTAACAGCCATGGTCGTAATGGGATTGATCGCCGCTTCCCTCTTCTCAGAGAGTGTGCTCTCACCCATCGTCGCCCTCATCGGCCTCATCTCTAATTTCCTCTCCCTCCTTTTGTACTACCTGGCGTATCCCTTTGTCCTGGCATTCATGGGCATCTTCTTTGCTATCATGTGGGCGGTCAGGAAGCTGGCCGGTGGCCCACCGGAAAACTTTAACCTGACCATACCCGACTTTTCCAACCTGCGCAGAGCTATTTTGGAGACAGAGCGAACAAGTGATGTCCCAACATGGGTGGTCCTCATGAAGTGGGCCATCCTCATCGCCATTGTCATGGTGGTGACGTACATCTTTACCCGGATGGTCATGGCCCGGCGAGGGCTGCCTCGGCCACGGGATGCCCTGGAGGAGACGCACCAGTCATTAGGCGGCCTAAGGGAGTTCCTGCGTGACGTCATACTGGGCCTGGTGCACCTGCTGTGGTGGTTCCGGGATAGGCGGTCTGCCCTTGGGCATATACCTATCGTTGGTCGCAACAGCGGATGGCAGGTACCACAAGGCGAACTGGAAGTCCGGGAGATGTACACCCATCTCCTTGTCGGCGCTTCCTATGCCGGCTTCCCGCGCAAGGCCCAGGAGACGCCCAACGAGTACCTCCATATCCTTGAGGGAAAATTTCCTGAGGAGGCTGACGCCCTGGAGGAGATCACCCGCGCCTATGTGGCAGTGCGCTACGGGCAGGTCGCCCCCCTTCCGGAACAAAAAGGTGTCCTCAATGGATTGTGGCGTGGTGTGTATGAACGGCTGAGAATGAGTGCCCCGCCGGGAAAAAGGTAGGGCAGTCGTTCCAGCCGCCCTGCTCTGCCACGGATAAAGGGCTAATAGTCGTCATCCTCTTCTTCATCTGGCTCAGGCTGGCGTTGCCGGGAGGGGCCGAAGCCAGTCTCCAGGCGCGGCAGCACCGGCGCACGGCCATCCTTTTCGTTCCGGGGGCGTCGGGGAGGCAATGCGTTGATACGCTCCCTGCACGTCGCTACGTCGCTAGCCCCTTTCAAGAGGATGCCGTCCACGCCCATATCCCGTAGGTGTTCCAGTTCCTTTCCACTGAGGGGTGCGTTCCACTCCAGCAGAAGGTAGCGGCTGGTGGCAGCGCGCACATTGGCGATGGACAGCAGGTGGGCTAGGCTAAGGGGGCCATCCAGGGCAGGTTTGGTCACAATGACCACGTCCACGGGTAGGTCTTCCAGGCACCGGAGCTGGTTTTCCTCCAGGGCAGGGGAAACGCGAAGGATGCGGGTGCACTCCCCCTCCTCCAAGGCCTCCACCAGGGTTCCGTCAATGCCGAAGACCAGGAAGTCACAGCCAGCGGCTCGCAGGGTATCGGCCTGGGCCTTGTCCAGAAAAGCTACCTCAGCACCCCACACCGTGCCTTTCGGTGCTGGCAGCCCCTCCGGTGAAGTTGCCAGGGGTAGCAGCACGGCGTCAGCCCCAGCCTTCACAGCACCAGCGCCCTCAGTGGCTTCCACCTGGGCCACCAGCACCATGGTGGGCAGTGTTTCTCTTGCCGCAGCCGGGGCAAAGCCAAGGGTACGGCCCGACCCCCGGGTGATGCGGTCCAGCCGGTCCAGCAGTTTGCTCATAAAGTTCCTCAGCGTATATTCCTACCTTCCGATTGTAGAGGAAGGGGTGGTCGGGTTCAAGGCGTGGAACGTGACGCCCCCCTGGTCCGTGCGTGCCAGGAATTTTCCTCCTCCCGCCTGTAGGGGCAGGGTCAAGGACAGAGGCGTGGGGACTGGACGAAGGTGGCAAGTCTGCTATAGTAGCAGTGGGAGCGGAAGGGGCCCGGTGGCTCCCGCGGGCTTCAAACCCGTTGCTCCGCCGCCTGCGCGGCGGAGGGTGCGTTCGACTCCCACGCGCTCCCGCCATCTGCTGTCCCGGTCACATCTCTCCCTCCAGCAGATTGAAGACCAGGCCGGTGGGCAGTTTGGGGTGGAAATAGGTGGACTTGGGTGGCAGCTTCTGGCCGGCAGAGACCACCCCTTGGAACAGGTCCAGGGGAAATGGCTTCAGGAAGAAGGCCATCTGGAGCTCCCCTTCCAGCACCTTGTCCCAGCCCTCTTGGGGGTCATGGAAGTATGTAATGAGCGGTGAGTCCCCAGTCCCCAGGACTGGGGCGAAGACCGCCTGGTGGAGCACCCAGCCCTCGGAATCACGGAGGGCCATGCCCCCAGGCAGGGTGCGCAGGCCTTCCCGTGCTTCCAGTCGCAGGGTACACAGATAAGGACCCTCCCCGTCGGGCCCCAGCAGGCCTAGGCACACCCCTGGCCGCTGTCGCACCGCTTCCTCCAGGGCTTGCGGTGTCCTGGGATGCGAGGGAATGGCCTCCAGTTGGAATACCTCCATGAGCTTGTTACGCAGGGCCGTGACGCCCTGCGCATTGACGCCTCCAATGGCCCGGTGATAGGGCATGACCACAAGCCCCGGGTCCTGGAAGTCTATGAGCGTCATCATGACGTAGTTGAAGGCAGCGTTCTGAGGTACGTAACCTGCCTTGGCGCCAGCTTCATTGCGGTACCGCAGGGCAGTCTCGTATCGGTGATGGCCGTCGGCAATGAACAGGGGTGCATCCTTCATCGTTGCCTGGACAGCCTCGTCCAGCACGGAACTCGGGACCGCCCATAGCGAAAGCTCTTCGTCGTTGTAGGAGGCCCTGGCCATTGGCGTCTTCCACCCCGTGCTTTCCACTGCCTGGCGTATCCGGTGCTTCGGGTCCCGGTAAAGACACATGATAGGGCTGAAGTTAGCCCGGCAAGCAGTCATCAAACGGTAGCGGTCCTCCTTGGCCTGGGGGCGGGTCTCTTCGTGGGGCAGCACAACCCGGCGATCGTAGTCCTCCAATCGTACGGCAGCCATCAGGCCCCACCGGGCTAGGGTCTTGCTGTTGTGGACAAAGGTGTGACGCATGAAATAGTAGCTGGGGATGTTGTCCCGAACGAGGATACCCTCCTCCTGCCAGCGGGAAAAAAGGGAGGCGGCATTCTGGTACTGGGCGTCACCCTCCCCTCGCGGTAGTTCAATGTGGACGGCGTTGTGCGGGTGAAGAGATTCCAGGGCCTGCTGCTGGGCAGGCGCAATAACGTCGTAAGGAGGGCAAATGAGGTCGGTGAGGGATGCGCCGGCCCTGGCGGCATACCGTAGACCACGGAAGGGTCGGACTTCGGCCATGAAGGTTCCTTTCGGGACGAGGTTCAGTGCTCTAAGTATACCCCGTAGAACGGGGTGTTCCCAGGGGCTGATAATGTAGTCTCGTCCCCCCTGCCCGATGCTATACTTTTGCCAGCTTGAAGCAAGGAGTACCGATGATTGGGTTCCTCGGAGGCACCGGTCCAGAGGGGCGCGGGCTAGCCCTGCGCCTGGCAATCGCAGGACAACGGGTGATGATTGGCTCCCGGGATCTGGTAAAGGCAGGGGAAGCCGTGGAGCGCATCAAAGCCCGCGCCCCGGTGGAGGAGGTGCTGCCCAGTACCAACGCCCACGTAGCCCAGGTATGTGACGTGGTCTTTGTGACCGTGCCCTATGAGGCCCAGACCGGACTGCTATCGCCCCTGGCTGGCGCCCTGGTGGGAAAACTGGTGGTGTCAACAGTGGCGCCCGTGACCTTCCTGGAGGGGACTATTGCGGCCATAATGGTGCCTGAAGGGTCAGCGGCAATGCAGGCCCAGGGCCTGCTCCCCCAATCCCAGGTGGTCGCCGCCTTCCAGAACGTCAGCGCCGTAGACCTCTGGTCGCCCAACAGGGCACTGGACGGCGATGTAGTGGTGTGCTCGGACCACGGCGCGGCCAAAGCCCGGATCATGGCAATGGCCCGCAGCATCAGAGACCTCGGTGCTGTGGATGGCGGCGGGCTGGCCAATGCCCGCTACGTGGAGGAACTAACGGCCCTGCTGCTCAATATCAACCGCATCCACAAGGCACGCACGATGATACGCGTCACGGGTTTGAAGGGAGAGCAAGGCGCAGGAACGTAACCACCATCTCGGAAAGCCGCTGTTTGGCATACACTTGCAGCAAACGGGAAAGCCATGAACCCGACCACTCCCCCTCGCATCACCGGAATCTATCTGAGCTTTGCAGTGCTTTTTGTGGCGCTACTGATCACATCCAATATCATTGCCGTGAAAATCATTGAGGTGGGTGGCCGCGTCCTGCCCGCCGCTATTATCCTGTTCCCCATCACCTACATCCTCGGTGATGTGCTTACCGAAGTCTACGGTTTCCGCATGGCGCGCCGGGTCATCTGGCTGGGCTTCCTAGGCAATGCAGTGGCCGTGCTAGGGTTCTGGTTGGGCGGGCTTCTGCCCTCTGCCCCCTTCTGGCAAGGCCAGGACTCCTACGAAGCCATCTTGGGCTTTACTCCACGCCTGCTAGTGGCGTCCTTTGGCGGCTATCTGGTGGGGGAGCTGACCAACGCCCTGGTCCTCTCCCGGTTGAAGGTGGCCACCAGGGGACGCTGGCTATGGGTACGCACCATCGGTTCCACCCTGGTTGGGCAGGGCGTGGACTCCAGCGTGTTCATTACCATTGCCTTCATCAGCGTTTTCACCGGAGGCCAGTTGCTAGAGCTGCTCATTACCCAGTGGCTGGTAAAGGTGGCCTACGAGACCCTGGCCACTCCTCTAACCTATCTGGTGGTGGCCTACGTGAAACGCAAGGAGGGCCTGGATGTATACGACGCCAAGCTCCCCCTCAACCCCTTCACGATACGCTAATGCTCCTTCCTTTGTCTTCCCCCGTCCATCCTCCTTCTTGGATGAGTTGGAGCCGAATGGGCTAAGGTAACAGCCTTCAGACCAGATTCACCTTAAAGGGGGGGATGGCCCCGACTATACCGGGGACACCCCCCCTTTATTTGCTCCTGAACTGGCCCTAGGTAGGAGAAACATGGGCAAGCGGAGGAACGGATAGTCTCCACCCCCAGCAGGCCGCCGAAATTTTCAGGGCTTATTCAGGGACATTCTCTGCGTGTTCAGGCATTATGAGTCTTTCTCAGTCTATTCTTGTAACTGTACCCCTCGGCACTTGGAAGGTCATGGCACACATCACAATCCTAAGCGAAGACCGGGTGTTTAGCGTCCTGCTTGCCCGGAACCTGGCAGCCCAGGGCCACCGGGCGGATATCCACCTGGTGAACCCAAAGCTGCCCCTGAGCTTCCTGGCCTCCAAGACCACCTGGGATACAGAACTATGGGTTCTGGACCTAAGCTGGTATAGTGAAGGGCAGGCAGAAACCTACCACGCCCTGGCAAAATGGTGTCAGGGACAGCCGCAGCCATCCCTGCTCCTCCTGGACGATAGTTGGGACATACGCATTATCCAGGCTTTCGGCTCAGTAGTAACCCTGGCAAAACCTTTCCCCATGGCAAACTTCTCGCGCCTGGCCAACAGTCTGGCAGAGCTGGGCGCCCATAAGGCTCCAATCCCTTTATCCACCTCTACACTCAAGACAGAGCTCACCATGAGGTCATCCATGATATTTCAAAAGTGGAAGCCCACCTATTACCGCATACTCGTCCCTTTGGACGGCTCAAAACTTGCCGAATCAGTCCTGCCCGTGGTTGCTGCCATGGCCGAGGCTATGGGCATGGAAATCGTCCTCCTGCACGTAGTCCCCGCCGAGGGCCACGCTCAGCGTCCTCCCACCCCATCCCAGGTTCAGGCCACCGAGGCTATCAGCGACTACCTCCAGCAAATGACCCAAACCCTGTCCAGCCAAACCCTCAAGGTAGGCTGGCGCGTTACCAGCGGCTCGCCAGTGGATGACATTCTCCGCTATGCAGACGAGGCCCCCGCAGACCTTATCGCCATGTCTACCCACGGCATGGGGGACAATGGCAAACTGCCCATGGGCAGCGTGGCTGCCGCCGTTCTGGAGCGCCAGACCCGCCCTGTGCTCTTGATCCAACCGGATAAGGACGTTGCCAAGCAGTAGACGGTCTTCTCTTGGAACTCATCAGAAGGTTGTGGGAAATGGCCGCCAGGGAGGATTACCCCCAGGAAGGCTGGGGTGTAAACCTCCGGCTGCTCCGCTGTGCCTCGGTGGTGCTGCCCATCGCCTTCTTGGTACTCCTGGATGTCCTGCGCCACACCCTCCTGGCGCGCCAGTTTGAAGCCTTGCCCGGGGTCCTCGCCTTCTATGCAGTAGTGGCTGTGGCGGTAATCATGTTCTCCTTGACCATCTTTCGCTTATTAGAAAGACTGCAACAACGAATCCTTGCCCAAAACCAGCAGCTCGCGGCCCTCAACGGTATTGCCGCTGCGTCTACTGCTAACCTGCCCTTCCTGGACCTCCTCCAGGCTAGCCTCGGACATATCCTCCCTACCATTCGCGCCGACGCCGGCCTGATCTGCCTCATAGATGCAGAAGCCGAAGAGCACTCCGTAGCCTGTTACAGCGGTTTCTCCCAGGAAATGGCGCGTCGGCTCCAACGCGCCAAGCTCAGAGATGACAGGGTGGCATATGAGGTCTACCAGACCGGCCGCCCGGTCATCAATGAAGACGTGTTTAAAGACCCTGGCGTCCATGAAAGGGCGCGCCAGGAGGGTATTGCTGCCTTCATTAGTGCGCCCCTGAAATCCGAAGGCGAAGTCAATGGTATCCTGGCCATCGCCAACCACAACAAGCGCCGCTATTCCCTGGATGACCGCACATTCCTGGGTAACGTCGGCGGCCAGTTGGGAATGGCAATACGCAAAGCCGTCCTCTACGAGCAGTCCCAGTCACAGAATCGCGAGCTCAGTGCCCTCCTTTCTGTCGGTAAAGTGGTCACGTCCTCCTTTGACTTGGATGAGCTGTTGGACACATCCCTGGACACGGTGCTCCAGGTCGCTTCTGCCGATGCAGCAGAGGTGTGGCTCATGGAAGGAGGACAGACCTTAACCCTGTGCTGCCACCGGGGCTTGCACCGTGAGGCCTTTATGGAGCGGACGAGCTTTGCTGTCGGCGAAGGCGTCCCCGGCAAGGTGGCCCAAAGCGGCGCCCTCTTCCTTACCCATGACCTCCCTGCTCATCCCGACTTCCTCCGACAAGAGGTGCTGAGAGCAGGCTTCCACACCTTCTGTGCCTTGCCCCTGCTCTATCGGGGCAGACTGGTAGGCGTGCTGGCAGTGGCTGCCGTTTCCCCTGATGTTCTGAAGAATTCGGGCGAAACTCGCATCCTGGAAGGCGTTGGCGAATGGCTGGCCATCGCTATTGAAAACAGCCGCCTGTACCAGCAGGTGCAGGACACCGCGGTGCTTCAGGAACGCGAACGCCTGGCCCGGGAGATGCACGACGGTATGGCGCAGCTTCTGGGCTACATCAACACCCAGACCATCGCCGTGAATAAGCTCCTCGCTGACAACCGGCTGGCTGACGCCCGCGAAGAGCTCACGAGGATGGGGGACATCACCCGCGACCTGTACGCAGACGTCCGGGAAGGCATCCTGGGCCTGCGGACCGCTACTCTCCGGCAAGAGGGGTTGCTCTTTGCCATTCAGGAGTACATTCAGCGCTACATGGAACTCGCCGGTATTAAGGTCTCCGTAGTCAATGACAGCCAGTTCCCTCCCTTGCTTCCCTCCACAGAGATCCAGCTCATGCGTATTCTGCAAGAAGCTCTCACCAATGTCCGCAAGCACGCACGGGCCAGCGAAGTGGTAGTAACAATGCATCTCAACCAGACTGCACTGAACATCGCCATTGCTGATAATGGGACCGGTTTTGACCTGGAGCGGCTTCCCTCCAAGGGGTGGCCCCGCTTTGGCCTTCAGACCATGCGGGAGCGGGCTGAAGCCGTCGGCGGCGCCCTGGCCATTACCTCTTACCCCGGTCAGGGTACCACGGTGACCGTCTCAGTCCCAGTGTCGGGACAGCGAGGGTAATGCCTTATGCGGGTGATGCTCGTGGACGATCACGCCCTATTCCGCGCTGGCCTGGCCAGCCTCTTGCGCGCCTGGGGCCTCCAGGTCGTCGGGGAGGCGGGGGACGGGTGGGAAGCAGTAAAGAAAGCGGCCGAGCTTTCCCCTGACCTGGTGTTCATGGACATCAATATGCCCAGCCTTAACGGCCTGGAGGCTACCCGTGCCATCAAAGCCCAGTCCCCCGCCATACGGGTCATCATGTTAACCGTATCCGACGATGAGCAAGACCTCTTTGAGGCCATCAAAAGCGGAGCCGAGGGCTATCTGTTAAAGAACCTCCGAGAAGAGGAGTTCGCTGAACTGGTCAAACGCATGGAGAAGGACGAGCCAGCAATGTCCCCCGGCCTGGCCAGGCGCCTCCTCCAGGAGTTTGCCCACCTCTCAGTGGGCAGAGAACAGCCGGAAACAGCAACTGAGCTCACCGAACGGGAGTATGACGTGTTAGAGCAGGTCGCTCAGGGCGCGGCCAACAAAGAGATCGCTGCAGCCCTCGTAATTTCGGAAAACACCGTGAACTATCACATGAAGAATATCCTCAGCAAGCTCCACCTCAAGAACCGTGCCCAGGTGGTGGCCTGGGCGTTGGAGCGCGGATTCGCCCACAGGCCTCCCAGAGACCCCTGAACGACGATTTGATTCATCTCCCTACCCAACTTGGTAGGCCCCTTACCCAGGGGCCTACTGTTTTTAGTGGGCCATGACTACTTGAACAAGGCGTGCCCCATCCTCCAGGCGTGTCCCATAGTATGAAGTGAGAGCGTGGGGAGAACCTTCAAGTGCAATCGGCGGTCCACATGCCAACCAAACGAGTAGTCCTGGTCACCAATCGCTCCATCCTTGTCGCTGGTATTCAGCGCCTCTTGGAGGACGTGGACACCCTTGAACTCGCACTGGTGCCTCACGACGTCCCTGACCTGCAGGACCGGATCCAGGCCCTGGACCCCCGAGCAATCGTTCTGGATGCTCAGGGCCTCCTGGATGAAGCAGTCATCACTCAAATGCTGGAACGGCATCCTCTGGCACGGGTGGTGGTCCTCGGGGTTAACCGCAATGACATAGAGGTATACCACATGCAGCGGGTCCTTCAAACAGACCTTGCCGGCCTGTTGGAGGCCATTCATGGGGGAAAGGGGGTGGGCAAACGTAGCAAGAGGCCCAAGGCATAACATGGCTGTTCAGGCCATATTCAGGGTTTCCCCCGCTCTGTTCAGGCCCTGTTTGGTTGAAGTGGGTAATCTAGTAATAGATGCGCACACACCAAGGTACCTAATGCCGCCCGGCAGGTGCGAGTGCACCAGGCGGCGGCAAGAATGCGAAAGGAGCACAACATGGCAATCGGAAGTAGGTGGAGAATAGTAGCGCCGGCCCTTATCGGGGTCGCGGTGCTGGCCGTGGCTGCTTGTAGCGGCAGCGGCGTCTCCCAAGAGGATCTGGATGCTGCCAAGGCCCAGTTAGCAGCTAAGGAGCAGGAGCTCCAGGTAGCCTCTGGGCAGCTTAAGAGCCAGGAACAGCAGGTGACCTCCCTGGAGCAGGACATGACCGCCCTCCAGCAGCAACTGGCGGGACTCGCTCCCAGCCAGGTGGTCCAGGGGGGCCAGCTCCAGCCGGCCGTAGCAGGCGCCCAGCCCACCGGCTGGGACACGGCGGAATCCATCCGGGGCGGTTTGAAGCTGATAGCCACCTTTGATTCCAGCGGGCCCGATGCCTGGGACAACAAGGCCCACCCCACGGTGTACTTCTCCAGTTTGGGTGGAGCCGACCAGTTCGCCGGGTTCTACATCGTAGACGCCTACACCAAGGAGGTCGTCACATCCGCGCACTATGACCTGGGGACAAAGACCTCCCCCCATACTACTGGCGTCTCGCCCGACGGCAAGTGGGTCTACCTCCAGAGCTCCCGGGCCGTAGGAGACAAGACCGAGGATATCACCCTCATCATCAACGCCCGGACCCTGAAGATTGACAAGATTCTCAAGCAGGAAAGCCGTTTCCAGGGGTCCATGCGCGTCCAGAGGCTCCATCACGTCACGGGTTTCGTTGACTCCAAAGGGAACGACCGCCTGGTCCTGGAGTATGGGTTCGGTTCTAATGGCGGCCCACACTTCCTCCTGGACCCCAAGGATAACAACCGCGTGGTCATGGCCATCACCGTGGAAGACACCGGCTACTGGATGGGCCACCCCTTCCTCACGGTAGACCCCACGGGCAAATACCTCTACGTCTCCCTCAAAGTTGTTGCCTGGGGCGAGGAGGCCGAGGAGATTGGCGGCATTGCAAAAATTAACCTGGAGACCCGTGCGGTGACGGTGATCGCAGGCGTTGGAAACCACCCCATCGGCATCTCTCACACGGCCGACGGCAAGTTCACCTACGTAGTAGATGGCCATGCCAGCATGGTCTTCAAGCTAGACAATGCCACCAATGAAGTCGTCGGCAAGACCAGCGCCGGTGTGGCGGGACCCTACGGCGCCTGCATGAACTGGGACGAGACCGAGCTCTATACCGTCGGCAAGGGCGAGGGAAGCCACAACACCGGCAGCGTCCTGGGGGTCATTGACCTGACCAGCTTCCGCCCGAAGCGTGGCATCATCAACCCCATCTACCTTGGCGGCTCCGCCAGGAGCATTGACCATTGCTTCCTGCACCCGGACCCTGCCGTCAATGAAATCTGGGTGAGCAACATGGCCGGGTTTGAGACCATTGTCCTGGACCTCGCCACCAGGACCGTAGAGGCTTACATCCCTACGCCCAACGGCGAGAACACCCACTCGGGCGCCTTCGTCCAGTACAACCCGGACTGGACTGGCAAGGTGCTGGCCGACCACGGCGGCCCCTCCAAGGAGCTGTATGTGGCCAGGCTGGCCGTAATCGCGGCCCTGCCAAAGTAAATCGTGCTGGTATGCCCTCAGCCCCGCCAGGGCTGAGGGCATACCAAAGGACAACACCTACATGGAAGGAGAGACGAGCATGACGAGCGGCCTGGTCTGGCTGGCAGGTATTCTGGCCCTTGTGTCCATCTCCTGCGCAAGCCCGGCGCCCGCTGCAGTCACACCCTTGGCGTCCATCACGCCCGCGCCGTCGCCTACGCAAACGCCAACGCTCACACCTCTCCCTACGCCAACTCCAACGGTGGAGTTTACGCCAACACCAACGCCCACTCCCTTGCCCTGGACGCCCTCCGGTGCGCCGGAGTACTGCGTGGCGCCGGAGAGGGGAGAGCCCCAGGAAATCCTTGGCACACCGGCTGGCCCCTACTTTGTCCGTCATCCAATGGTGGACAATCCCAACGCCCCCACCGTCGTGTTCCTGGGTGGGGGCACAGGCAGCCGTCGGAGCGCCCAGAGGGTATGGGCCAACTACCTCTCCGGCGGCGCGGGTGTGGACGACTTCCGTGTCGTGCTTCCTTATGCAGTAGACGTGGAATACACCGATTACTACGAGGCGCGGCGCACCTTTAAAGTGGTGGATGAGGTCCTGGCCTGCTACGGTGGCGACCCCACCCAGGTCCACATCGCAGGCTTCTCCAACGGCGGCATGGTGGCCTTTGATCTGATGCTGGAGCACCCGGAGCGTTTCGCTACCCTGCTGGGAGCCCCAGGGTTGTTTCCACGGCTCTCAACCCCGGAACAATGGGCAAAGGCCCTGTGCGGCCACGCGGTCTTCAACGGTGTCGGCTCCGTGGACGATGAATGGAAAGGGGACGTGCGGGCCACCCACGAGGGCTTGCTGAGCATGGGAATCAATTCTATGTATGTGGAGTTTTCTCGCCAGGGGCACTCCCTCAACGTAGACTATGATGAGACCTTGTTTTTTGACTTCTGGCGGGCCAACGGGCCGGACAAAGCAGCAAATTCAGAGCAAACCAAAGGGACATGCGGAGCCTAGAGGACGTATCACAGTAACCTTCAGTTGAGCGTTTGGGTCATAAAGACAACAGATTCCAGGCCCTTTCGTGCGAGGCCAGGCTGACCTCAGCAAAATAACCAAGCCAACGGATGTTCAGGCCTTGTTCAGGTTTCCTCCCGCTCTGTTCAGGCCCTGTTTGAGTTGGGGTGAGTAATCTAATAATAGATGTTCACACATCAAGGTACCAAATGCCGCCCTGCAGGTGCGAGTGCACCAAGCGACGGAATGAAAATCCGCAACTAAAAGGTGAGACCATGTTGAATCGGGACCTGATCAAGCTGGTAGGCGGGACGCTCTTGCTGGGGGCGGTCATGCTGGCCACTCTGCCTGCCTGCGGAGAGACAACGGGTGAGACTTCGCCTCTCCCAACACCCACGCCTACCACCACCGTGGCCACACCCACGCCTGCTACCACTGTGCTGGCTCCCACCCCTACAGCCACACCAGCCACAGATGTTTCTACGCCGACGCCTACTCTCCCGGACGTCGGAAGCAGTGACCCCCTGGTGCTGGGGAAGCTGATCTTTGATAAGACCGCGGGCAATGTGGGCTGCGCCTTCTGCCACGGGCTGGATGCTAAGGGCAACGGTCCCGCCCTGGTGGGCGCGCCTTACATCCGGGGCAAAAATGAGGGCGACGTCCGTGCCGCCATTGCAGGCGGCGTCCCCATGATGGGCTTCATCAAGCTCACCGAAGAGGAATACACGGCGGTCGCTGCCTATCTGCAATTCCTGGAAACTCAACCCTAGGCAATCGTCAGAGGAAGGATGAATTGATGGGTCCGGTAACAACGCAAAAATTTTATCGTCTCTTGGTCGGTCTCATGCCCCTTTCGCTGGCGCTCGTTGCCTGCACCAGCGCCCAGGGCGTGGCCGAGCCGCCGGAGACCGCTGCCCCACGAGAGTGGCCCACCGTTGAAGTGCAGGACCACGTCCATCATACCGGGACTTCCGATGAGGACGCTGGTATCTACTTCACCATCAATGTGGACATCACCGACGCTGGCATACAGCCGTCCACTGTCTTTGTCCCTGCTGGACAGAGGGTAAAACTGGTGTTGCGGAACCGGGCTACAGCGGAACATCACTATCGTGTCCTGGGTTTGGAGGCGGCAGACTTGCTGTGGCTTGCGGAGCCGGAAGGCGAGCAAGAACAGGGCGTCACCGATGAAGACCACGAAATGCACCACAGCGGCGAGTTCGTGCCGTGGCGGGCTACCTCGCCTGCGGGCGTAAAACCCACCGGTAACGAAGTCCATGCCTATGCCCCTGGCAGTGCAGGCGGCATGGATGTGGTCCTCTTTACCGCCCATACCACGGGGACATTCTTGGTCCAGTGCCCCCTTCACCCAGAGATGACGGCCAAGCTCATAATCTTCTAGGGACGTTGCACATCGTCTCTATCAAATACAAATACAACCTGGAGGGTATGGTGAATCTCAAACTGTTCCTGGTAACTGGCCTCGTAGGAGCCGGCCTCATCGCATGTGGCGGCACGTCAACCGCACCCACGCCTACCACGCCGCCTGCTTCTCCAACCTCCGTAGCCCCTACCCCAACGGCTACATCCACTGGTAGTGGGCCAGTTGCCACACCTACAGCCACCCTTCCCGCCCCTCCCGCCACCGGCGGGTCTACCCCCACGCCCACAAAAGAGAGCAGCAGCAACGTCGTCCAGGTAAGAGTAAGTGAAGCTCCTTATAGCTTCGTGCCCGACACCTACTCCTTCCAGTCTGGAAAGACCTACACCCTCCAGTTCAACATCACCATGGATTTCCACACCTTCACGGTGGCCGACCTGGGCATTGATATCTATATTGAGCCCGGCAAAGCCGTAACCCAGGAAGTCACCTTCACCAAGCCTGGCACCTTTAAACTCGTATGCACAGTCCACGAGGGGGAAGGCCAAGTTGGTAGTGTCATCGTAAGTTGACCGTACAGCAATTGAAGTAGTGGGACTTGCATCAATACTCCAGAGACCGGCAACAGGAGGCATCACAATGGAACGCACACACGCACTTGGCGCAATCTGGCAGCGGCTGTCTTTAGCAAACCTCGCAGGTCTCTTGTCATTGGGATCCGCCGCCGTTCACATCATCGTGATGCCCGAGCATTTTCGCGAGTGGTGGGGCTACGGCGCCTTTTTTGCAGCCCTGGCGTCCCTGCAAGCCATCTATGGCCTGGGCCTGTTGCAGCCCAAAGCACGCCTTTCCCTTTCCCCCTGGTACCTGCTTGCCGGGATCCTCGGTACCTTCCTCGTAATGGTCCTGTATGGAGTGACCCGCAGCTTGGGCATCCCCGCTTTTGGCCCCCACGCAGGCCACGTGGAGGGCCTGGATGCTCTGGGCTTGCTCTCCAACGGCTTGGAGCTTGGCCTCGTAGCTACCCTTTCAGGTATGGTCCTCCGCCTTCCCAGCCTGGGGAGACGGTTCTGGACCAGGGCGGGAGTAATAGCGGCAGGGATCTTACTCATGGCCGGCGCCCTGGTCTTGGCGAGTATCGCCACAAACGAAAGTGATGAACCGTCGCCCAGTACCAGCGAGACTTCCCCAGCGACCTACGTCCAGGACCTCACCCGTGCCCTTACCCGCACCGAACCGGCAGCCCGCTATGGCGGACTTGTAGACCTCC
>JACQOP010000058.1 GCA_016202485.1 Chloroflexota bacterium | reverse complement strand
GTGTAGTCGTCGGCGGGCACGTAGATGGCCTGGAAGGAGGTGATGGAGCCGTTCTTGGTGGAGGTGATGCGCTCCTGCAAGGCGCCCATTTCCGTTGCCAGGGTAGGCTGGTAGCCCACGGCGGAAGGCATGCGGCCCAGCAGCGCCGAGACCTCCATGCCTGCCAGGATATAGCGGTAGATATTGTCAATGAACAGGAGCACGTCCTGGCCTTCGTTGTCCCGAAAGTATTCAGCCATGGTCAGGCCTGTGAGGGCGATACGCAGGCGCACCCCCGGCGGCTCGTTCATCTGGCCGAAGACCAGCACGGTGCGGGCCAGCACCCCCGACTGCTGCATCTCATGCCACAGGTCGTTGCCCTCACGGGAGCGCTCGCCGACGCCGGCAAAGACGGAGTAGCCCTTGTGCACCTGGGCAATGTTGCGGATAAGCTCCTGGATGATGACGGTCTTGCCCACGCCCGCGGCGCCGTTGGCCCCTACCTTGCCGCCCTTGGTGAAGGGGGCAATGAGGTCAATCACCTTGACGCCCGTTTCCAGCATCTCCGTGCTGCCGGACTGTTGGGCAAAGTCGGGAGCGGTGCGGTGAATGGGCAAGTAGTCTTCCGAAGGGACGTCGCCCAGGGTGTCCAGGGGGTCGCCAGTCACGTTGAACAGACGGCCAAGAGTGCCGTGGCCTACGGGTACCGCAATGGGCTTACCCGTGTCCACAACCTCTACCCCTCGGGCCAGGCCCTCGGTAGCGCCCATGGTGAGGCAGCGCACCCAGTTGTTGCCCACGTGCTGTTCCACCTCCATCACCAGCTTCTGGCCGTTCAGATTGCATTCCACAGCATTGAACAGGGCCGGGAGCTGTTCCTGGGGGAACTCCACGTCCACCACAGTCCCCATAATCTGGACTACCTTACCTCTGGTTCCCTCTGCCATAGTGACCACCTTGTCTGTGTGTTGTTCCTCTCCTGGAGGAGAGGGGGACATCTGAGTCTGGGGGACACCCCTGGCCCCCCAGCAGGGAAACTACGTTTCCCGCACCTTTCTAACGTTTGGTCAAAGCCCATCGGGAAAAGGGCTGTCGTTTACTACTCCAACGCCGCTACGCCGCCCACCAGGTCCAGCAACTCCTTGGTGATGGCCTCCTGGCGCACCTTGTTCATGAGGAGGGTCAGGGAATCAATGAGGTCGTTGGCGCTGTCTGTGGCGTTGCGCATGGCCACCATGCGCGCGGAGTGCTCGCTGGCGATGGCCTCCAGCATGGCGTGATAAAGCTGCATCTCTATGTAACGTGGCAGGAGGGACCCCAGCACCTGAATGCTGGCGGGCTCGTAGATATAGCCTACGGCCTGGCCTGCCCGGAGGGGCGTCGGCTGCACCGGTAGGAGCTGCTCCACCACGGGCCGCTGTACGGCGGTGTTGACAAACTGGGTATAGGCAACGAACACCTGGTCAACGGCGCCCTCGGTGTAGTCCTCTATCGCCAGATGGGCGATAGGCGCGATGTCCAAGATGGTGGGCCGGTCCGGTATGCCAGTGAACACGGCCTTGACGTCCCGCCTGGTGCGTACCATAAAGTCCCGGCCCTTTTTCCCCACGGTCACCACCGATACGGGCACGCCGCTGTTGAGCATAAACTGGCCCGAAGCCCGGTTCATATTCCCAGGTAGCCCACCGCACAGGCCCCGGTCGGGCGTGATATGGACGAGCTGGATGCGCCTGACTTCCCGCTGCCGGAGCAGAGGGTGCACCTCGTCGCCGTCGGTGGGCTGGGCCATGAGGTCCGCCAGCACATCGTGTATTTTCTCGGCATAGGGCCGCCCGGCCAGGGTGGCAAGCTGGGCCCGCCGCATTTTAGAGGCGGCAATCATTTGCATGGCACGGGTGATTTTGGCCGTGTTGCGGACGCTGCGGATGCGCCGGCGTATGGTGCGGACGTTTGCCATCCCTACTCCTCCGTCTCCTCATAGATCCAGGCCACAAAGTTGGTGTTCACAACAGTCGGCGAATTGCCGTCCCCCTGCTGCACCACAATATAGCCGTCGCCGCCGTCCAGCAGCAGCCCGTCCAGCTCCTGAAGGTAGCCTTCGCTCTCCAGGCTGGTGACGACGATGACCTGTTTCCCTTTGAGGTGTTTCAGTATCTCTTCTGAGAAGGGCATAGGCTAGTCCGCCTTGAAGGTCTTGTTGAATTCCTGGATAGCTGCAACCAGGGCCTTTTCGTTATCGGCGTCAATCTCAAAGGTGCCAGCTATCTTCTGGAGCACATCCGAGTGGGCGCTCTCCATGTAGGGGTGGAAGGCAGCCTCCCATGCCTGTACCCGGTTGATGGGCACCTCATCCAGGAGACCGTTGACCAGGGCATAGATGACGGCCACCTGCTTTTCCAGGGCCAGGGGTCTGTACTGGGGCTGCTTCAGCACCTCCACCGTACGCTGCCCTCGTTCCAACTGGGCGCGGGTGGCGGCGTCCAGGTCCGAGGTGCCGAACTGGGCGAAGGCGATGAGGGCATTGTACTGGGCTAGGTCCAGGCGCAGGCGCCCAGCCACCCGCCGCATTGCCCGGCGCTGCGCGGAACCGCCCACCCGGGACACGGAAAGGCCGGCGTTCACCGCGGGCCGGATGCCCGAGTTAAACAGGTCTGTCTCCAGGTAAATCTGGCCGTCGGTAATGGAAATCACGTTAGTGGGAATGTAGGCGGATACGTCGCCGGCCAGGGTCTCAATGATGGGCAGGGCCGTCAACGAGCCTCCGCCCCGCTCCTGGTCCATGCGGGCCGCCCGCTCCAGCAGGCGGCTGTGCAGGTAGAACACGTCTCCAGGATAGGCCTCGCGCCCCGGGGGCCGGCGCAGCAGCAGGGAGAGCTGGCGGTAGGCCCAGGCGTGTTTGGACAGGTCGTCATAAACGATCAGGGCGTCCTTACCCGCCTCCATGAACTCCTCGCCGATGGCGCACCCAGTGTAGGGGGCCATGTACTGGAGGGCCACGGGGTCAGAGGCGTTGGCCGCCACGACGATGGTGTGCTCCATGGCCCCGTACTGCTCCAGCGTGGAGACCACCTGGGCCACCTTGCCAACGCGCTGGCCGATGGCGACATAGATACAGATGAGGTCGCCGCCCTTCTGGTTGACGATGGTGTCCAGGGCCACGGCGCTCTTGCCAGTGGAGCGGTCCCCAATGATCAGCTCCCGCTGGCCCCGGCCAATGGGAATCATGCCGTCAATGGCCTTGATGCCCGTCTGGACCGGCACGTTGACCGCCTGACGCGCTACCACATTGGGCGCCACGCGCTCCACGGGGCGGTAGCGTTCCGAGCGGATGGGGCCTTTGCCGTCAACCGGATTGCCCAGGGCGTCAACCACCCGGCCAACGACGGCGCTGCCCACGGGCACCTCGGCGATGCGCCCCGTGGAGCGCACCTCGTCGCCCTGCTTGATCTTTGTGTCGTCACCCAGGATAACCGCCGCAACGCTGTCCTCTTCCAGGTTCATGGCCATGCCAATCACATCACCGGGAAACTGGAGGAGCTCCGTGTACCGGACGCCCGAAAGTCCGTGGATGCGGGCAATGCCGTCGCCAATTTCCGTGACCACACCCACATCCACCATGCTGACAGCGCCGCCGAACTCCTGTATCTGGCGCCTGATAACGGCTGCAATATCTTGGCCGCGAGTTGTCATGAATGCACCTCAGTGTTTACCAAGAAACGTTTCCCCATCTCATTTTCCCCTACGGGAAAAAGAAACGCTACCTCCTCCCCCAAAGAGGGAGGATTGGGGTAGGGGGACACCCCTATCCTCGTACCTGTGCCAGGTGGCGCTTGAGGCCAAGCAGCCGGCCCCGCAAGGTGCCGTCTATGATGCGGTCGCCCACCCGGGCCATCACTCCACCCATGACTTCTGGGTCCATGTGGGAGGTGATGACCACTTCAAGGCCCACCATTGCTTCTAGCTGCCTTTTGATACGCTGCTCCTGCTCCGGCTCCAGAGGCACCGCCGTGGTGACCATGGCCCGTACCCGGCCATAGTTGGCGTCCGTGAGGGCCTGGTAGTCCTCCAGGATGCCTGGCAACTGTCCTATCCGGTTGTGGGAAGCCAGCAGGCACAGCAGGTTTGTCACCAGGGGGTCCAGGCCGGTGATAGACTGGCGAATGATGGACACTTTCTGGGACGCGCCAATCTTGGGGGATTCCAGGGCCTCAATCAGACCTTCGGACTGGAGCGCCTCGTTGGCGCGGGCCAGGTCCTCCGCCCACTGCTCAATGCGGCCGCCTTCCCGGGCCAGCTCAAAGGCGGCCAGGGCGTACCGTTTGGTGGAAGGGGCCTTGGGCATAGCCTAGCTTCTCCTGCCGCCCATGGCGCCGCCTTCTTGCAGTACCTGGTCAATGACTTCGCGGTGGGCCGGCGCGTCCAGGGAACGCCGCACGATACGCTCGGCGGCGGTGATGGCGAGCTCGCCAAAGTGGGCCCGCACCTCGTCAATTGCCAGGTCCCGCTCCCGCTGGATCTCGGACCGGGCCTTGGTCAGTTCCTCTCCCACGAGCTTGTCGGCCCGCTCCTTTTGCTCCCGCTCATACTGGGCGATGCGCTTCTGGGCCTCCTCAAACTGGGCCTGGTTGGCCCGGCGGGCTTCCGTAAGCTGCAGTTCAAAGGCCGCCTGGCGCTCCGCCGCCTCCTTCTGGACACGCTCCGCCTGCTCCAGGCTGTCTTTGATGCGCAAAGAGCGCTGGTCCAGCACCCGGAGGATGGGCTTATAGGCCAACAGGTACAAAAACACCAAGAGGATGGTGAAGTTGACCAGATAGACGAGAAGGCTTTGCCAGTGGAACCCTAGCTCTCCCATGCCAGTCCTTCCATAGAGATTTGCCGATGTCTTATGTGCCGGGTATCTAAACCACCAGGGCCAAGAGAATGGCGACCACCAGGGCGTAGATGCCAAGGGCCTCTGCGAAGGCAATGGCCAGGATCATGTTGGTCAGGATGGGGCCGCGTGCCTCCGGATTGCGGCCAATGGCGTTAAGGGCTCCTGCCCCAAGAATGCCGATACCGATGCCCGGGCCCAACATCCCCAGACCACCCGCTATGCCAGCGGCTAGCAGTTTGGCTGCCTCTGCGTCCATGAGTCCTCCTTCGCTGTGTTCCTTTTTACGTATTTGTATCGCCTACCGCCGGACGGGAGGGTCCCTAGTCCTGGTGGGCGCTTATCGCATAGACCGCAAGCCCCAGCGCGGCGCCTGCGATGCCAAACAGGACCACCACCAGAACAAAAACCAGTTCTACAGGCATGTGCGCCCCCTTCCCTCGTGCATTAGTCCCTAGTGCCCGCCGTGTTCCCCTTCACCTCCATGAGGCTGGATGGCCAGGGTAACAAACACCAGGGTCAGCCCAGAGAAAATCAAGCCCTGGATAAGGCCCACCAGCAACTCAAGGCCGTAGAAGAGCAATGGGAACGAGAAAGGCAAGAGGAATGTAAAGACCAGCAACAGGATCTCTCCCGCCGTCATGTTACCAAATAACCGGAAGGTGAAGCTCACCAGGCGGATGAACTCGCTGATGAGCTCCAGAATGCCCACAAAAAAGTCAATCACCTGACCCTTGAGAAGGGAGCCAAGACGGAAGAACTTGCCGAAGTAGCCCAGTCCCACGCTGCGAATACCCCAGAACTCTACGAACACAAAGGAGACCACCGCAATGGCCAGGGGCATGTTGAGGTCTGTCCCCGCAGGCCGCAGCAGATGGCGGACAACCTCGCCGTCTTCTATGAAACCCAGGGTAGGATAAATGGGCAAAAGGCCCAGCCAGGCGTTGAAGGTCACAAATATGAAAATGGTGGCGAAGAGGGGAAAGAACTTGCGGGTATTGTCGCGGCCCGCTATGCCTTCAACAAAGCCATACATGGTCTCAACCACCGCTTCTACCATGTTGGCAATGCCCCTTGGAGCCTGGTTATCCTTCACCCCGCGGGCCCCCAGCCAGAAGAGCAGCAAGAGAAGTCCCGTAGCAATCCAACTGGACAGTAAGGTGTTGGTGATGATAAACCGGTCAGGGAGCTTATGGGCCTCCTCGGCCTCTTGGGCGTCCGCAGCCAGGACCGGCTGCGGCGGCAAATGCACCTCTGGTTTTGGGACGAAGGGGGTCTTTGAGACGATCCCCCCTAGCATCACTCCGACTAGCGCCAAAACACCGGCGGCTGCCAGTATGGCAAACAAGGCTCGTTTCGCATTAGGACTCAACGATACGGCTCCTACGACCCCTCGGACCCCGGACCATTCTGGTCGCCTGTCAGCAACGGAACGAGCATCTTATAGACCCCGTAGAAGGCTAGACCAGAACCAAGGAGGACTCCCACCAAGACAAACAATGGCGACGTATTCAGGCGGTTGTCCAACCAGATTCCGCCGCCTATGCCAAACACAATGCAGAAAGCCATATACCAGCCCACCCCAAGCAACCGCATTACCAGCAAGAACCTACGGCTGTTCATCCCGTCCAAACCTTGCGAATCTTATCACAATCCAATTTGTCCGGTCAACGGCCTCCAAAAGAAAACGCGCCATCTCTAGCGAGATGGCGCGTCTCTTGTGCGCTAACATACCTAGGGGTTCTGCCCCTGGCCCTTGCCCAGGTCTTCCAGGTCCAGCGTCTTGATGAAGTCGGTAAAGGCGGACATGCGCTTCAGTTCCTCCTCCTTCACCTCTTTCCCCCCTTCTGTTTCCTCACCTTCGCCCGGCTGTACAGGCTTGCCGGTCTCGTCCAGGGTGATGCCTGCCTTTTCCAGGACCTCATCGGCCACATAGATGGGGACCTGGGCACGCACCGCCAGGGCAATGGCGTCGCTGGGACGGGAGTCCACCTCCACAGAGCTGCCGTTTACCTGGATCCCCAGCTTGGCGTAGAAGGTATCGTTCTGCAGGTCGCTGACCTCAATGTGGGTCAGCCGGCCCTTGAGGGTGCTGATAATGGCGCCCAGCAGGTCATGGGTCAACGGCCGAGGCACGCTGACGCCCTGGAGCTTCACGGCAATGGCGTCAGCCTCAGCGGGGCCAATCCAGATAGGCAAATAGCGGTCAGAGCCTTTGTCCTTGAGAATCACCACGCGCTGGTAGTTCTGGAGGCTGACACGGATGCTGTCTATGACCATTTCATGCATGGGAGTCCCCTACATGTCATGGAATTGGAGAACCTTGATACCGGGCTCCTCTGAGGGTGCTTCCATTATGGTGCGCCCGCAAGGGGAGTGTCAACAGAACGGGTGGGCCTCTAGCCTACGGCCAGTGGCAGGGGATGCTGCCCGCCTTCCCGGATAGTCTCGCTTGCTGCTGCGATGAAGCCGCTGAACAGGGGATGTGGACGGTCCGGGCGCGACCGGAACTCTGGATGGAACTGGACTCCCACCATGAATGGGTGGCCCACAATCTCGCTGATCTCCACCAGGCTGCCGTCGGGAGAGAGGCCTGTGGGGCGCAGGCCCGCCAGCAGCATCGGCTCACGGTACTGGTTATTGAACTCGTATCGGTGGCGGTGGCGCTCGTACACCACCGGCTGGCCGTAGGCCTCCGCCGCCTTGCTCCCAGGCACCAGTTGACAGGGGTAGTTGCCCAGGCGCATAGTGCCCCCCATCTGCTTGACGCCCCGCTGCTCCTCCATCATGGATATGACCGGAAAGGGAGTGTCCGGTGCACACTCTGTGGAGTTGGCCCCCTCCATTCCCAGGACACTTCGCGCAAAGTCTACCACCATGACCTGCATCCCAAGGCACAGCCCTAGATAGGGTACCGAGCGCGTGCGGGCGTATTCCGCCGTCTGGATAATGCCTTCAATCCCCCGGGGACCGAACCCACCGGGCACTACGATGCCATTGGCCGAGGCCAGCAGCGCCTCCGGCCCGCGCTTCTCTATGTCCTCGGAGTGCACCCAGGATACCTCCACGTCCCTGCCATGGTGCAGCGCAGCATGGGAAATGGCCTCCTTCACCGAAAGGTAGGCCTCCGGCAGGTCGGCGTACTTGCCCACCACCGCAATGGACAGCCGCTCCTTTGGAGCGCTGAAGCGGTCTACCATGGTCCTCCACAGGGCCAGGTCCCGGCTGCGGTATTGGAGGCCCAACTGCTCCAGCAGGATGTCCCCCAGGCCGGCCTCCTCCAGGATCAAAGGCACCCGGTAGATGTTGTCCACCGTCGGCAGAGGGATAACCGCGTCCCTGGGGACGTCGCAAAAGAGGGCAATCTTATCTCGGATGCCCTCCGGCACAGGGAAGTCGCTGCGGGCCAGGATGGCGTCGGGCTGGATGCCGATGCTGCGCAGCTCCTTGACGCTGTGCTGGGTAGGCTTGGTCTTCAACTCCTTGGTGGCAAGGATGTAGGGCAAAAGCGTCACATGGATGTAGTAGACATTATCCCGGCCGGCGTCGTTGCGCACCTGGCGTATGGCTTCCAGGAAGGGGAGGCCCTCAATGTCCCCAACGGTGCCGCCCACCTCCACCACCACCACATCGGGGTTGCTCTCCCTGGCAATAGCAAAGATGCGGTCCTTAATCTCATTGGTCACGTGAGGCACCGCCTGGATGGTGCCTCCCAGGTAATCGCCCCGGCGCTCCTTGCCAATGACGGAACTGTAAATCTGGCCGGCGGTCACGTTGGAGGAGGCGGTCAGCTCAATATCAATGAAACGCTCGTAATGGCCCAGGTCCAGGTCCGTCTCGCAGCCGTCCTTGGTCACATAGACCTCGCCGTGCTGGTAGGGGGACATGGTGCCGGGGTCAACGTTGAGGTAGGGGTCAAGCTTCTGAACGGAGACAGTGAGGCCGCGGCTCTTGAGGAGCCTTCCGATGGAGGCGACGCTGATGCCCTTGCCGATGGAGCTGACAACGCCGCCGGTGACAAAGATGAACTTGGTCATAACTTACCTGTCCACCGGTCTAGCCTGCTCATGGCAACACACATACCGTCCTTGTCTCTGGCGATGGCGGGAAATTGAGGAGGGATGAACAAGCGGCCATCCAACAGGCCTGCGCCAGCCTACCCTGCGCCCTGTTACCCCATCATGGTAAGAGCGGCTACAAACGGTGTCAAGGCGCAAGAGGGGTTGGTTTTGGAGCGTCTTTGCGTGGCCCTCTTCCCTCATGGGAGCCTCAGCTACATGCGGATGTCTTTCTGCTAACCGGACAAAATCGCTATGAGCTAATCGGCCTGGTTTAGCGTAGTAATAAGTGGCGGTAAAAGCGAGAAGACGAGAAGAAAGGAAAGGTAAAGGAGACAGCAAGACCGCCCTGGGCAAGGAGATGTTCTACGTGGAGGCCCCTCCTGCGTGGTATCATGAATGCTCCGCAGGCCAAGAGGCCACTTCCATGCCCGTAAGATTCCATCCCCATGCCTTGAACTGTCTTGGAGAGCGCGGGTGTACAGAAGCTGATGTAGTGGCTGCCGTAACGGAAGGGGAGGCCTTCCCGGCTAAATACGGGAGGCAGGGGTTCAGGCGTAATTTCCCGTACAATGGCATCTGGCTTGAGAAGTGGTATGCTACCAAGCAGCTTGAGGTCTTTGCTGTTCCCTAAGGAGACGACTGGATCGTCTTCACTGTTATCACGAAGTTTTCTTGAGGAGGTGGGCTGTGAGGCTCCCCTATGACCCCTGCTATAACATTGCCCATATCCGGTTCCAGGAGAAAGAAGCCCAGGTACAGACCCTCTGTCTGAGTGCTGAGGTGAATGTTGACTTGGGTCCTGATGGGCGTATCTATGGCATTGAGCTGTTGAATGCCAACCAGCAATTGGGTATCCTCCTGTACAGAAAACTCGTAGCAGAGAACGAGGCCACGGGCAAAGAGCAGGAATTGTTGCTCTCGTAACCTTCACCCTACCATTTCCCCTGCCCCTGTGCTAATCTCTGGGCGCAACACATTGAGAAACCCCTGAAGGAGGTCAGCTATGGCCCAAATGACCGGTGGCGAGGCAGTCATCAAGCAGCTCCAGGCAGAGGGCGTAGAGGTGGTGTTCGGCCTGCCTGGCGTGCAGATTATGCACATCTACAACGGCTTCTTCACCCAGCCCGGCATCCGCATCATCACCACCCGCCACGAGCAGACCACCGCTTATGCGGCTGACGGTTACGCTCGCACCACGGGCAAGATCGGCGTGGCCCTGATTGTACCCGGCCCCGGAGCCTACAACGCCGGCGCAGCCCTGGCCACGGCTTACGCAGCATCCTCCCCCGTCCTGCTTATCTCTGGCCAGATTGACAGCAACCTCATCGGCACCGGCCGCGGGGCCTTGCATGAGGTCCATGACCAGTTGGAGTTCATGAAACCCGTCACCAAGTGGCAGGACCGCGTCGTGAAGGCCGAGGACATCCCCGAGGGCATCCACGAGGCTATCAAACAGATCAAGACCGGCAGGCCCCGCCCGGTGGAGATTGAGATCCCGCCGGACACCCTCGCCACCCTCGCCGACATCCAGACCGTTGAGGGGGAAGAGTACCCCCGTCCATCCATCGCCGCCGATACCCTGCGCGCCGTGGTCAACCAACTGGCAAACGCCAGGCGCCCCCTTATCTGGGCAGGCGGCGGCGTCAGCCTCTCGGGCGCCTTCTCGGAGCTACGCCGCGTGGCCGAGACCCTGGGCGCTCCTGTAGTCCTCACCCGGGAAGGAAAGGGCGCATTGCCCGACACCAACCCCATGGTGGTCAACGCCGGCGGCGGCGCAGGCGGAGGAGCAGCCGCCGACCTGCTGCGCCAGGCCGACGTTATCTTCGCCGTCGGCACCCGCTTCAACATCAACCCCGCCATGGACTGGGCCCCCAAACCTCCCCAGGTGCTCATTCACCTGGATATTGACGATGCCGAGTTCCAGAACAAGCTCCTCATGAAGCCCACCCTGGGCGTCGTAGCCGACGCCAAGCTGGGCCTGGGCCAGCTCGGCCAGGCCTTGGCCAGCGCCCGTGTACAGTCCTCCTGGGACAAAAGTGCCGTAGCCGGGTTGAAGAAGCGGGACGATGAAGCCATGCGCGCCCAGCGGCCCGCGCCCTACAATGTGTGGGAGCAGGTGCGCAAGGACCTACCCGAGGACACCATCGTCGTGGGCGGCATCACCGGCGGTGACCGCTGGGCAGGCTCCGCCTTCGCCACCCTGAAGCCCCGGACCCTAGTCACCTCCTCCTACATGGGCACCCTGGGCTACGGCTTCCCCACCGCCCTGGGCGCAAAGGTCGGCAACCCGGACAAGCCGGTCCTCTCCTTCACCGGCGACGGCGGCTTCATGTACGCCATCGGCGAGATGGCCACGGCGGTGCAGTATGGCATCAACACCGTCGTCGTCCTCTTCAACAACTCCCGCTACGGCGCATCCAACGACGACCAGCTCACCCGCTTCAAGGGCAACGTCATCGGCACAGAGCTGCATAACCCGGACTTCGTAAGCCTGGCCCAGAGCTTCGGGGCCAAGGGCGTCAAGGTCACGGACCTGGACGCCTTCCCCAGGGCGCTGAAGCAGGCAGTGGCCGCCAACTCCCCCTACATCGTGGAGATTGCCGGCGACGCCGCGTACCAGATGGACCGCGTACGCGCGGGGTAGCAAGACGCTAGGTTTCCCCTAGCTCAGGCTGGTAGAACAAGGGGCGGGCCGATCCGGTCCGCCCCTCTCGTTTAAGACATGGAGAAATCCATCGTCCCCCGAATACTGCCCCCAGTTCCGCACCATGAAGGCGCAGGCTGTTCCCCGTAGTCTAGTGATTGCTCCTGTGCTACCATAGCATTTGTATTCGGGGGAGAGTTTATGAACCTGCGCATAGAATTAGAACAGGAAAGGGACGGGCGCTGGATAGCCGAGGTCATCAGCTTGCCGGGTGTGATGGCTTATGGTGCTACGTCCCAAGACGCCCTCACAAAGGTCAAGGCCCTTGCTTTGCGTGTGCTGGCTGACCGCATAGAACATGGCGAGACCACGCCGGAAATCCTTTCTGTGTCCTTTGAAGCAGCATGACCTCCTGGCCCAGCACCAAGGCGCCGCAAGTGCTGCGGGCACTGCTGAGAGCTGGCTGGGCCATCAAACGCCAGAGCGGCTCTCATCGCGTACTTAGCAAAGAAGGCTTCCACGACCAGGAAGAAATTGGCCCCGCTATGCTCGCGCGGATCGCCAAGCATACCGGTCTGAGGCGCGACCAGTAATAGTTATTGCCCCGCGCCCTCATGCAGGCCGTGGAGGCCAACAGCCCCTACATCGTGGAGATCGCCGGCGATGCTGCGTACCAGATGGACTGCGTGCGGGCAACCTAACCCCCTGACCCCCTTCCCGTGACGGGAATGGAGGAGATAAGCACGGCGCTGGGTATAGTTCTGGCAAAGCTGGTAGAATACGGGGCGGGTCGGAAGGCTCGCCCCGTCAAAGTCTTACTTAGGCGGTGATTCGCCGATGAGCACTCAAGAGCAAAACTTCCGCTATTCCACTGTTAGGGAACAGATGCTTGAGCATCTTTTTGTATCGGAACTAATGCAAGAAGCGTGGTTTGGACGAAAGCAGCCGATGGATGTATTGCGGTCAGAAGTAGATTCCAGCGGCTACGACCTGGTCGTTGAATGCAATGGCATAACTCGTCACATTCAGTTGAAGAGCTCTCTGGTGGAGTCAAAAAAACGTTATCTGTCAGTTAGTGCGGAGTTGGCGAGAAAGCCTTCCGGTTGTGTGATCTGGCTACGGATAGGACCAGATGCCACGGGACGCAGGGTCTCTATTGGATACTATTTTTGGGGGAGTGCAGCTGGGAAGCCTTTGCCTGACCTAGGAGCTTTTCAAATGACGAAGCATACCAAGGCGAATGTTCAAGGGACGAAGGCGGAACGGCCTGGCCATCACAATGTACCGCCCAGCCAATTCAAAAAGGTGTCAAGCGTTCAAGAGCTAGCTGAGATTCTATTCGGCCTCCCTGTGAAAGGGCACACATTTTGAAAGCCCTTCTTTCCGTCTACGCCAAAACGGGCCTCGTGGAGTTCGCCCGTCAACCAAGGGCCGTTTGAATATGTCCGTTGACATCGTCTTTGAGACCCATTCCATAAGTGTAGACAATGAGAGAGGGGTCGCAACCGGCTGGCTTGATGGCTGTTTGTCAGAGAGGGGAAGGCTGCTGGCGAAAGAGCTTGGGGAGCGGAGGCGACGAGAAAGAATAGATGCTATCTTTACCTCAGACCTTGGCCGCGCTGTGGAGACGGCCACCATTGCCTTCGGCGACGACAGCATCCCCATAATACTGGACAAGCGCCTGCGCGAATGCAACTATGGAATGCTGAACGGCATGCCTACCGCTCAACTGGAGACGGAGCGGTCCCAGCACATTGACGTCCCCTTCCCAGAGGGAGAAAGCTATCGCGATGTTGTGATGCGCGTTCAGGAGTTCCTGCAGGACCTCTCCCGCGATTGGGATGGCAAATCAGTCGTCATCATTGGACATTCTGCCACACGCTGGGCGCTTGAGCATCTGCTATATGGGCAGGCCCTGCCTGACCTGGTCAATGCTCCATTTACGTGGCAAGAAGGCTGGCATTATACGTTAGGTCAGAGTTCATCCAATAGCAGAGGATAGCAACAAAACACAGGAGCACCCCCGTGAAAGCCATCCTTTCCGTCTACGACAAGTCCGGCCTGGTGGACTTCGCCAGGCCCCTGGCAAACCTCGGCTACGAGCTGCTGAGCACCGGCGGCACCCACCGGGAGCTAGCCGGCGCCGGCCTCCCCGTCCAGCAGGTGTCCGACTACACCGGCTCGCCGGAGATCCTGGAGGGGCGCGTCAAGACCCTCCACCCCAGGGTCCACGGCGGCATCCTGGCCCGCCGGGATCTGCCCGGCGACATGGCCCAGCTTGCACAGCAGGGCATCGCACCCATAGACATCGTCGCCGTCAACCTCTATCCCTTTCGCCAGACCGTTGCTAACCCCCAGGTTACCCTGGCCGACGCCCTGGAGAACATAGACATCGGTGGCCCCGCCATGGTG
>JACQOP010000059.1 GCA_016202485.1 Chloroflexota bacterium | reverse complement strand
GCTGGGGACAATCCCAGCCCTCTTTTGTTATCGTTTTGTGTCTAAAGCAACGTGCCCCTTAATCGCCTCTACCAGCCCGGCTATGGTGTACTCTACCGCGACGATGTCCACGCGGAGGCCGAGGGCGCGGGCGGTGATGGGGCCGATGCGACCTGGGGGGGGGGAAGCTGGGCCTCGGTGCGTCCGCGGTTGAGGATGGTAACCTGGTGGCCCCGGGCGAGGAGTTCATGGACCAGGGCTGGGCCAATGAAGCGATTGCCGCCGAGAATGAGTGTATTCATGAAAGGTCCCCTCTCCCAGGAAACAGGGCGCGAGAATTGGGGCGATTATAGCAGGAATAGGAGACGGCAAGGGCACTGGCGACCCACCACCTTTGCTGCGCCAGCTATTTATACATTTCTGCTTAGCATGTATACTTGGGGCGATTTTGGGGCGTCACGGATGGGGCTGGGGTCAACTGTGGCAGGCCACCTTTGCTGTGCGGGACATGAACCGTATGAGAGTCCCGCTAGATGGTACCTATAAGTGTGACTAACTATGAAGGAGGGAAGGAATATGCGCGGCTTAACGGCTATTGCAAACGCCCTGCGGCTGGAGGGTACGGAGTACCTTTTCTGTTTTCCTGCAAACACACTTATTGAGGCAGCGGCTGTTGCTGGCATTGCGCCCATTATGTCAAGGACGGAGCGGGCGTCCATCAACATGGCTGACGGGTACAGCCGTGTGACCAATGGCAAGCCGATAGGGGTGTGTGTGACCCAGGGTGGTCCGGGCATTGAGAACGCCTATGGCGGGGTTGCCCATGCCTATGCAGAATCAACGCCTATTCTGGTGCTTCCCGGCGGCCCAGCCCGGAGCCGGACGCAGCAACCCCCAGAGTATGACCCCGTAGAGAATTACCGGGGCATCACCAAGTGGTCGGCCCAGATCAACCAGGCCACCCGTGTCCCCGAGATGATGCGCCGGGCGTACACGTTCATGCGTTCGGGCAGAGGGGGCCCAGTGATGCTGCAGGTGCCATCTGACGTGGGTTCAGAAGAAATTGGGGAGGAATCCTTTGACTACAGGGCTGTCGGCTCATTCAAGAGCGCCGGCAACCCACGGGATGTCACCGCAGCCGTCCGTGCGCTGCTATCGGCGAAGAACCCGGTCATCTATGCCGGGCAGGGTGTGCTATGGGCCGAGGCGTCGGCGGAGCTGAAGGAGTTTGCGGAGCTGGCCAATGCGCCAGTCATGACGACAAACCCAGGGAAAAGCGCCTTCCCAGAGAACCACTCCCTATCGCTAGGAACCGGCGGGTCCACCATGACCAAGGCCGTGAGGCATTTCCTGGACAAGGCCGACCTGGTCTTTGGCATTGGGTGCAGCTTCACCACCAACCTGGCCTCTACAGGCGTTCCTGCTGGAAAGACCCTTGTGCAGTGCACCATTGACGAGCGGGACCTGAACAAGGAGCACCAGATACAGCATGCTGTTGTTGGGGACGCCCGGCTTGTGTTGCAGCAGCTCATAGAGGAAGTGCGGAAGCAGACAGGGGCCAATGGCCGCAAGGGGGACGGGACCGTGGCAGCGGAGGTGAAGCGGGTGAAGGATGAGTGGCTGGAGGAGTGGATGCCACTATTGACCTCTGATGAGACGCCCATCAACCCGTACCGGATTATATGGGACGTCATGCATACGGTGGACCGGACCCAGACGATTGTGACCCACGACTCGGGCCATCCGCGGGACCAGTTGATTCCCTTTTGGGAACCCCTGACGCCCCGGGGCTATCTGGGCTGGGGGAATTCTTCACAGCTTGGATATGGCCTGGGGATTGCTATGGGGGCGAAGCTTGGCGCACCGGACAAGACGGTGATCAACTTCATGGGGGACGCCGCCATAGGGATGGCCGGCATGGACATTGAAACGGCAGCCCGCCACAAGATAGGCACCATCACCATTGTGTTGAACAACCATGTTCTGAGCGGCTACGCCAGGAACTATCCCACGGCCGCGGAGAAGTTTGGCTTCACCAACCTCTATGGTGAGTATGCGAACCTGGCAAAGGCCCTTGGGGCCCACGCTGAGCGGGTGGAGAGCCCCAAGGAGATTGTTCCGGCCTTCAAGCGCGCCCAGGCTGCGTCGGCGAAGGGCCAGCCGGCGCTCCTTGAGTTCATGACGAAGGAAGAGAACAATTTGTCGCGGTACCCGGCGCGATAAAGAGGTAATGAGGCCCCGGGGAACTCTGGCAATGTACATAGGGGCTGGGGTTGCTATTGGATGAGCGGCAACCCCAGCCCCTAGCAGGGTGTTGCAGCCGGCCGGAGAGGGGATATGACAGAGATGGCCCACGGTGACACCGTGGGCCATCTCTGTTGTTGAGTCCCAGGGGGGAATGAGAGGTTATCCGTCAGAAGCTGCCGCTCCAGCGATGCTGCTGCCGAGGCGCGCCTGGGCAGTAGGCCGACGGGAGGAGGCAGGCTCCACCACCCGCTGCATCGTCACTGGGCAGGGGGCGATTTGCAGGACCTTGAGGGCTACACTTCCGAGGGCATAGGTGCTGCGACTACCAATCCCGTGGGTAGACATGACAATAAGGTCCACGCCCTCCTGTCGGGCAAAATCGGCGATGGCGTCGGCTGCGTTGCCGAAGTCCACGCTGGCCGACACGTCTAAGCCCTCACTCGTAAGGCGTTCCCGGATAGGCTGCAGGTACTGGTGCACCTGAAAGTGGCTGCTTTCCTCTAGCTGCCTCTGATTGGGAAGTACAGCACCGAACCGAAGAATTACCGTCAACAAGCTTATGTGCGCCCCCGTGGTCCGGGCCAGTTCTGAGGCAAAGACCAGGGCCTTTTCCGAATACTCAGACCCATCCAGCGGGACCAAGATGTGTCTTATCATTTCGTTGGGCCAACCTTTCTTCCCCTGGTCACCAGGCGGGTTTGGGGACACTTCAAGCCACCAGGGCCGCCTCTTCCATTCGCTGCTCCTGGCGCTGGCGCCGGAATAATTCCTGGGTGCTTGCGGCCAGCAGGGCTTGCATCTGCCCCTCATTGAGGTAGTACCCGCACTGGAGGCAGGATACAAAGGGGCCATACATATCCCTGTCCAGAAAGAGGTCACCCTGGCACTTAGGGCATTGTTTGAGCCACAACTTGCTCCCCTTCCCCTCTGGCTTCATGGTCTGGGAAGTCCTGCTCAGCGTTGCCATTACGTTCTCCTGTATCCACCCAGATTTCCGCCGCCAGGTTAAGGATAGAGGAGGAGACCAGAACACACCCTGAACAGCCAGAGGCTTTGACTGAATACTTCCTGAACGGATGGGCCTAGGAACCTGCTCCCGGCAACACGCGGAACACCCACTCGGTGGCGGCCATGTAGTTGCCGGTGATCAGGAGGATGGCAAAGCCGACCATGAGGACGCTGGCGCCGAGACCCATCCAGGGGATAACCTTCTCCAGCTTGAATAGTACCGGCAAGACTTTGGCCATGGCCGTGGCAGCGATGACCAGGGGAATCCCCATGCCCAGAGAGAACACCAACATGGTCAGGGCCCCCAAAGAGGGGGAGGCGGCCATACCGACGTAGATGACCATTGTCACGACAATGGCTGCGCCGAAGCAGGTCATGCACCCCGTAGCGAAGGCCAGACCTGCGAACATCATCTCCAGCGGGCTGGCAGGGCGCTGGCTGTGGGCCATCTTGGACAGGACCGGCATCTTGCACACAAGGGGCGCCCTTACTTTGGCTGCAACTCGCAGGGCCAGGATGATGATAAGGATCCCGCCAGCGATACCCAGATAGCGCTGCCAGACCAGGTAGTCGGGCATTGTACCCAGTCGCTGTGCGGCAAAGCCAATGAGCGCTCCTGCGGCCGTGTAAACCACGGTGAAACCAAGGACGAAGAAGAAGGCAGCCTTAACGACGCTCATTCGCTTGCGCAGGGAGACGCCTGCGCTGGCATCAGACATGGTCAGGCCGCCCAGGGCGGGGATGAAAAAGACGGTGAGCTGAAAGAGGCAGGGCCACATGGCCGCCAACATGCCGCCGAGGAGTGCAAGGATGAGGGGCGGCGTCAGCTTGAAGCCCTCTGTCGCAGTTGCCGAAGGCGCTACAGACACAGGGAGGAGGAGAGGCATATGCCAGTCCATGCTCTCGCCACTGGGAAGGGTGAGGGTCATGACCCGGTGAGCCGTACCTTGAGGGGGCGCGATGGGGAAGCGCACCACCGTCATGCGGTGGTGGGATGAAGTCGTAACTTCCTCTGTCATATCAGGGAGATAGCGGCGCCCATCCAGGCTCAGGATAAGTTCAGGAAACTCCTTTGCCAGGGGCGCAGCATGGGATGACTCCGTAAAGAGGAGCACCACGTATTTCTCGGGGAGGAAGCGTGGGGCAGCGTCTTGAGGGAGGGCGGCTGCGAAGTACTCCGAGGTTGCATAGGTAGCGTCAACCTGGAGGTCTACAAGTCCGCCATAGCGGGCTGCCGGTTCGGTGCGGGTAAGGGCACGGGTGAGGTCCTGGACGTAGGTCGC
>JACQOP010000051.1 GCA_016202485.1 Chloroflexota bacterium | reverse complement strand
TCTTGGGAGGGGGTGCGATGACCCATGCTCTGCAACGGTCTACAAGACCCAGGGGCGAACGGTCTATCGCACCCCTTGACCCCGACTGCTATCTTGTCAATAACCACGTCCAAGATACAAGGGGCAAAGCCCTTCTGCCGGGGGTACTGGGGGTGTCCCCCAGATTCAAACTTACCCCTGGAGGGTGGGGTAGGAAAGGCAGTCAGGAGTTTTTCAGCACCCTGTTAGGTCTTCCTGGCAAACACGGCCTGGTAGACGATGGCCGCCAGGGAGCCGCCTACCAGCGGGCCAACCCAGTAAATCCAGTGGTCCGCCCACTGGCCGGCAGCCAGGGCAGGGCCAAAACTGCGCGCCGGGTTGACCGAAGCGCCAGTGAGAGGCACGGCGACGAGGTGAATAATGAGGATCGCAAACCCGATGGCCACGGGCGCTATGACCCCTGGCCCCCGGGAGTCCACCGCCGTGGCAAAAATGACGAAGACCAGGACAAAGGTCAGGACCACCTCAATAATCAGCCCTCCGGCTGGAGTGACGCCATTACCGAGGCTGTGACTGCCCAGGCCCCCCTGTGCACCCTCGGGGATCACCACCACCAGCAGGAACGCTCCAACGGACGCCCCAATGAGCTGGGCGATGATGTAGAGCCCGCCTTTCGCAAGACCTATCTTGCGCGTGACCACCGAGGCGACAGTGACCGCCGGGTTGATATGGCCGCCGGAAAGGTGGCCTGTAGCCGCCGCCATAACGCCGATGGCCAGACCGTGGGCCACGGCAATGGCCACCAACTGAGCCGAGTCCATTGCCCCCAGCATACTGCTGGACACCACCGTCCCTGCACCGATGAAGACAAAGAGCAATGTGGCGATAAGTTCCGCCGCCGCAGCACGCCAGGACTCCCCTTTTGACAGGTCTCCAGCACCAATGAAATCGGCCATGGCAACCCTCCTTGTGCAATGCAGGTCCTGGTTGTTATGAAGGACGCGACGCTCTTTTCCGAGCGCCAAGGTATTCTTCCCACGGGAGGGGGAAAAGTCAAGGGCAACGGCTGGGGATTTCGTTAGGTGTTCTTCGCAGAACGGCTGAGGAAGTCCTGTTCACAGGGGAAAAGGTGCAGACGCATAAAGAGGCCTGTCCTTGCTCAAGGCAGGGCATCAGGGGCAGAAAGGCCTCCCCCAGGGGGATGTGTGTCACCTTCTGCTGGGCCAGAGACAGACTACAGCGTCAGGGGCCGCCCTGGGTGCGGCGCTCCCGCTTGGGGTAGACGGTGACCTTGCGCATGGCACCGGCCCCAACGCTTTCTGTGGTGACGCTGGGGTGGTTAGACAGGGCCACGTGGATAATCCGGCGCTCCGCCGGCGGCATAGGCTCTAGGCTGATGGGGCGTCCGTTGGAGGCGACACGCTCAGCGACCCGGGCGGCCATAGCCTGCAGGGAACGGCTGCGGCGCTCCTTGTACTCCTCCACGTCCAGGACCACCAGAGGGTGGATGCCCTTTTTCCCCAGCATAAGGTTCACCAGAAACTGCATAGACTGCAGGGTCTCGCCTCGCTTGCCGATGAGCAGGCCGGAGTCGTCGCCCTGGATGTCAATCGTGGGACCGTTTTCTGCGTCGCCTGGAGTCCGCAGGATAGCGGTGGCAGACACCTCCATGGCGGCCAGGAGCTTGGTTACCACCTCAATGGCCTCCGAGGCCAGGGTGTTGGAAGGGGCCAGGCGGGTCACCCGTACACGCGCCTGCTCCGCCCCGATGCCAAAGATGCCGGCGCGCCCCTGGCTAACGACCTCTATTGTGACTTCCTCGCGTTCGGCGTCTAGCTCTTTGAGCGCGACTTCTATCGCCTCGTCTACCGTTCTGGCGCTGATCTCCACGCGTTCCAGCTTGTTCCTCATGGGCGGACTCCTCACTAGCTGGTGGTTGGTCGTCGGTCTGCACGGCTTCACCCACCCCAACAACAGCAGGAGCAGTGGCAGGCTGCTTGGGGAAGAGGGGCCAGAGGCCGGTCAGGCCCGTGACGAAATACTGAATCACAATGCCGATGATGTTGGATATCATCCAGTATAGCGGCAAGCCGCTGGGAAGGCTAATAGTAAAGAAGGCAAACATGACGGGTAGCATCCACAACAGCATACGGTTGGTGGACTGCTGCCGTGGGTCTCCAGCGGCAGGGGTGCTCATCTTCTGCAGCACCCACATGGAGAGGCCGACCATGATGGCCAAGATGGGTGACGGGTCGGGCACCGCCAGATCCAGCCACAGGAAGCGGCTGTCCAGGGGGATGACTTCATTCACAATGGGCAGCCATCCGTACAGGTGGCCGGCAAGCTTTGCCAGGTCTTCGGGCCGCAGGGGTAGCAGCGACGTGATGGAGATGTAGAGGCCAATCCAGATGGGGAGCTGGATGACCATTGGCCCCAGACACCCCAGGGGGTTGACGCCCGCCTCTTTGTAGAGGCGCATGGTCTCCTGGGAAAGGCGGGCGCGGTCCTTGCCATAGCGCCTTTGCAGCGCCGCCATCCTGGGTTGCAGCTCCGACATTTTCTTGGTGGAACGGACCTGCTTGAGGGTCAGCGGCAGGGTAATGAGGCGCACCACAATGGTGAAAATGATGATGGTGATGCCGAAGTTCTGCCCCGTAAAGGCGTAGAGCAGCACCAGCCCATTCTGCATGGGGTTGAGAATGATTTCATTCCACAAGAGCGAGATAATTTCCATGTGCGACTGCTACTTATCCTGCCTGTTGATGGAGTAGGCGACAGAGGTCCACCCGGCGTCAGACCCCCCAGCCTAGCAGATTTGCTTGTCCTTGGTATTGATACACCAGAGCTTTTCTTGTCGTCCCACCAGGCGTATGGCCCACGCCCGTTCATTCATGGCGTTTATGTACACCGTCTGCCCATCGGTGGTCAGGGGTGCCTGTACCTGAGCGCCAATATTGTAGGTGGACACCTGCCCGCCATTCTCTGTGGAAATCAGATAGACGATGCCCCCATCGGAGGTCACCGCCAGCCGGCGGTCCTCCATCAAGACAGGTGAAGAGATAACCGGCGCCTGGAGGTTGAACTGCCAAATCTCCTGACCGGAGGAAAGGGTCAGGGCATGGAGCACTCCCTTCGTGGTTGCAACGAAAACCCGTTGCGCGTCAGTCACAGGGGAGTGCCAGAACCAGGAACCGCCGCGGAAGCTCCACACCTGGCGTCCTGTGCCGGCGTCCAGGGCGTATACTTGCCGGTCAAAGGAGCCGAAGATGACCCTGCTGCCGGCTACCAGGGGGGAAGAGATAATGGCGCCCCCAGCCTCAAAGGGCTGTGCCCATAGGGGTACCCCGTTTGCCAGCGAAAGAGCGTAGAGCTTCTTACCCAGAGACCCGACATAGACCACGCCGCCGGAGATGGTAGGGGTGGACCATACAACGCCGTCGGTCTTGAACTCCCACTCCCGTAGCCCGGAGGATGTGTTCAGGGCGCGAACATAGCCATCCGAGGAGCCAAAGACCACCAGGTTGTCGGCTACGGCGACACCCCCGACGATGCTCTTGACCGTAGATATATCAATGGGGTACTGCCAGCGGAGGGAGAGGTCTGCGGCGTTCAGGGCGTATACCCTGCCGTCGTACCCGGGGACGTACAGCACACCGTCTACCAGGGCGGGGGTGCCGTACAGCCCCTTCAGGGGGTCCTGGCCCTCTGGAGGGAAAGCAGCCCGTTGGCTACCGGTGCGGGCGTCCAGGGCCAGCACGCGGCCGGTGCGGGCGCCCACGTACACCACGTCGCTCCCGACGGCAATGCCGGACCAGCCGGAGGACCCGGCGAAACTACGGGAAGTGCACCCAGCCGCTGTGACCAGGACCAGCAAGGCAACCAGCAGGAAGGCGAAGGGTCTCATAGGGCCGGCTCCATCGCCATCTGCCGCCTGGGGAAAGGGAGGTTTCCGCGGGGTAGCTTGCAGGCCCGCAGGGAAGAGAGGGCGTCTCCAGGGGCGCAGGTAACCCCAGTCTCCCCACAGAAACCGCCTGGGCCTGGGATTGATGGCTGACAAGAAAGGGTTAGGTTATGTAGTGGGTGTCCCATGAAAAGACAACAGATTGTTCGGTCATGCATGTCGGCTATGGGCGGCGTCTGCAGCCGGCGGCACAGGGTCGTACCCCATCCTGCCCCAGGGCTGGCAGCGTCCAAGGCGCCGCAGGGCCAGCCAGCCGCCCTTCCAGGGGCCGAACCGGGTCACGGCCTCGTAGGCGTAGTGGGAGCAGGTGGGGTAGTAACGACAGGTAGACGGCCAGAAGGGGGAAAGAGTCTTCTGATAGAAACGGATCAGGCCCAGCAATGTCCGGGTCATCAAGGGTTGTCTCCCGTGTCTTGGGGTAACAGAAGGCCTGCTCGCTCCATCAATCTCCGTGCCGCATCTCCAAGCTGGGCATAGGTGAGGTGGGCCGCCGCAGGCCTGGCGATGATGAGGACATCCCAACCTGGCTTGAGGGGCTGTTGCCTGGCGAACTCTCGCAGCCGACGTTTCACCTGGTTCCGCCGCACAGCATTCCCCACGCGTTTTCCTACAGAGAAACCGAACCGGGTAATGTCCAAACCGTTGGAACGGCAACGTAACACAAGGACAGCATTGGCCCAGCTTTTCCCATTCCTGATTGCCTGGAAGTCCGAGGCCCTCCGGAGTCGCCGCTCCCGTGGGAACGCAAAGGAGGCAGAGTGGGTATGCTCACTCTGCAGGGAAGGGTGCGCTTCAGACGGTAAGCCTCTGGCGGCCCTTGAATCGCCGCTGCCGCAGTACTTCACGGCCACCTCGCGTGCTCATTCGTGCCAGGAACCCATGGACGCGCAGGCGACGACGCTTCTTTGGTTGGTAGGTTCGTTTCGGCATAGTTGGACACTTAGGAAAGGTAAAGCACTTGATTATACGTTGGTGCAAGCTGCAGTGTCAAACGCAGCTTGCTTCGGAACACGCGGTCAAGCAGTCCTCAGCAAGCCTTTTCGTTCCCGCCCGCCCTCTCATAGCGTCCCGGTCCCATCGGGACAGCCCCTGTCCCAGGGCTACGCCCCTCGGCACACCTGCTCATACGTCATAAGGATGGAAGGAGGCACGCCAGTGGAGACGGCCGCAGGCTGTGCGGGGCTAACCGCCGCCGCCGGCCTGGGGCGGGTGGCGCCGCCGGCGGGCCACCTTCAGGCGGGCCTGGGCGCGGTGCATGGAAGCCAGGGCCTGGGCCAGGTCCACGTCCGCACCCCGGTGAACTATGCGCTCCTCGGCGCGCCTCATGGCTTCCTGGGCGCGGGCTTCGTCAATCTCCTCAGCACGCTCGGCGGCGGCGGCCAGCACCACCACGCGGTTGGCCATCACCTCCAGGAAGCCGCCGCTCACGGCTATGTAGGCATCTTGCTCGCCCTGCTTCATGACGCGCAACTCCCCAGGCTGCAGGATGGTGAGCAGTGGAGCATGGTTGGGCAGGATACCCAGCTCACCCTCCATGCCGGGGGCCACAACGCCGCTGACCTCGTCAGAGTAAACGTGGCGCTCTGCAGTGACAATCTCTAGCTTCATGGTAGCCATGGTACGGTAACCCTCCCGGCCTCCTCGCCTTGTGCACCCGCTTGTCGCTACGCTCCGGCCTGGGCAAGCAACTTCTGCCCGGCCTCTACCGCCTCGTCAATGGTGCCCACCATGTAGAAGGCTTGCTCCGGCAGGGGATCATGCTTCCCATCCAGGATCTCCTTGAACCCACGGACTGTTTCCCGGATAGAGACATACCGCCCTTCGCGGCCAGTGAACTGTTCCGCCACAAAGAAGGGCTGAGAGAAGAAGCGTTGAATCTTGCGGGCGCGTGTAACAATCACCTTGTCCTCTTCCGAAAGCTCCTCCATGCCCAGGATTGCAATAACGTCCTGCAGGTCTTTGTAGCGTTGGAGCACCTGCTGGACGCCCCGGGCC
>JACQOP010000050.1 GCA_016202485.1 Chloroflexota bacterium | reverse complement strand
GGCTCCGCTCAGGACAGGCTTCGCACCCCCGGCGAGGGTGGGGCCCTCTGCACACCTGGTGGATGTTGAGGTAGTCCTGTAGTGATAGCGACGGAACAACGCCTCTTCACTTGAACAGACTGAGCACAATCTGGACGACCACGGCGGCGGCGACGGCGGCCATGAGGCCGTTGACGCGGGCTTTCAGCTCGCCGACCTGGGACTCCAGGGCTTTGAGGCGCCGGTCCAGGAGGAGGTCAAAGGGCGAGCGGGGGGAGAGGTCCAGGGTGGTGTGTTCCTGGACGGGGGACTGGGCTTTCTTCGCCTGCCGCCGGAAGAGCCATTGCAGGGCGTCTTTGAGCTTGTCGTCAGGCATTATTGAAATGCTCCGGGTAGAGTGCGCCACCGACCTCGCGGATGATGCCGGCGAGGTGCTCGGACAGCTTTTCGGCTGAGGCTGGGGACAGCTTGTGACGCAAGGCGGCCAGGCGCACCAGGGAGTTGATGCCCATGACCAGCAGCACAAAGTTGTCCGGGTGCTCCTGGACGGCGGTGAACAGGCGCACCCGCAGGAGGGCGATCTCGTCATCCAGGCCGTCCACTGACCGGGCATCGGGCAGGAGCAGGCGTTCTGCTTCAGAGAGGGCCTGGGCGTAGAAGTGTGTGGGCTTAATTTTCTCGGCCATTGCCGTCTCCCTGGTCATCCTCACCGCCCTGGTCATCCAGGACTCCAAAAGCTGGAGGAGGGCGTCCTCCGGGATGCGCTGGGCGGCCTCCAACACGCCCTGCACGAGGAGGAGGGCCGCCAGTTCCCACTGTTCTTGTTGGATTGCCTGGGCTAAGGTGGTCATGGGATCTTCCTTCTGCTTTACGGGTGTGTCGTAGGGTGGAACGTAAGGGGCAAGGCGTTGCGTGCCTGCAGCCGCATGCTGCAGGGGGTTACCGCCTGCGCCGAAGTCTATGGCGAAGGACCAGGGCCGCCATGCTAGCTGCGGCGGCAAGGGAGAGGGAGGCCGCTGCCAAGTGGGCAGCAGCCACAAATGAGTGGGTTTCCGCCAGCCCTGGGAGGAGGCCAAATGCGACGCTCTCGCTGAGGAGAGCCAGGTTGACCAGGGCGAGGGCACCGGCTCCGAGGCGGCGACGGGGATGGCGGCGGGCGTAGGCCAGGAAGAAGCAGGCGTTACAGCCACCGAGAGCGACAGTAAGGGCGCGCTGGAACAGGAGAGCTGTTTCAAGCTGGAGCAACCTGGCACCTCGCAACACAGGGGCCTCCGGTGTGTGTATCTAGTGAGAGAAATAATAGAATATACGTTCTATTTGCGCAAGGGCAAAATTGCAGAGGGTGGGGACTGCAAAACCAGCAGGAATCCCACACTCACAGGTGAGGTCCTTCAATAACCCTGTGAGAGCCATCATGCAGCCCTACCCTCCAAAGGTGATCGCAGAGGCCTCCCTGGAGGAGGTTGCCAAGATGATGGAGGAGCAGCAGACGCGCTACGTCTGTGTCTGTGATGACGAGGGGCTGCTGGTGGGGACTATTACCCTGGACCAGATCGCCTGTATTGCGCCGGACCTGGCGGGAAAGGTGCTGCAGGCAACGGCGAACCAGGTGCCTGCGATGGAGTTGACCCCGGCGACGACGGCCCCCAGGCAGCGCCTGAAGGCTACAGCGTAGGAAGGGGATAGAACCGCGAAGCGGCAGGCATGAGCAAACATGCGAAACAAGCTGAGGTGGACGCGTCCACCTCAGCTTGTTTCGTTTTCCTGAGGGAGAGCTGGCCGGGGCATCCCGTCCCCGTAAATGGCTGCTTCACCGGTCCCGCTGGCCATCTGGGGTTACAAAACATCATAATACGTCATGATGAGGTTATAGTACACTGATAATCGTTTCTAATTATGCACTCTAGACGTGAATTGCCTGTTGACAGGCAACAAGTATCACGATATCGTTTTACGTGTGACCCTCAGTGCTACAGATGGTGCAAGTACAGGCCCCGTATGTGTTTGTGGAGGTAACCCATGAAAACCCCGAAAAACCTTCCCCTGAACATCAGGCAAATGTCCTATGCATCGGAGACCGTCTCACTGGCGTTGCCGGTAGACAAGGCGTTCCAGTACCTGGTTGACCTGCCCAGAAAGCGGCATGGCTACCTGGACGGTGAGTGGGAGGTATGGTGGACGTCCCCTGCGCCCACGGCGGTGGGCAGGAACTTTATGGCGAGGGCGGTAGGCAAGTCTGAGGTGGTGGAGTACCAGGGGACGATCACCGGCTTTGAGCCGAACAGAAGGGTGGCCTATGAGCTGAAGGGGGGCCGCCTGAGCCTCCACTGGTCCTTCACCCTTTCCCCCAAAGAAGACGGCGGGACCCTGCTGGAGTGTGAATGCCGCGCGGCCCGGCCCATCCCCTTCGTAGTGTTGCACCCGGTGCTGCAACGAGGGCTGCGGCGCAGCGCCCACAAGATAGTGGGCAACCTGAAGAGATGGTTGGAGACGGGTACGGTGAGCCAGGCGGCGTAATCCTCCTGGGTCTGGCGCCGAAAGACCCGAGACCAGGGCCTACTCGTGGTAAGCCGGTCCGGATGTGGGTCGCCCCCGGGTAGGGTTTGGGTGGAAGAGAAGGTGGGAACAGGGGCGCACACGACTGTGCGCCCTCTGTTGCTGTGCAGTAGCGGAGGGAAATCCACGGAGGAGGCCAGCTAGCTACCTGTGCCCCATTGCCTCCACCCTAGCGCCATGCTACCATGCCCTTTGCCATCCCCTGAGAGACGCGGCCTTAAACGTGACCCCAATTATGCGCCCATCCCTACCGCCTGTCCCCTGGTCTGTGGCCGACGCCTTCAGGGGCCTTGCTGTAGTGGTTGCCGTTGCCCTACTGCTCCTGCTTGCGGGCGGCCTCTTTCGCGATTTTTCTGTGGACCAGCGGGTCATAGCCGGCCTGGTGCTGGTCCTGCTGCTGGAAGGGGCGCTGCTGGCTGCCGTGGCGCTCTTCGGCCCAGCTAAATACCGGCAGAGCTGGGAGGCCGCGGGTATGGTTTCCGGGTTTAACGGTGGCGCGCCCCTGGCGCTGCTTGCCTTCGGCGGCATCCTTGTCTTCAGCGGCGTATATACGCTGCTGGTCAGGGCCCTTGGCGCAGAGGCCCTGCTGCCGCCGGGTCTGCCGGAGGAGATGGGGCTGAACGGATTCTCCCTGGCGCTGGGCTTCCTGGCGACGGTGGTGGCAGCGCCCATTGCCGAGGAAGTGTTCTTCCGGGGCTTTCTGCTGCCGGCCTTTGCCGTCCAGTGGGGGTTCGTGCCTGCCGCCTTCGCCTCGGCCCTACTCTTCGGCCTCACTCATGTCTCCCTGGGGCTGCTGGCCCCGGCCTTTGTCTCGGGCCTCATTTTGGCGTGGCTGTACCGGCGGACGGGTTCCCTGTGGAACTGCATCCTGGCCCATGGCATCCAGAACTCCCTAGCCTTTGCAGCGACATTCACCTCCAACTGAGGCGCCTCCATTTGACAGCAGGAAACGCCATGCCGTCGCACCGCATCAAAGATGCCTTTGAGAGGATAAAACGCCAGGGCCGCACGGGCCTGGTGCTGTACGTCACCGTTGGCTTCCCCAACCTACAGACCACGCTGGAGCTTGTCCCCGCGCTGGTGCAGGCCGGCGCCGACGTGATTGAGCTGGGCGTGCCCTTCAGCGACCCTCTGGCCGACGGCGCGACCATCCAGAAGGCCAGCTTCCATGCCCTGGGCCAGGGCGTCACGCTGAGGAAGTGCCTGGAAACGGCGGCGGCCCTGCGGCGCGGCGGCATGGAGGTCCCGCTAATCTTCATGGGCTACTACAACACCATCATTGCCCTGGGCATAGGGGAGTTCGTGGAGCAGTGCCAGGCGTGCGGCGTGGACGGCCTCATCGTCGTGGACCTCCCGCCGGACGAGTCCGGCCCACTGCGCGAGGCGTGCATCGCCAAGAACATTGACCTCATCTGCCTGCTGGCCCCTACCAGCACGGAGAAACGCATCGCCGAGGCTTGCGCCACCGCCAGCGGCTTCATATACTGCGTGAGCCTGGCTGGGGTCACCGGCGCGCGCGCCGAGGTGTCGGAAGAGGGACAGGCGCTGGTGCAACGCGTTCGTAAGCACACGAGCCTGCCCGTGGTGGTAGGTTTCGGCATCGCCCGCCGCGAGCACGTGGAGGCGGTGGGCCGCTACGCCGCCGCCGCCGCCATCGGCAGCGCCCTGGTGAACGTCATTGACAGCGCGGGCCCGGGCCAGGCCGTGTCCGACGCCGCCCGCTTCGTCACAGAGCTTCGGGGCGGCGTCCAGCCTATTGCCAGGGGTACCCGATGACGATGACATGCCGGGGCATACGGGGCGCGACCACTGCTGAGAATACGGCGGAGTCCATCCATGAAGCCACTGAGGAAATGCTGGGGGCGATGCTGAAGGCCAACGGGCTGAAAGGGGACCAGATTGCCGCCGCCTATTTCACGGCCACGCCGGACCTCACCGCCGCCTTCCCTTCCACGGCGGCGCGGCTGCGCCTTGGGTGGGAGCACGTTGCCCTTTTGGACAGCCAGCAGATGGAGGTAGAGGGGGCCATGCCTGGCTGCATCCGGGTGCTGCTGCTGGTGAACACCGAGCAGCGGCCGGAGGAGCTGGTGAACATCTACTTACGGGGCGCAACCAACCTGCGCGCCACCACGCGGGCCTAGATGACCACCGCAGCACAAGAACTGGCCCAGGGGACGCCGGCGCAGGACACCTATCTTTCCATAGGGGTCTTTGACGGCGTCCACGTGGGGCATCAGCACCTTCTGCGCCTGCTGCAGCTTAAGGCGGGCCAGGCCCGCTGCCTGGCAGGGGTCGTCACCTTCCGCAACCACCCCAGGACCGTCCTCACCCCGGGCGCTTCCCCACCCATCCTCACTTCCGTAGCCGAGCGCATCCGTCTGATGCGGGAGCTGGGCATCGTCGTCGTTGCGCCGATCACCTTCACTCTGGAGGTATCACACCTGTCGGCCGAGGAGTTTGTGGGCCTGCTACAACGCCACCTGCGGATGAAGGGGCTGGTGGTAGGGCCGGACTTTGCCCTGGGCCATAACCGCCAGGGGACGCCGGAGGTGCTGCGGGACATGGGCCACAGCATGGGCTTCACAGTTACGGTGGCGGAGCCGTTCCTACAAGGGGGCGAGCGGGTGAGCAGCACTGCCATACGGCAGGCCGTGGCCCGGGGTAATCTGGCTGAGGCCGCCCGGGGCCTGGGTCGCAACTATGCTCTTGCAGGGACGGTGGTTCACGGAGAAGGGCGGGGCGGGACGGCGCTGGGCTATCCTACAGCCAACCTCCAGACAGACGCCGACGCCGCGTTGCCTGCCGACGGCATCTACGCCGCCTGGGCCCACGTGGGGGAACGGCGGTACGGCGCTGCTACGAGTATCGGCGTGCGGCCCACCTTTGGTCGGGGCCTGGCGCGGCGGGTTGAGGCTTTTCTGCTGGACTTCCGGGGGGACCTATACGGCCAGGAGGTGCGATTGGAGTTCGTGCGGCGGCTGCGGGAGGAGATTGCCTATCCCGGGCTGGAGGCGCTGAAGCTCCAGATTGCGGTGGACGTGGAGGAGACGCGGAGGGTACTGGGGGTATAAGAAGCACAAGGACACACGTAGGGGCGACGCATGCGTCGCCCCTACGTGTGTCCAGGACGTCCTGTTACGCCGTCACTGTCACCGTCCCGGTTATACCGGGGTGGACCTTACAGAAGTAAGGGAACGTCCCCGGAGCGGTAAAGGTGTGGCTGGAGGACTGGTTCTGCCCCAAGAAGCCTCCGTCCCAGTTTCCATCGGGCGTTGGGCTGGTTCCAGATGTGGAGGTGTGGGTAGCAACGTCCTTGTTGGTCCAGTTCACGGTATCTCCCACGGCCACGGTGATGCTAGCAGGTACGAAGGCGAAGCCCTGGATGTCCACCTGATGAGTCAGGGGTGCAGGCGTCGGTGTGGCAGTGGCCGTTGGCGTTGGCGTCGCTGTAGGGGTGGGGGTAGGCGGCACGAGTGTAGGTGTGGGAGTTGATGTTGCCGTAGGCGTCGGCGTCGGGGTAGAGGTCGGCGTGGGCAGCACCGGCGTGGGCGTAGGCGTAGGGGTCGCCGTTGGCACTGGTGCAGGCGTGGGTGTAGGGGT
>JACQOP010000049.1 GCA_016202485.1 Chloroflexota bacterium | reverse complement strand
TCTTGGGAGGGGGTGCGATGACCCATGCTCTGCAACGGTCTACAAGACCCAGGGGCGAACGGTCTATCGCACCCCTTGACCCCGACTGCTATCTTGTCAATAACCACGTCCAAGATACAAGGGGCGAGCCATGAGGCAAATCTGCCCGGGGCTACCGGCCCAGCATATAGACCCCATACAGCCCAATCAGGTACAGCCCCACCACCGACGAAGTGTTGGGCCTGAGCAGCCCGATGTGGGCCACCGGCCTGCGCTGCCGCAACTGCACCAGGGCCATCGCCATCAGCACAACCGCTATCACCCCCGCCAGGAGCTCGCTCTGGCCCAGGTTGCCAAAGAGGGAGCCCTCTTTGCTGAAGAAGTCCGCAACCCCCAGGGCCGCCACATTGAAGGCGTTGGTCCCGTACATGCCCGATACCGCGAGGTCATAGGCCCCAAGGCGCATAGCGGTGATGGTGGCGGTCAGCTCTGGCAGGGTAGTAACGATGGCCACAAACAGGACACCCATGAACCCGCTGGACAGGCCCGTGAACCCGGCAATGCGGTCTGCACTGGCCGCCAGCAGAGGCGCCGCCAGGAATATGCCCGCCGCCGCCGCAAGGAACGCGCCGATGCCCCAGCCCAGGGAACGGCCCGTGGACGACTCCTCTTCAGCTTCGGGAGCCTGGGCCCTGGCCCCGCTGCTCACCTTGTAGAGATAGTGGGACCCCACGATGTACACGCCAAGCAACACCAGCCCCGCAGGGCTGACATAGGCAAACCGCACGTTGAACTGCACCGCTGCAAAGAACGCGGCGACACCTGTCATCGCCAGCGCCAGCCCCAGCAGGTGGCCCTGGTGGGGCGAGATGCGCTGGTACACGCCCCGGCCCCCTATCAGCGCGACGACGATGGCCAGGTTGCTGACGTTCAGCATGTTGGCCCCGAAGATGTTGCCCACCGCCAGTTCGGGAGCTCCGATACGCACCGCCGTGACGCTGGCCACCAGCTCCGGCAGGGAGCTGGCCCCCGCCAGCAGCAGCGTGCCCACCCACAGGCGGCCCCAGCCGGACCGGACGGCGATCACGTCGCAGGCATTGGCCAGCAGAACAGCGCACCCGATGATGACCAGGGCCACCAGCAGGAAGACGCCTGCCGTTACAAGAAGGTTGGGGAAGAGGGCTTCCATGAGGTTGGTCACTGCCGCAATCTCCTTTGCTGTAGAAGCAGGAGGTCGGGGCATGAAAAAAGACCGACGACCTCGCTGCCCATCCTGTGGGACAGCTTAGGCCGAAGGTCTGGCTGGGCCTGCTCAGCAGGCCGGCGGAACCAGGGTCAACCCCAGCATGTTGATTCCGCCCAAGTCCGGGAGGACTGTCAGTTACTCCCCTCCGGGATAAACCACTTCTATCCTACCAGAACACGTGGCTTTCGGGAAGGGGGAAAGGGTCTCAGTGGCAAGTACAAAACTCAGGAGTAGTAGCAGAACAGAATAGAACACTATTTGGTTGAAAAAGGTGTCAGGAACCTCTTGACAAATCGCCCAAGTAGTTTATTGCAGTAGTTTCATAAAGGGGGTATACTGAGTTGACTAAATGTCAAGCGCTCCTTCCGGGTCAGTCACCGAAGGGAGCCTTTCTTTGGGGCTGATATACGATTCAGTGGCCCAAGCATCCGCATTAGCATACGTCATCTCCCAGCCTCGGATACTGCCGTGGGACTGTAATGGGCTGTGCGTGAAGGATGATGATAGAGCACTCTCTGCAAATAGACCTAGTTCCCCTAGCCATTAGGGAGTTGTTGATTCGTGGGCGTATCCAGCCAGCGCCGAACATTGCCAAACAACTACTGAAAGACAAAGATCCCCTGAATGCGGTTTATTCCATTGGAAAGAATGCCTATTCAGTAGTTTTGCTCATCCACCGAATCGCTCCGAGGAGTCGGACCATTCATGTTACGTTATCCTATGAAGTGATTACTGCTGCTGCACGAAGGCAGGCGGGAGAATTAGAACTGACCAAGGTCAACGATCGGTTAGAGTCAATTAGTTCACTAGGTTTGAATACCGATTGGTCCTGTCATGTCGGGTGGGAATATCCCAAAGGGGCTATTGAGTCTCCTCTTGAATTGCCTAGCGACCTTCCACCTATTCCAGGAGCCTCAATGATACGTAGGATTGGTGAGAGGATTACATGGGCAGAAGGTGGAGATCGTGCCTCCTTAATCCTTGAGATTTTTAATGCTGGGGATTGGCACGCGCACCTAGATTATCGCATGGAAGCAGGGATTTCCTCACAACTACCAAGTAAAGTCATATCACATGCACAATCGCTAGTGGAGCCATTCATAAAAAGGCGAGAGGTAGTACGGTAAGATGACAATGTCAACCAAAGAAGAGCCAACAAACGAAGCACTGATTAGGGCAACCACTGAACGAAGGCCCACACCAAGATCAGCGTTTGATCAAAGGATGGGCAGTCTATCGTTAGTGTCTGGAAGGCACGAGGGCTGGTATTTGCCCACCGAGCGGCCCATTAAGTCGGAGATTAGCGATATCGCATTCGTTCGGGCACAATTAATCATACTCCGGTCACTTTACCTAGACCTTAAAGCATCAGTTGATGAGTTGTTGGAGCGCCCAATCATCTCTAATATTACTCTCCTTAGTCTTTCTTCACGCAAATACTCCTTGGTGTCACCCCTCCCAGTTGTGATAGAGGACTATGCTACACAGGTTATCGCCCGTATTCCGGACATTTCTTTGGAAGCAGAGGGTGAAACCGAGTCACAGGCGATAATTGAGTTAAAGCGGCAAATTGTGGAGCTTTATGAAGACTTGCTTTCATCGCCCCCAGAGACACTCGGGCCAGAACCCACAGAATGGCTCTCCATACTCCAGCAATGGGTGACAAACAATGCCACCAAGTAGACATGCAACCCATAGGGAGGTTGCCGTTGCCGTAAGAAAGATAGAAGGGGACACGCAAAACGGCCTAGCGATAGGTGCGGGAAAGGACAAAACTGGCTGGTACTACATTGACGGTCAGAAGCGACATAGGGTAACTGTTGGTAACCTACATCCCGGAACGCTGAAGCCAGGTACGCAAAAAAGTCTAATTCGTCAACTGAAAGTAACACCAGAGCAGTTTTTCTTAATGGCGGATTGCCCTTGGAGTGGTAATGACTACAGGCGACATATCGTTGACTACTTAGGCCAGTTGCAGCCAGATGTCTAGACCACTTTTCTCACCATCCACCGTATGTCATCCACCTCCTCTGCTGCCAAAACGTGGGCTAAGGCCGACGTCTGATACGCCAGCACTGATATTGTAGCGGGGCCCTACGTCCGAAACTCCAGCTTGTAGAACGACTCGGCGTACTGGAGGCCCGCCCGCTCTCCCTGGCGCTTGGCCCCTTCCTTCATGAAGTCTCCTGGGCTGCGGTTCGGGTCCCGGTTCGGGCGCAGGAACTGGCTCCGGTGGCACAGCATCGCCTCCACCTTGCGGTCTATGCTCTCCCCAATGTCCGAGAACACCGTTGGGGTGTCGCTGCCCCACTGGTAGACCGCGCCCACCTTATGGGGCGCTAAGCCGTCCCTGGTCAGCTCTACAAAGTGCCAGGGGTCCCGCGCGTAAGGATATACCGCGTCCATGGTCACCAGGCCCGTCATCCGGTGGTCCCGGTGGTTGTGGCGCGTGACGGCCACAGGGGCATGAGTGAAGATGACCTGGGGCCGGAAGCGGCGTATCTCACGTACCAGTTTCCCTCGGAACTCTCGCGTGTCCTCCAACTCCCCGTCCGGGTAGCCCAGCATCACCAGGTCCTTCACGCCCAGGCTCGTGGCAGCGTTCCGCTGCTCCTCAGCGCGGATTTCTGCCAGCTTCTGAGGCGGCAGCTCCATGTCCTCCGTGCCTTTATCCCCGTTGGTGCATAGGACCAGGCACACCTCAGTGCCCTGGCCTGTCCACAAGGCAACGGTGCCGGCGCAACCTATCTCGTCGTCGGGGTGGGCGAAGACCACCATCGCCCGTTCCGGCCTCTCTAACGTCATGAGCAGCAACCTCCAAGGTAGTATGTCTATTGGCAGAAAAGCGTAGCACGAAATCTCAGGGAGTCAATGGCAAAAACGCCCATGCCCCGACTGCAACACTGTCGTTCCGAGAGAGACGACGACCGAGGGACCTCTCCCGCCTTGCCCTGGATGCTGCCGGGCCAGTAACGCCGGCCACGCCCTCCCTACCCCCTCACCCCCAGCTCCCTGTACACCGCCGCCACCCCCTGGGCCGTCCCGTCCCACCCCATGCGCATCGCCGTCCGCCGCGCCTCCTGGCCAATGCACCGGCGCAGAGCCTCGTTGGACAGCAGCACCTCCAGCCGGTCAGCGAAGGCGTCGGGGCAGTGCCACGGCACCAGATAGCCTGAGCGGTTGTCGCGCACGATGGTCTGCAATCCTGGCACGCGGGAGGCCACCACCGGCGTCCCGCAGGCCATGGACTCCAGGGCCACCAGCCCAAAGCTCTCGTAGTACGAGGGCACCACGCACACATCAGCCGCCTGGTAATAGGCCGGCAGGGCCTCGTGCTCCTTGCTGCCCAGGAAGGCAACCACCTCCGCCAGCCCCAGCTCTTGGGCCAGTCCCTTCAGACGCTGGTACTCCCCGTCCTCCTCGTTCCCACCCACCACCAGGAGTTGCACCTGCTTTCCCGTTTCCACCTGGGCCAGGGAGTGCAAAAGCACGTCCACTCCCTTGATGGCATCCAGTCGGCCCACGTACAGGATGGTCTGGTGGCCGTTCAGCCCCAGGCGCTCCCGGGCCGCCTGCGTCTCGCCCGGATGAAAGAGCTCCAGGTCAACGCCGCCAGGCACCACGCGCACCTTGTCCTCCAGCGCCCCGTACAGCTCGTGCAGGGCGCTCCGTTCGTGGGCCGTAGAGACGATCACCCGGTCGGCGCCGGCTGCCACCTGCCGTTCCGTGTCGCTGCGGGGCGTCGCCTCCCCTTCCCCTGCCAGGGCACGCGTCTTGATCTCCGCCAAGGTGTGGAACGTAACGACGTGGGGAATGTCCCACTCCTGGGCCAGGGCCTGGCCCACCCAGCCCGACAGCCAGTAGTGGGTATGCAGGAGGTCATATTGCAGGCCTTCCCTTGCTGCAAAGGCCTTGACCCCTTCCAGAAAAGAGGGACAGTAGCCAAAGAGGTCTTCCTTGGCGGCGTCCGCTGGGCCGGCCTCCAGGTGGATGACCCGGCAGTGCTCCTCCAGAGAATAGACCGGCGGCTCGTCGGAATCGTGGCAGCGGGTGAAGATGTCCACGGCAAAGCCGAGCCGGCACAGGCCCTGAGCCAGGGCGCGGATGTACACGTTCATCCCACCGGCGCTCTTGGTGCCCAGGACCGCCATAGGACAGCCGTGGACGCTGATAACAGCAATGCGTTTCAAGGGCAACATTTCTTCCTTCTGTTGCAGGGGGTGCAATGTATTGCACCCCCTGCGTGTACCGTCATGCGTGTACCGTCAAGGGGCCTGGGTTCACCGCCGGATGACCATCCGGTACAACTGCACGTCCTTGGCCCCCAGGTCATACTTGTAGGGTTCATTCCCCCGCAGGAAGTCAAAGTACGTCTTGCCTTCCTCTATGGCCTGGCGCAAGCTCATGGCGTTCAGTAGCAGGCCCACGCTCAGCCGCGAATAGTCCGGGTTGTAGCCGCTATTGTACAGGAAACGGGTGCCTCCGTAGTCAAAACAGATGGCCGCAGCCACCCGATGGCCCTCCACCTCCATAAAGAAGAGACGGAACACCCCAGACCCGGCCAGCTTTGCCGCCATGCGGCGGAAGAAGGCCTCCCGGTCTGGGGTGAGGAAGGCCTCCTTTTCCGCCCGGCTCTGCGCCATGAGGTTGAAAAAGTCCATCAGATCGCGGTTGAAGGCATCGGGGTCCTCGGGAGAGCTGGTACAGCCGTACCACTTGAAGTCCGCCTGACTCTCCAGCCGGCGCAGCTTCCGACGTAGCTCGTGCCGGTCCTTCTTGCTCAACAGGGACAGGTACTCTTCCCAGGTGGAGGGCAGCATCAGTCCGGGGGCAACGTCCTCCGGGACCTGCTCCAGCGTGTAGCCATAGGCCTTGCACAGGCCGGGCAGGTAGTCCAGGCTGCACGAAGTTTCAGGGACGGAGGTGAGGGTAAACTCGTTCCAGGGTTGGGGGTCAATGGCCTTGAACAGGGTCGGAAAGAACTCGGGGTCCTTGCCGGGGGCAATCACAAAATCGTGGTAGTCCCACAGGTCCGTATCGCCCAAGAAGGACAGACAGCCGTTGCGGCTCATCAGCGGGGCCAGCCCTACCAACTTCCCCCCCTCGCGAAAGGAGGTCAGGCGCAGCTCGGCGTCGCCGTTCATCTCCGTCCACCACAGGTGGTGCCACGTGGGGGTCTGGAACACCCGCTGGCCCGTACACTCCGATAGTAAGTCTTCCCAGTCTCCCCAGAGCTCCTTGAAGGACTCCTGGGCTGTGGTCACAACCATGCCGTCTTGCCTCCCCATTGGGCCAGTATCTCTTGTTGGATGCTGGACGCCAGGGAAAGGGTTCAGGGCAGGGAACAGGTGGCGTGGTAAGCCAAGCCAGGCTAAGCGGGTTCCGAAGTAGCCGGCTCGGTCAGGGTCAGCAGGGCCTCAACCAGGGAATCAATGGTGCCCCAGCTTGACCGCATATCTTCGGTCAGCACTGCCATCTGCGGCAAGTCCTCCGAAAACAGGCTCAGCGCCCAACGCACGTCTTGCTGGAGTCTGACCAGGTTCAGAGCCTCGTGGTACACGACTGTGGTGGCGTCTATCATAGAGAGGAACGCCTCAATCCGCTGGTTGATGGTCCCCAGCTCTGATTGAATGGCGTCGTGGGTGACCACAAACTGGTTCCAGATGCTGACCTGCTGTTCCACATACCGCTGCGCCTGCCCGAACGCCTCCTGCCGTGCCGCAATAACATAGGGGTCATCGGAATCAGGGCTCTCCCTTTGCTGGCCCAGCTCGGTGTGGCGGACCTCTAGCTTCTGAATTGCTTCATTGGCCCGGACCTCCAGCTCTTCCAGTCGTTTGAGCTTGGCCTGAAGTTCCTCCCGGAAGTCCACCCTTTGGTTGGAGAGGTCCTGAAAGGATTCGGTCACCTCCTGCAAGACCAGGATGATCTCCTCCCTGTGGCGGGGGTCTTGCGGGGTTTCTCGCAAGGCCTGGCTCAGGGCTTTGACCTTTCCCAGGTTCGTTTGGAGCGTGACAAAGACCACTTGCTCTATGCCTTGGATCTCCTGCACCACCTCCTGGGTCTCCGCCGCCAGCGTCACGGGCAAAGCAAGCGCGGGCGTTGCCCTGCATCCCACACTGAGGAGCAGCAACGTTGCCATGCAGAGAGCCACTGCTGATTTCGCCGACATGGATTCCGCGACCATCGTCCAAGAATAAATAGAAAATAATCTGTATCCTACTATTTCCTCCCAGAAAAAGCAATGGCCTGGCCGCACCTGGTGAGAGGCAAAGGGGATTTCCCCCCTGGGGAATGAGGTACAAGGTGCTTGCCAGCTTCAGTCGCCTGGAAAAAGCATGGCATGAAAGGAGGTCACCGGGGCACTACCCTCACAATAAGCAGGAAGGAAGAGGTGCATCCCGACGACTACCGCCGGGTCCGCGAGCTCTGTGACCGGTATGCAGACGCCGGCGTGGGCCTTGTGAACGCCGCCGCCTTTGCCCGCACCAAGCGCCTCAACGAGCCGAAGCTGCTCCCCTGGACCACCACCACATTCGCCTCCTCCTGCCTCGCTATGTGGATGTGCTGCGGCCTCTTTCCCAAGAGCAGTCGTGACCAGTAAATTGCGGTGCCAAAGGGATAGCAGGAGTTCCCATACCGTATGGTGGGGCATCGCATACAAAAACCAGAACTTTTGAACTCGTGCTGTGCTGGCAACCTCACCACGTTCGTTAGGGTTGATTTTCGTCCGCAACCTTCAGCCGGTATTGGGTCGGACTTTTTCAACTGGAGAGGGGTATGCTATTGCTGCTCGAGGACTCGTTTTAGGTTCACCAGAAAGCCGGCGTTGCGCCTCTTCACCATTGTCCCGATGAGCGGCTGCATCAGCCACATCGGACCATGCACCTCTATTTGAATGCGTCGGGTGAAGGTCGTCACGCCATCGGAGAAATCAAACTGGTGAGTGACCGTCGGCTTCATTGGGCCAAAATCACCCCGGAAGACCTCCTTGCGATTGGGCTCGAATTCGACCACTTCTGCAGTTCCTTCCGAGACGCCCAT
>JACQOP010000054.1 GCA_016202485.1 Chloroflexota bacterium | reverse complement strand
GTCCTGGCCCAGGGTGTGGACGCCCTCCCGGATGCGCAGGGGCGTCTTGCTGAGCTGCCAGGGGCGGCCCATGAGAACCCGGGTACCCATGCCCCGCTCGGGGGGCCAGGTGAGCTTCTGCAGGAACCCCCGGGCCCAGTAGTGCTGGGAAAGGTTCACGTCCTTGGAGGTGAACACCGCCCCGGCAGGAACGCCGGCCTCCTGGAGGCGCTCCATCATCTCGTATTTGTCCAGGGTGATGGACCACTTGGCGATAGTCTCGTCCAGGGTGTCATGGTGGTGCTGGCGTTCCAGGAGGGTGGCGAACCGTGGGTCCTCGGCCAGTTCCGGCTTGCCCATCATGTTGCACAGGGCCTGCCACTCCTGGTCATCACCCACGGAGAGGGTACACCAGGTGTCCTCCTCCTTGCAGGGGTAGCAGCCCTGGGGTGCGCGCCACGGGTGGCGGTTGCCAATTCTGCGGTTTGCTCGCCCGTTGACCTGATAGTCCAGGATATACTCGCTGGTGAAGTAGCAGCCGAGCTGGTACATGCCCAGGTCAACCCACTGGCCCTTGCTGGTGCGGTTGCGGTAGCGCAGGGCGTTGGCGACCGCGAAGAGGCCGTGCCAGGTAGCCAGGAAGTCCACATAGGACTGGCCGGCCTTGGAAGGGATATCGTCCGGATAACCGGTGATGTGGCAGAGGCCGTGGATAGCTTCCATGGTGGTGGCCTGGCCGGGGTACATGGCATAGGGGCCGTCGCTGTGGCCGTAGCCCGTATTGGACAGCATGATGATGTCCGGCTTGATCTTCTTCAGGTTGGCGTAGTCCATCTCCCAGCGGCGCATGACCCGGGGGGTATAGTTCTCCACCACAATATCGCTGACCCTGACCAGGTCTTTGAAGGCCTGGCGTCCCTCCTCCCGGGACAGGTCCAGGGTCAGAGAGAGCTTGCCCCGGTTAAGCTGGTTGAAGGTGCCGCTTCGGTTGAAGGGGTCGTTGCCCCCATCGTTGTCGGGCAGCCCTCCCTGGCCAGAGCGGTCCGGGTGCTGGATGCCCTCAACCTTGATGACCTTCGCGCCCAGGTCGGTCATGATGCCGCAAGCGTAGGGCATGGCAAAGATGTAGGTGGAGTCTATGATACGAATGCCTTCCAATGGGAGCTTGCTCATGACCATCTCCTTCGTAGGCGGGCCGCTATGTGGCCACAGGGGAAGGTAGGGCGCGTTGCAACGGCCTTATTGTACGCCCAGGAAGCAGCAGGTCAAGAGATAAGCTGGTGAGAATACACCAACAGCGGTAACCTTATCGCGTCACCTGGTACACCCACACCTGGTGGTAGACATCTGGCTCCCCTTTGGGCAAGGGCTGGAATTGCTCGCTGGCCTCCACTAGTTTCCACGCCCCTTGGGCCTCCAGGGCCTGCTGCTGCTCCTTGAAGCCACCCGTCTCATAGATATCCGGGCGGAGTGTAAAGACGATGTACCCCCCAGGCTTGGTGATGCGCACCAGCTCGTCAAGGGAGCTGGCCGGCGCATGACCCAGGGTGAGCACGCCCACAGAAATAACCGCGTCAAACTCGCCTGTGGAGAAATCCAGCGGCCCCCCCAGCTTCATCTGGTGAAGTTGCTGGTACACCTTCTTTCTCCGCGCCTCTTCCAGCATCCCTCTGGAGAGGTCCATAGCAACCAGGTTGTGAAATCCCTGTTGTGCCAGGACTTCGCCAACAAGTCCCGTGCCTGCTCCTGCATCAAGGATTCTTCTATCAGGCTGCACGAACCGGGCCAGGATATTGGCAGCGATCTGCGGCCCAATCCACCCAAAGTCCTGTCCAAGGTCCTGGTCGTAGTCCTTGGCCCACTGGTCGTACCGCTGCTCTAGCTCGGCCTCGTTCTGGGAGGAGTAAATCCACTGCACCTTGTTTTGTTGCTGGGTCATAAAAGCCTCCTGGGGAAAGGTCAAGGCCCCTTAGAGCCTTGACCGATAGTTGCTTTCATATAGCAAGGAGGGTGCAAGGGAACCGCGTTCCCTGCTGGGGGCTGCCCCGATGTAATCGGGGCGCTTTCGGGTGGGCGGATGGGGAAAAACAACCTTTGCCAGGTAAGAAGAGGCAAACTCTCGTATTGTTGGGCACGGCTCCCTGGCTAATGAAGAGAGCCCTTACTTCTGGCAGACATAGAGTCCCCAGCCCAGCTCGCCTCGCTCTATTGCCTTGACGGTCTGGTGGTAGGCATGGGCCAGGTAGCTGTATTTTTCAGCGTCAGCCCGCCCCCTCGTCCCTATCACGGCTCTCTGCGCAAGGATGGAGTAGCTCTTTTTCAAGTGCTCGGAGAGGTCAATGGCCTCTACCACCGTGAACCCCAGGTTTGATAGGGCCTGAGCATAGGACGCAAAGCTGTATGGGGTGTCAAAGAGGAGGCGGTCGTAGACATACCGCCTGGCCTCGGCGCTGACCTCTAGCTTCGGCTTTATCAGGTCGTCAAACACAAAGGCGCCCCCTCCTCTGAGCACGCGGTAGACCTCTGTCAGGGCCGCTGCTTTATCGTGGATGTGGTAAATGGTGGCCTGGCTCCATACGTGGGTAAAGCTCTCCCCAGGGTATGGGAGAGCAGTGGCCGATGCCTCCTGGAACGTAACGCGCTGCCGGAGCTCCGGGGGCTGGCCCTCCAATGCCTTCGTGGCGTTGCCAACCCGTACGCTGCTCAGGTCCACGCCGGTGATCTGGCAGCCCGTCGTCCGGCTCAGCCAGAGGGCGGTAGTACCATTGCCGCAGCCCACGTCCAGGACCCTTGACGTGACGCCGATCCGTCCTTTGATGACCATCAGATGATCAAGACTAGCGCAAGCTCTCAGGAAGTCATCGCCGGTGGCCTCGTCAAAGTAGCCCCAGTGCAGGCTCCCCTCGCTGTCCCAAAAGGCGCGATAGGTGGCGTCCTCTGCATCGTAATAGGCTCTAGTATCTTCTTCCGTGTACCTGCTCGCCACGTCTGTCCTCCTCTAGATATTGATGGGCCGGGATGTAATCTACAAACTGGTTTTCCTTGTCAACCAGGACCATTTTGGGGAACACCAGCTCGTCGGTCACCTCGTAGGCCAGTATGATGAGGCAGTCGCCTTTCTGACAGAGACGGGCGCCAGCCCCCTGCACAGACACCTCGCCGCTGCCCCGTGGGCCCGGCAGGGCGTACGTTTCCCAGCGGTACCCATTCGTAGCATTGCAGATGACTACTTGCTCAAACTCCTTGATATCCGTCCGCTCCATGAGGTCGCGGTCAATGACGATGCTGCCTATGTAATCGGGGTTGTTGTCAGTTACCCAGGCGCGATGGATTTTGGACTTCAGCATGATCCTCATTTTCTATCGTCTCCTTTGCTGGGATCTCTCCCCACCCCACGCGCAGCAGCCATAATGTCTTGCCGCCAGCCCAAATGGGGATGCATTCCCCCTCAGTAGCTGAGCAGTGTCGCGAGAAAGCACTGGAGAGGGTAAGCATGAGGAAAGGAAATAGCTTTTCAGCGTCTGTGCAAGAAAGCCTCCTTCCGCCTCTTACGCTATCAAGGGATAAGCGTCGCGCACAGCCAGCAGAAAAGGTGGGAGATGGCTGAGGCCAAGGCGTGTGACTACACGGAAGACCTGCCCCAAAGGCCCGAAGGATCTGGGCCTGGGACTTGTTTGCCAGCATCAAGGGAGTATTAGATGCCTACAAATCCCCGGGGCTGCCAGCTGGACGAACAGGATAAAGAGTTCGCTTTTGGGTGCAATCTATAGGAAAAATCCAATGTTTGCAACCTGTCACGTTTGTCGTGACATTGGCGTCGGCACAGGTCTCCCGCAAGAAACTCCCCTTGCCGGCAAGACAGCGCAACCGGGAAACGAGAGAAAGCTATCCCCCCAGAAGGCTGCGCCCCTGGCTGATGCGCATGATATCCACCACGGCAATGAGGACGCCCAGGCCGATGAGCAGGGCAAAGCCTGCCAGGTGAATGGCGGCCTCGTATTTGGGCGGAACCCGTTTGCCCCGGCGCACCCACTCAATGAACAGGAAGGGCAGCCTTCCCCCGTCCAGGGCCGGAATGGGCAGGATATTGAAAATTGCCAGGCTCAGGCTGATCACGGCGGCCAGGTTCAAGAAAATCAGGTTCCGCTCTTTGATACCAATGCCCGGTTCCTGGCCCACCTCTGTGAAAGTCTGTGCAATACCAATAGGCCCCGCCACCTGGGGCGCTTTGCCGCCGGCCACCCATTTGGTGAACTCGTTCTTGGTGATGATGATCACGTCAGCCATACTGGTGAAGCCTTTGCCCAGGGCCCTCCAGGGGGACATGGAGCGGCTTTCCACTTGGGGGTCAAGGGTCGCAACCACGATGCCAGTCGCCCCTTCACCCTCGGGCGGGTTGAGGCGGGGCGTAAGCTGCACCGTGAAATCCCTCCGGTCACGGCGGACCACCCACGTCATTTCTTCCCCTACCTTCAGGGTGATCCAGTAGCCCAGGTCGCCATGATTGTCCAGGATGCGCTCGTTGACGGAGATGATCTGGTCGCCCGGCTGTATCCCAACCGCTTGGGCCGGCGACTCCGCTGCTACCTCGGTTACCGTGACACGCCCCACCAGGACATCCTGAGGGACCATGAACAGGACGGTAAAAAGCAGCAGGGCCGCGACCACATTCATGAACGGCCCCGCCGTAATCACAATGAACCGCGTAAGCACGCTCTGCGCCGCCAGGCTGCGCGGGTCGGTGGGGTCTTCTTCCCCAACCATCTTGACGAACCCTCCCAGGGGAATGGCGTTGATGGAATACAGCGTTTCGCCCCGCTGGAAACCCTTCAGCCGCGGCGGGAAGCCTATCCCAAACTCCAGCACCTTCACCTTTGCGGCCTTGGCAGCGAAAAAGTGGCCGGCCTCGTGCACCACGATGAGGATGACCAGCAGCAGGATGAACCCGATAATAAAGATTGATGTTGTCATTGGCTAGTTATCTGGAATGCGGGGGATAGAGCCAAAGCTAGGCCCATCCCTATTGGTAATGAAAACGTTTGCACTGCCCATGCCGTCATGCTCTTGCCAGGGCCAGCTCCTGGGCCCGCCTTCGCGCCCATGCCTCGGCCTCCAGGATATCGTTCAGAGACTCACCGTCACCCAGGATGTGCTGCGCCAGCACCCGCTCCACCAGGGCGGGGATATCGGTGAAGCTCAGCCGTCCCCCCAAAAAGAGGTTTACTGCAATGTCGTCGGCGGCGCACAGCACCGCCGGGTACGTCCCTCCAGCCTTGGCCGCATCCAGCGCCAGCGTGAAGCAGGGGTAGCGTTGGATGTCCAGGGGCTTGAAGGTTAGGGCGCCCAGCCGCGCCACGTCCAGCCGCTGCAACCCCGGGTTGGCTACCCGCTCAGGATAGAAGAGAGCGTATTGCAAGGGAAGCCGCATATCCGGTTGGCCTAGCTGCGCCTTTACCGACCCGTCGCAGAACTCCACCAGCGAGTGGACAATGCTCTGGGGGTGCAGCACCACCTCTATTTCCTCCCAGGGAACGCCGAACATCCAGTGGGCCTCTACCACTTCCAGGGCCTTGTTCATCAGCGTGGCCGAATCTACGGTGATTTTTTTCCCCATGGTCCATGTGGGATGTTTGAGTGCTTCCTTGGGAGTTACGAAGGGGAGTTCCTCAACCGGACGGTCGCGGAATGCGCCCCCCGAGGCCGTCAGAATCAGCCTGGCAATAGCTTTCGGCTCACCCCGGAGGCACTGCCAGATGGCGCTTGGCTCGCTGTCCACAGGCAGCAGCGTTGCCCCTCCTGCGACCATCTGAGCGATTATGGGCCCCGCCATCACAATGGCTTCCTTGCTGGCCAGGGCCACCGCCTTGCCGGCTTGCAGCGCCCGCAAGGTAGGCAGCAGGCTGGAGGAGCCGGCGATTGCCATGACCACCAGGTCTACCGCCGGGTGCTGCGCCATCTCCTCCAAAGAAATGGGGGTGCCGCGCGCCAAACCCAGGCCCGGGTGGGCTTCATCGTCGTTCTGATAACACACCAGCTCCGGCTGGAATTCATCCACCTGCTGTCGGAGCAGGGTATAATTCGTCCAACCGGCCAGACCGACCACCCGGAAGTCCTGGGGGAACGCCCGGATAACGTCCAGGGCTTGGCATCCAATGGAGCCAGTAGCGCCCAGAATGGCGATGCCCTTCACATTGTTCCCCACATATATAGATGATACACCACAACAAGATTGTAGACGATAGAGTCTAATCTATCCATGATGCCGCCATGGCCCGGTATGACATTCCCCGTATCTTTGACCTGGTGGGCCCGCTTCAGCGCCGACTCCAGCAGGTCACCCCCCTGGCCCACGATGCCCAGTACGCCGCCTATCAGCGCCGCCTGCCACAGCGCCAGGGGCAGCCCGAACAGGGCCGCAAGGGCCACCGGCGTGACGACGCCTGCAGCCAGCCCGCCTACTGCCCCCTCCCACGTCTTGCCCGGGCTGATACGCGGGGCCAGCTTATGCCTGCCGAAGGCGCGTCCCGCAAAATAAGCGGCGGTGTCCACCGCAAAGGTGGACAGGACCGCCAGAAGCAGGACCGCCGCCCCCTGGTCCAGCCGGCGCAGCAGCACCCCATGGGCAAGTGTTGTTCCCAGGTACAGCGGGCCGCCCATGGCAAGGAGGCCTGCGCGGGGCCAAGACGCCCGAACACGGTGGCCCGCAAGCAAGACCAGCGGCGACAGCAGGGCAAGCGCTCCAAGGGGGAGGGCCTGCCCATACCAGCCCGCGGCAATAAAACCCAGTCCCACCAGCAGGCTGGGCAGTCGTAGCCGCCAGCCGCCCCGTAATCCCACCAGCCGGTAGAACTCCAGCAGCGCCAGGACAACGACCCCAGCAGCCAGCGCCAGGGTGGCCACAGGACTGGCCAGGATAAACAAAAGGAGAAGAGGGATACCCGCGATGGCGCTGATGAGCCGCGCCCCCAGGGAGTCGCTACGGGGCGAAGTTTGCTGCACGGCGTCGTCCCCCTTTGGGAGAGACAGGGGTATGGGGGCTGGCACTGCCCAAAATTGAGCGCGGGGCCGCTGGCCTACTGGTTATCCAGGCCTCCAAAGCGGCGCTTTCGCTGGCTGTAGGCCTCCAACACCCGTTCCAGCTCCGCCTCGTCAAAATCCGGCCAGAAGACGTTGCTGCAATAGTACTCGCTGTAGACCGACTGCCACGTCAGGAAGTTGCTCAGGCGCTGCTCGCCGCCCGTGCGGATGATAAGGTCGGGGTCCGGCAGGCCATCCGTATATAAGTAGGTCCGGAACACCTCTTCGGTAACCTCGTCGGCGGAGATGCCTGCCTGGAGAATGCGCCGGATGGCCCGGATAATCTCATCCCGGCCCCCATAATCAAAGGCAACGTTCAAGTTGAGGCCCGTGTTGCACCCGGTGAGGTCAAGGGCATCCTGGATCGCAGTGTGAAGTTCCGGCGTCAGCCGGTCCGTGCGGCCCAGATAGCGCAGCCGCACGTTCTCCTTGTGTAGGTGCGGGGTCTCCCGTTCCACCACCTCTCGGAGAATAGCCATCAGCCCCAGGACTTCCTCCTGGGGGCGGCTCCAATTTTCCGTGGAAAACGCAAAGAGGGTGAGGTATTGGATACCGTGGCGGTGTACGGCCTTCAGCAGACGGTTGACGTTATCGGTGCCGGCGCGGTGCCCCTCCAGGCGCGGCAGCCCCCGGCTCTGCGCCCAGCGGCCGTTGCCATCCATAATGATGGCCATGTGCGTGGGCACTTTCAAGGCATGGTTGTCTGATAGACCCTTTGGAGTAGGGTGGGGGATCTGATCACCAGATGTGACAGGAATAAATGTCACTTAGACCTCCATCACCTCGGCCTCTTTGGCCGTGGCAAGGGCGTCTATCTGGCCGATGTAGCTATCAGTGACCCGCTGGAGCTGGTCCTGCGCCCGGCGGTTCTCGTCCTGAGAAATTTCCTTGCTCTTCTCCATGCCCCGCAGCTTTTCTATGAGGTCCCGCCTGATGTTCCGTACCTCCACCTTGAACTCTTCAGCCTGGCGTTTGGTGAGTCTCACGTACTCCCGCCGCCGCTCTTCCGTAGGCTGGGGAACGGGAATGCGGACCACCGCGCCATCGCTGGAAGGGTTTAGGCCCAGGTTAGCCTTCAGGATGCCCTTTTCTATGGCTGGCAGTGCGCTCCGGTCCCAGGGCTGCACCACCAGCAGGCGCGCCTCGGGCGCGGTGATGGTGCCAAGCTGGTTCAGGGGCGTGGTGACGCCATAGTACTCAATGCCCACGCCTTCTATAAGAGCAGGGGTGGCCCTTCCAGTGCGTATGCTGTTCATCTCCCGTTTCATGGCTTCAAGGGCCTTTTTCATGCGGTTCTCGGCTTCGGTGACCAGGGAAGCAGTGACCATGTGAGACTCCTTGAGCGCAACAGGTTGGTGACGATGGGGCGGTCTCGCCTCCACTATGCTTCCAGCGTGCCTCTGCAAGCCCTACCGCAATTCACGTGCGCCAAGGCTGCTTTCCTAGTTTACCCACTATGCTAGCACATGCGCTAGTGGGTGGATTGAAGAAGGAGAGCAAAAACATCAATCTATCCTTCCTAGGCTGTTAGGAGTAAAATACCCGCACCCCCTATGCAACACCTGCTCCAGCTATTTTCCAGACCGTGCATTTGCTAGATAAGCGTAGGGGATTCACAGGGAGCCCCCTGTGTAGGGCCTTGTTCCAAAAGTCAGGAGGATGCAAGGAACCTGGGTTCCTTGCCG
>JACQOP010000048.1 GCA_016202485.1 Chloroflexota bacterium | reverse complement strand
TGGCCGCACCACCTCCAGAATCAGGATAATACATATTGTAATACAAAAAGGGCCTTGGCAACAGACGGGCTAGTGGGAGATTCAGGGCCTAACAGGGGTCGTCGGAGCACCGGCTGCCACCTATTTACCGGCTGGCACCAGGTTTGCGAGCAAAGATGAAAGGAGAACGAAACAAATGCGAGTGGTGGAGCTGAGGGGACTCGAACCCCTTACCTCTTCAATGCCATTGAAGCGCTCTCCCAGATGAGCTACAGCCCCACGACTTTCCACTATAGCAAAGGCATCTAGGTAGCGCAATACGCACGTACGCGCACCTAGCCCGCCACCCCTCTCCCTTCCCAGGCGTTCGCAAAACCCCTACAATCTCCCGTAACAGAGCTTTCCATCCGCCAAGGAGCACTCTGATGGCAGAAGTTACCTATCAACGGGATGGTCGCATCGCCCACATACGGCTGGAGGCGCCCACTCGGGGCAACGCCTTCACCCCCACCATGCGCATGGAGCTGTACCAGGCCCTCCTCCAGTACCAGCGGGATGACGACGCTTGGATGGCCGTGGTCTCCGGCGACGGGCCGGACTTTTGCCTGGGCGGCGTAGACCCGCGCCCGGCGGTGCCACGCATGGCCAGGGAGCGAGCCAAGTACTGGGCCGGCGGCTACGTGGAGACGTGGAAGCCCACCATTGCAGCCGTGCAAGGCCGCTGTGCAGGCGAGGGCATGGCCCTGGCCCTGGCCTGTGACCTCCGCATAGCCGAGCCTAACGCCGCCTTTGAGACGGGATTCGGCGGGGCCATTAATCCGCCCAACGTCCTGCCTGCCCTCCTGGTCAGCCTGGTTGGCCTATCCACAGCGCTCCAACTTCTCTGGATGCAACAAGCCCTGGACGCCGTTACAGCCCAGCGGATTGGCCTGGTCAACCGCCTGGTGCTCCAGGGCAAAGACCCACGCAAGGACACGGGCGAGGGCCGTTTCCCCATGCTGCCGATGCAGTCCCAGGTGTATACAGCCGACGGCATGGCCCTGTCCGGCGCAGTGAAGCTGGCCGAAGAGCTACTCCAGTACGCCCCTGTCACACGCAATTTCCAGAAGGAGACGGCCTACCGCTCCATTGGCGTCCCCTTCCACTACGCCCAGGAGCTGGAGCTTGGCCCCAATCCCTACGCCAGCGTGGATCGTGTGGAGGGCAACCGAGCCTTTGTGGAGAACCGCCGCCCAGTGTGGAAGAACCAATAACTGTGCCCCTCTCCCTTGATGGGAGAGAGATTGAGGGTGAGGGTGAACACCATGACCACCGAGACCGCACCAGCCGAAGTCCTGCTCCTGCGCAGGGAAGGGCCCGTCCTCATTGCCACGATGAACCGCCCAGAGCGCATGAACGCCCTGGGCGGAGGCTTGCCCGAGGCACTGAACGAGGCCTGGTTTGACTTCAAGGACGACCCCAGCCTGCGTGTTATGATCGTCACCGGCGCAGGGGACCGCGCCTTCTGCGCCGGGGCCGACCTGCGGCAAAACGATGAGCGCGCCCGCGCCCTGGGCGCTGAGTCCGCCCAGGCCCTCCTGGACGCCGATGCCTACCGGGGTATCCGGCCCTCCTTTAACGGCAACAACTTTGGCCTGTGGAAGCCTGTCATCGCCGCTATCAACGGCTGGTGCCTGGCCGGCGGCTGTGAGCTGGCTATGGGCTGCGACCTGCGGGTCATTGAGGAGCAGGCCCAGATTGGCCTGCCCGAAGTGAAACGGGGCATGGGAGCAAAACAGACCACCCACAAGCTCTATTTTCTTACCCCGTTGTCCCTAGGCCTGGAAATCGTCTGGACCGGGGATACCCTTATTGCCCAAACAGCCTACCAACTGGGGCTGGTGAACGAGGTGGTTCCCAAGGGAAAGAGTGTGGAGCGCGCTCTGGAACTGGCCCAGCAGGTCTGCCGCTACCCGAACACGTACCTCCAGTACCATAAGCTGCGGGTCTTCCAGAGCATCGGCCTGCCGGTTGACTATGCCCTGGCCCTCCAGCAGCGGGACCTGCCCCACCAAAGCTCAGAGTTCCGGGAGGGCTTGCAAGCCAGCCTGGGCCACTGGCCGCCCAAATAAAGGAGACTCTATGCCATCCCTTGCTACCCGCCACGAAGGCCACGTGCTGGTCATAGAAATGCAACGGCCCCTGCTGAAGAACGCCCTGAGCCGGGCGCTCCAGCATGAGCTAGTTTCTGCGTGGCAGGAACTGGAAGGCAATGACGACCTGTGGATAGCCGTCCTCCATGGCGTAGGTGGTGTGTTTTCGGTAGGACACGACGTGCCGGAGCTGGCGAGGGGCGAGGGTGACGAGGCAGATCCTGAGCCAGTGACAGGGCTTTTCCCCCTGGAGCTGAGCAGGCCGGTCATAGCCGCCGTGGAAGGCCCTTGCTACGGCTTGGGCTTTGAGCTGGCCCTGGCCTGTGACCTGCGCATTGCCGCCGAGGGTGCACGATTCGGCTTCCCGGACCAGCATCTGTTCACCAGCCATAAGGTGGCGTCGGTGCTTTTGCCTCATATGGCCAGCCTGGGGATTGGGCTGGACCTCCTCTTCACCGGCAAGACCCTGGACGCCCGCCGGGCTGAAGAAGTGCGCCTGGTGAACAAGATCGTGCCTGAGGGCCAAGCGCTGGCCGAAGGGGTGGCGGCAGCCAGGGACATGGCCCAGCGTTTTGGCTCCGCAGAAGCCTTCCAGAAGCAGGCCATCTGGGGATTTCCCGGCCTGCCCTTGTCTACCGCCCTCAACCTGGCCCGACGGATGTAGGCGGGACTAGCTCTCCCCAGGCTCCAGCCCTCGCAGCACTTCCCGGGCCCGCCGTGGCCAGTTCACCGTCGTGCCTTCTGCTCCCGCATGGTAGGCGTTGAGCAGGCCCTCCTCTGTGGCAACACCCCAGGTACGCACCCTCAGCCGGCGCTCCCTGGACAGGGCCACGGCCTCCCGGGTGACGGAACGGGCATGGGGGCAAAGCATCGCTATCCCTGATGCTACACAAGTATCCACAAGGGAAGGAGTGACCTCCTCCACCAGCCAGGCGAGGGGCGCGCTGGGCAGCAGCAGCCGCACCCTGTCAAGCTGGGCTTTGTCAAAAGAGGTCAAGATGAAGGGGCCGGCCCAGGGGTCACCAGGTTGAAGCCTTGGGACATTGTACCATCCATGCTCACGCAACAACTCTGAGACTCGCACTGGCAACTCAGGTTCCAGCGATTTCATCTCCAGGTGCAGGAATGCTCTGCCCCGGTACCATCGCAGCACCTCTGCCAGGGTTGGAATGTGCTCACCCCTGAAGGTTGTGCTGAACCACGAACCAGCATCCAGCCTTCCAAGGGCCTCCAAGGTGTGGCCGGCCAGCGGCCCAGACCCATTGGTCGTACGTTCCAGCGTAGTGTCATGTATCACCACTACGTGGCCGTCCCTCGTAAGCTGAACATCCAACTCAATGTGTGGAAAGCCCTGCTCTAACGCCTTATCAAAGGCTGCAAGAGTATTCTCGGGCGCCTCAGCCGACACACCCCGGTGGGCTATGAGGATGAACGGCCTCTGCTGCGTCACGTCATCTTCTCCTGGCGGGCGGGACAAGTCGTGTAAGGGCGACTCAGTAGGTGTTCCACCGCCGCTTCTATTGGCTTACATCCAGGGGATGATAAAGGCGGAGGTTAGATGACTGGTCTGATGGACATCACGGAAGCAGGGGCAGAGGTGGTCAGGAAACAGGCCCTGGCGCCCTTACGTAGTCTTGAAGGAATTTCCGAAGCAGGACGCGGCCCCTGTGTAGACGGGCCTTCAGGGCAGGCACCGTAATGTCCAGGGACTGGGCTGCTTCTTCATTAGAGAGGCCCTGCACATCCCTTAGCACCACAGCGGCGCGCAGGTCTTCTGGCAACAGGGCCAGGCCCTCTTCTAGCTTGTCGGTCAGCTCGGCGCTCATGGCTGCCTGCTCGGGTCCCTGGGTCCAGTCCACAATCTCCCGGTCCTCAATGCCACCCTGCACCAGGCTCCGCTCCCGCTTGTCCTTGCGGGCCCGCATCAGGCTGCGGTTCACAGTAATGCGGTATAGCCAGGTAGACACTTGGGAGTCCCCACGGAAGCGATCCCAGGCGCGAAAGGCATCCAGGAAGGCCTCCTGGGTCACATCCTGGGCCTCTACGGGGTCGCTGGTCATACGCAGGGCAACGTTATAAACAAAGTCGCCGTAGCGCTCCACCACCTCTTCAAAGGTGGATGGCTTCTCAGTGGTCATTGAAGAAGCAGCCTTGCATTTTCTGTGGCAGGAGAAGTTGGCACGCTGGAGAAACTCGCACAGATACAGTAGCCTGCCTGGAGGGAAGGTGTCAATCCAGCATGTTCCTCACAAAATCTCTTGCCCCAGACCTGCATCTAAAAGAATGAAACGGTTCTCAGAACTTCAGGAATGTTGAGGACTATGCATTGCAGGGGGGCAATACCCCACTTACAATAGCATCCAGGGCCATGATGACACAGCCACCTAGCCAACACCCCTCCGGCACTCGCACAGCTAACTGTCGTGAGTTGCTGGAGCACGCCTCGGAATACCTGGAGGCAGAGCTGACCGTGGAGGAGCTAGAACGCTTGCGCCGCCACCTGGAGAGCTGTGTGAACTGTAGGGGCTTTGTCGCCACCCTGAACGACACGATTGCCATGCTCCATTCTCTCCCTTCCAGGAACCTTCCTCCAGACCTGAAGGCCAAGCTTCTCCAAGCGTGTAAACAGCACCCCGACCAGGCGTAGCTTCTCCCCTCTATTCGTGCCCCTTTCGGTACAAAGGGTTCTTCCCCCTATCCTTCTGGAAACCTACTGGGCACGGTAATTCCGTGCCCAGTAGGTTGTCATATTTCCTTATGAAAGGGAGGAGGCTAAAAGCTAGATCATCACGCTGCCTGATATTTGGAAGGGCACTTTACCACCACACTCAAGGTATGAAAGGTTCCATTGCCATCGTACCTGCCTTCTAGCACAATCTGGGACTGTTCGTTGAAGAACAGCTCGGGCAGGATACCGCTGTAGTCCGCATTGAGCACCCCGTTGCCATCGGTGATGGTGAAGCGGGCCAGGGTGCTATCTGCCTCGCGTTGGAAGGAATCCGGCACCAGAGAACCGGCCACGCGCACCGTCTCCCCTGTCTGGGCCTTGCCAGATAGCAACTCGCCCACGGTCAGGTAATACACTGTGGCGTTCTGGAAGGCGGTAAAGCCAAAATAGCCAATGGCCAGGGCAAGCATAGCAACGGCGATAAGGAGCTTCCGGGAGCCGCCGAAGAGGCCCTCCCCTTGGGGAGAAGGGGGGAGAGGGGCTGGGCTGGTGGTGGAAAGGTCTTGCATCAGTAGAATCCTATGAGCCCTAAAGGGTTCCATACTAGCGAAGCTTTACCTTTTTATCCTACTGGTTTGTGAAATTCTTTTCAACCCAAGCCGAGCTTCGTTGACACCCATGCCTGCAAGCCATACCATTCCTTTGCACCCGCTAAGGAAAGACGATGACCCAGCCGCTCTCCCGCACGCCCTTGTACGATATCCACCTGGCGCTAGGCGGGCGTATGGTGTCCTTCTCCGGCTGGGAAATGCCTATCCAGTACAAGGAAGGCATCCTTGCCGAGGCCAGGGCTGTCCGCACTTTCGCTGGCCTTTTTGACGTTTCCCATATGGGGCGCATTTTCCTGGAGGGGTCTGACGCCGCTCCCTTGCTGGACTGGACTACCACTGCCGACGTGCTCAAGCTGGTCGCCGGCCAGGGGCGCTACACCTTCATTTGCAATGAATCGGGCGGCATCATTGATGACGCCATTGTCTACCGTTTGGGAGATACCAGCTATCTCCTGATATGCAACGCCTCCAACCGGCCCGCGGTGTGGCAATGGCTGGAGCAGTGGCGGCAGAAGAACTACCGTGCTGTGGTCACTGAAGACCGCACCGCCCAAATCAGCATGATCGCTTTCCAGGGGCCAGCCAGCATTGCAGGAATGGACCGCCTTTCCCCTGGACTGCCTGCTGCCCTGCGCCCATTCCGCATTACCCACGCGGAGGTCAGGGGCATCCCCTGTTTGGTCGCGCGTACGGGCTATACCGGCGAGGATGGCTTTGAGGTGATGCCCCCTTCAGAACAGGCGGCAGAGCTCTGGCAACGGCTCCAAGAAAC
>JACQOP010000047.1 GCA_016202485.1 Chloroflexota bacterium | reverse complement strand
GTGATGACCTACTACAACCCCTTTGACGGGACGGGCCATCCCTATGAAGGGCCGGTGGATCTGACCCTGCTGGGGGCAGATGGGACTGTCAACTGTGCAGCGGCCTTTGGCAACCCGGCAAACATGGGCCTGAACGACCTGATCACCTGTTTCGGCGCAGGCTATGGGGCGCAGGTGGTGGATGTGTACCCGCTCTTTGATGGCAACGCTCTTGCGCTGACCCACATCGCAAAAGGCGACATCCATGCCAATAACGATGGGTATGCGGCCATCGCCGCTGCCTTCGTTGCTGCCGCTCAATAAAAGGGAACGGCCTACACAGCATGGCGGCAGTCCTAGCATACTGGGGCTGCCGCCGTACTATGCCCGGCTGCCTGGCGGGGCTTGGGCTGCCCCTGCGCCCCTTGACACAGAGAGTCCCTAAGCTACAATGGCCCCACATCCCCCGGCGGCTTCCCGCATCTTCCAAATAGGTGAGGACTCCCATGCGTTTGCTGGTCAACGGAGCTTCGTATGAAGTGGCGGTGCACCCGGAGCGGACGCTGCTGAGCGTGCTACGCCAGGAGCTGGACCTGACGGGGACGAAGTACGGGTGTGGAGAGGGCAACTGCGGCGCATGCACCGTGCTGGTGGACGGCGAGGCCACCCGCGCCTGCATAACGCCTGTGGTCACCGCTGCTGGGCGGGAGGTCACCACTATTGAGGGGCTGGCCAAGGGAGAGACGCTCCATCCGGTGCAGGCGGCCTTTGTGGAGCACACCGCCTTCCAGTGCGCCTATTGCACGCCGGGCTTCATCATGAGCGCCGTGGCGTTACTGGGACGCAACGCCCGCCCCAGCGAGAGCGATATCCGCTCGGCGCTCAGCGGCAACATCTGCCGCTGCGGGGCCTATGTGCGTATCTTGCGGGCCGTCAAGACGGCGGCGGAGCAGCTTGCCCAGGCGGAGGGTAAAGCATGAACCTCCGAGACCTTCAACAGGATGCAGGGCTTATCGTCACTGGCGCTCCTCAGATGGGGCAGGACGCCGCTGTGCCTGGCGGGACTGAGGCCACGCTGCTGCTCATCAGCAAGCAGGGGGAGATCTACGCCTTCTCTGGAAAGGTGGAGTACGGGCAGGGTATACGCAACGGCCTGGCCCTGGCGATTGCCGATGAGTTGGACACGCCCATCGCCTCGGTGCGGGTCATCCTTGGGGACACGGGCCTTGTGCCCTACGACCGGGGGACCACGGGCAGCGCTTCTACCCGCACCATAGGGCTGCAACTGCGGCGTGCGGCTGCCACGGCGCGGCGTACCCTGCTGGCCCTTGCATCGGAGCGCTGGGGTGTCCCCCTGGCGGGCCTGGGCATCAGAGAGGGGCGCATCGTCCAGGCGGGGGAGCCGGGCCGGTCACTGAGCTTTGTGGAGGCGCTCCAGGGTCGGCGTCTCACGGTGTCCATCCCCGAGGATGCGGCCCTCAAAAGCCCCGGGGAGTTCCAGGTCATGGGCCGGGATGCCCATCGGATAGACGCCCTGGCACGGGTAACGGGCCAGGCAAAATATTCTCGGGACATCGCTGTGCCGGGGATGCTCCACGGCAAGGTGCTGCGGCCCCCGTCCTACGGAGCGCGGCTAGCGCGGCTAGAAAAGGCAAGGGCGGAGCGAGTACCTGGATTTGTGGCGCTGGTGCAGGAGGGTGACTTCGTTGGCGTGGTGGCGGAGAGCGAAGAGGGCGCGGAGCAGGCCGTGGCGTCCGTGTATGCGCGTTGGGACGAGGAGCGGGAGCACCCCTCGGACTGGGACCTGCCGGTGCAGCTCAAGGAGAGGGCAAAGGAGCTGGCGGTGGTACGGGAGACGGGGTCGCTGGAGGCGGGCTTTGCCCAGGCGGACCGGGTGATTAGCGGCCTGTACTTTGTGCCCTACGTGGCCAATGCTCCCATGGAGCCCAGCGCTGCTGTGGCGTCGTGGGAAGACGGGGGCCTGACGGTATGGAGCGGCGACCGCAGCCCCTTTGGAGTGCGGGCCCAGATGGCCCAGGCCTTCGGACTGGGGGAGGAGCGGGTACGGGTAATCGCCTCAGAGATCGGCGGTTCCTTCGGGACGAAAGGCGCTGGGGGTGCGGCCTACGAGGCGGCTCGCCTGGCGAAGGCCGCTGGGAGGCCGGTGCGGGTGGCTTACAGCCGCCAGGAGGAGTTTATTTGGGGCACGGTACGTCCTACGGCCCTCATAGAGATACGCAGCGGGGTCAAGGCAGACGGTACTATTGTAGCGTGGGAGTACACGGCGTACCACGCCAACGAAAGCGAGTTCCGGGGGATGCGCGGCTCGGATACCCCCTACAGCATCCCCAACGTGCGGGTGACTGTGGCGCGGACGGAGTCGCCCCTGCGGTCCGGTTCGTACCGGTCCCTGGGGGGCGCGGTCAATCACTTCGCACGGGAAGTGCACATGGACGAGATTGCAGCGGCCCTGGAGCGGGACCCTGTGGAGCTTCGGCTTGCCAACCTGGAACACCCCCGGCTACGACGGGTGCTCACCCAGGCAGCCGACAAGTTTGGCTGGGGCGCTCCCCGGCGGGGGCTTTCGGTTGGGCGTGGGGTGGCCATTGGCTACGACGCTGGGAGCTTTCTGGCAGAGTGCGTTGAGCTGCGGGTGGAAGGCCGGGAGGTGAAGGTGGAGCGTGTGACGGCGGCTTTTGACGGCGGGCTGGTGCTGAACCCTGAAGGCGTGCGGAACCAGGTGGAGGGGTCCATCGTTATGGGGATGGGCACGGCGCTGTGGGAGACCGTGGAGTTTGGCGGCGGGCGTCCGTTGAACCCCAGCTTCAGCCGCTACCGGGTGCCGCGCATCACCGACGCTCCGCAGATAGAGGTGCTGCTGGTGGGCGACCCTGAGACGCCTTCCACGGGTGCGGGGGAGCCCGGCATTGTGCCCATTGCCGCCGCCATCAGCAATGCCGTGTACGATGCCACGGGCGTGCGCATCCCTGAGCTGCCCATTGTCCCCCACCTTCCCTAGCAGGCCCTTTGCCAGGGGCGTCACACCTGGAGCCAGAGGAAGAACTCGCGGTTACCGGCGTCGCCCAAGAGGGGCGAGGCGGTAAGCCAGCGGAGGCGGAAGCCGTGGTTGACGGCCCAGGCTATCATCTTGGCCAGCACCGCCGCATGGACATTGGGGTCTTTGACCACGCCTCCTTTCCCCACCTGGCCGCGCTGCGCCTCAAACTGTGGCTTCACAAGAGCAATGATGCTTCCGCCTGGCTGGATGTGCTGCGCCACTGAGGGGAGCACCAGGGTCAAGGAGATGAAGGACACGTCAACGGTGGCGATGTCCACGACCTCCGGCAACACAAAGGGGTAGCGGGCGTTGAGGCGCTCCATGACGACGACGCGTGGGTCGTCCCGCAGGCGCTGGTCAAGCTGGCCGTAGCCGACGTCCACGGCGTAGACCCGGGCTGCGCCGCGCTGGAGGAGGCAGTCGGTAAAGCCGCCGGTGGAGGCGCCCACGTCCAAGCACACGGTGTTCCGTACCTCCAGGCCGAACGTGTCCAGGGCATGGGACAGCTTGACGCCGCCTCTGCCCACGAAGGGCAGCGGCGCGGCGATGGCGGGCTGGGCGCCGGCCGGCAGGAGTTGGCCAGGCTTGGCGACGGGCTTGCCGTCCAGAGTGACCACACCGGCCATGATGAGGGCCTGGGCCTTCTCCCGGCTCTCCACCAGGCCCAGGGCCAGCAGCAGCAGGTCGGCGCGCTGTTTCTTTTGCTTCTGCATCGTACCCAAACCTCACAGGGTAATGTACGATACTGTAGACGAATCTGTATACAGAGAGGTCCCGATAGAGACGACGACAGTGCGAGTAGGAAGGCAGACCTTGGAAGTCCTGCGGCGTCTCTCTGAGGAATCCGGAGAGGCCAAGCAACAGGTGCTGGCGAGGGCCATTGAAGCCTACCGACGGCAAAGGATGCTGGAACAGCATAATGCTGCCTATGCAGCCCTGAGAGCAGACCCCGAGGCCTGGCGTGAGGAGCAGGAGGAGTGCCGCCTGTGGGAAGTGACACTCTCCGATGGCCAGGCAGCCCCGTGAGAGGTCAGCAGCCGTCCCGGGGAGAGATATGGCTGGTGGACCTGAACCCGGTCTGCGGTCATGAACAGGCGGGGATGCGTCGCGCCCTGGTGGTTTCCACAGACCTGTTCAACCACGGCCCCACGGGGCTAGTGATGGTGGTCCCATTGACAACCCGACAGCGGGGCACCCCATTGCACGTGGGCATTGCTCCGCCGGAGGGGGGAATTCGGGAAACCAGCTACGCCAAATGTGAGGACGTGCGTTCAATCTCTACTGAACGCCTTATCCAGCGGTGGGGGATGGTGCACACTGCCACTATGACAGAAGTAGAGGACCGGCTATGCGCATTGTTGAAGCTCTGAACTATGGCACCAGGAAGTCCAGCACCCGGCTGTCCACCAGGAATGCCCAGAACCCTCCTGGCGCATCTTCTGCTAGGGTGCAGCGTACCGTGAGGATGGAACCTTCAGGGGCGGGTAACGCCTCAGCGTGGAGGGCGTCACAATACCGGGCAAAGATGTCTGCCTGGAGCCCCCCTTGCTGGACGAGAGGGGAGTCTTCATCCAGGTGGTAGGTCTCCATCCGCTGCACTAGTTCCTCTTGGTGCTCCAGTCAAAAGGTGCGGAAGGGGGGAAGGAGTCACTGGGAGGGGGTGGCCCACTGGACAGGCTAAGGTAATAGGCGGCCAAAGGGTGGAGTGCGCCCGCCCTTGCGGAAGCAAAAAGTGGACGGCAGCCAGGAGCAGGTTGGGTATTGGCTGGCCCGAGCGGGCATGAGCAGCCAGGGCCAGGAGGGCAGGACCTTCAGCGATGCTCAGGGCCAGGCGCTCATAGAGGGGCAAGCGCCCGCTGCACTCGCGTTCGGCGAAGCGGCGGAAGCGCTGGGCAGGGGCAGCGATGGTATTGGGGGGCGGGTGGATGATGAGGCAAGAAACAGGGAGGGAGGCAAGGCTTGCGCCCCTAGGGATTGAACCGGGTTGTACAGACACCAGAGGGGCCCCGATCTACGGGGCCCCTCTGTCTTGTGGTGGGGCTACAGTTTGACGGTGGCCATTTCGCCGGAGATCTGGATATCGGTGTGGAAGGGGCGGGAGAAGCCCTGGATGCGCTCCAGGATCTCCCTGGCCTCGGCGCCATCGGCCAGGAGGGGGCGGCCCTGCATGGAGCGAGGGCGGCCAAAGCCCAGGGCGACGGGGTACAGTTTGATGTCGGCCAGCTCCCGGTTCTTGAAGGTGATGAGAGGCATGGTGGACTGCCAGCGGAGGGCCTGGACGCTCTGGCCACGGGTGGGCTTGCGGTTGGCGTCGTAGCCGGCGCGGACATCGTAGAAGTCGGCGGGGACGGACTCCCAGCCCAAGTTCTGGCGCTCCATATTGTCCTGTGGCACCAGCTCCACGGTGTCGTTCTCCAGGATGAAGTCACCCAGGGCGTAGAAGATGGGGCGGCCCTTGTAGATTTCCATGCCCCGGTCCTGGTGGGGGCCGTGGCCGATGAAGACATGGGCGCCGGCATCAATGACGGCGTGGGCCAGCTCTTTGATATGGTCGCTGGGCTCGTTGGGCGTCGCGCCGCCTTCATGGTTGTGAATGGTGAATACGACCCAGTCGGCCATGCGGGCGGCGTCGCTGACGGCGCGGACGTTGCGGGCCAGGTCGTTAGGGTTGATGACGGAACGCTTCTCAAAGGCCTCGCCCAGGACGAAGCGGCTGAAGGCGTCTTCCTCATACTGGCCGTGGTCCATAAAGAGGACTTCGGTATCGGAGCCGCCGGGCATGCCGAAGTTGGCGCGGCGCTGGCGGGCCTGTTCAGCCCAGCCCAGTTTATCGGAGACCATCTTCAGGGCTTCAAAGGCCTGGCGCTCCACGACCCAGTGCTGGTTCCAGCGGATGTAGTTGGAGCCGGGGCGGCCCTTGACGTCGCGGCGGGCCTCGCCAGCGCGGCCGGCAACGGGGCCAGAGGAGGTGGCGGCGATCATGGCGACGCGGCCCTTGGGGGTGTCCAGGTAGGTGGGCTTGGAGGCATCGCCCATGTTGCCGCCGGTGCCGGCGTGGGGCATATCATACTGGTCCATGTACTGGAGATTGGTGCGCACGCCGTTTTCGCCGTAGTCGTAGGAGTGGTTGTTGGCGGTGCTCATGATCTGGATGCCCATCCATTTCATGTCTTCCAGGAAGCGGGGGTCGCATCGCATGTAGGTGCCGCCGGGCCGGTAGGTGGGCGGGTCCTCATAGTTGTGGAACAGCATCTCCGCATGGCTGGTGCGGATATCTGCGCCGTGGAGCAGGTCCCGCAGTTGCAGGAAGGCGGGCTCCCTGTAGGGTTTCAGCGCCCTACTGATGAGGGATTCGCCCGTACAAGCCCAGAGAATATCGCCGTCTTCGGATTCGTAACGCATGATGCTCCTTTCCCCTTAGACCCTCCAGGTCAAACTAGAGTTACGGGGGCATTATAGTAAGGCGTGGAACAGAAGGCAACGGTACGAGGGAAACTGGATTGTCCCTACCGGTACGACCCCATGCCGTAGGTGCGGCGGCGGGAGCGCTGGGCCAGGCCGGTGCGCTGGGCGGCCTCGGCGACGGCGCGTGCGACGGCACGGCCCACGCTGCGGTCAAAGACGTTGGGGACGATGCTCTCTTCGTTCAACTGGCTGGCGGGTACGCACGTTGCGATGGCCTGGGCCGCTGCCAGCTTCATCTCCACGTTGACGGCGCGGGCGTGGGCGTCCAGGAGGCCGCGGAAGAGGCCGGGGAAGCACAGGGCGTTGGTGAGCTGGTTGGGGTAGTCGGAGCGGCCGGTGGCCATGACGCGCACGTAGGGGTGGGCGTCCTCGGGCATAATCTCCGGCTCCGGGTGGGCAAGGACGAAGACGATGGGGTCCCGGGCCATGCGCCGCAGGTGGTCCCGGGTCAGAAGGCCAGGGACAGCCAGACCAATGAAGCAGTCTGCGCCTTCCATAGCCTCAGCCAGCCCGCCGCTAAAGCTCCGTGGGTTGGTATGGTGGGCCAGCCACTCCTTGGCGGGGTTGCCGCTGTAGTCCAGGCCATTGCGGATGGGGCCCGAGCTGTCAAAGCTGACCAGGTCCCGCACGCCGGCCTCGTAGAGGAGCCTGGCGGTGGCTGCGCCGGCAGGGCCTGCCCCAGCGACCACCACTTTCAGGCCCGCCAGGTCCTTGTCCACGAGCTTGAGGGCGTTGTACAGGCCCGCCAGGATGACTATGGCGGCGCTGTGCTGGTCGTCGTGGAAGACGGGGATATCCAGCCGGGCCTGAAGGCGCTCCTCTATGTAAAAGCACTTGGGCGCAGCGATGTCCTCCAGGTTGACGCCCCCAAAGCCCGTGGCCAGGCTGACCACGGTCTCTATGATCTCGTCGGGGTCCCTGGTGTCCAAGCAGATGGGCCAGGCATCCACCCCGGCCAGCTCCCTGAAGAGCATGGCTTTGCCCTCCATGACCGGCATACCGGCAGCAGGGCCGATGTCTCCCAGGCCGAGGACCGAGGAGCCGTCGGTGACAACGGCGACGGTGTTGCTCTTGGTGGTGAGGGTCCAGAGGGTGGAGGGATCGTCGTGGATGGCCATGCAGACGCGGGCTACGCCAGGGGTATAGGCCATGGAGAGGTCATTGCGGGAGCGAATGGGTGTCTTGGAGCGCATCTCTATCTTGCCGCCGAGGTGCATGAGGAAGGTGGGGTCTGAGACGCTAGGGACGTTGACGTCCTGGACGGCGCGGACGGCGGCGACGATGAGCTGGCCGTGGGCGGCATCGCGGGCGCTGATGGTGATGTCGCGGACAGTGAGCTCACGGCCGGACTGGACGAGGTCCAGGCCGGAGATATCGCCGCCGGCGTTGCCAATAGCGCTGGTGACCTTGCCCAACATGCCGGGCCGGTTGGGGTACTCGGCGCGGATGGTGATGGTGTAGGCGATGGCGGAGTGAGGAGTTGTCATTTCATCTCTGGCTAGCGTCTTGGTCTATTGTTGAGCAGGCGTCTCTGGTCCCACCCACCCACAATGCTGGGGGATTTCCCCAGCGGCCCCTAACAGGGAACGCGGTCCCCTCGCACCCTCCTAGATTGAGGGCAATTATTTCGGGAGACACCCTCGTTCCCCCAGCGAGGGCTGCGACCTCTGCGCACTGGGCTTGCCTCATCGGTGGAGGTCCATGCCGCCGGAGAGCCAGGAGGCGACGCGCTGGCTACGCCGGGCCCGCCGGGCCACGCCGGTGCGGTGGGCTGCAGCGGCTACCTCCCTGGCTACGGACCGGGCCACGTTGCGGTCAAAGACGCTGGGCATGATGTACTCTTCGTTGACCTGGCTGGAGGGTACGGCCTCCGCGATGGCATGGGCGGCAGCCACCTTCATCTCGGAGTTCACCTCACGGGCGCGGGCGTCCAGGAGGCCGCGGAAGAAGCCTGGGAAGCCCAAAACGTTGTTGATCTGGTTGGGGTAGTCGGAGCGTCCGGTGGCGATGATGCGGACGTAGGGTTGGGCCTCTTCGGGCATGATCTCCGGGTCCGGGTTGGCAAGGGCGAAGACTGCGGCGTCACGGTTCATGCGTTTGAGGTGCTCCGCGTTCAGGACGCCGGGGCCGGAGACGCCGATGAAGAGGTCTGCGCCCTCCATAGCGCCCATGAGGTCGCCACGGTAGTCCTGGGAGTTGCACTCCTGGGCGAACCAGAGCTTGCCGGCATGGCCGCCGTAGTTGCCGTTGCGGTGGAGGACGCCCTCCCTATCGTAGCCGATGATGTTGCGGGCGCCGGCCTCTTTCAGGAGCTTGCCTGTGGCGACGCCCGCAGCGCCCGCACCTGAGATGACGATTTTCAGGTCTTCCATGTCCTTGTGGACGACCTTGAGCATGTTGAAGACGGCGGCAAGGACGACGACGGCGGTGCAGTGCTGGTCGTCGTGCATGACGGGGATGTCCAGCAATTCCTTGAGGCGGTCTTCAATGTAGAAGCACTTGGGAGCAGCGATGTCCTCCAGGTTGATGCCGCCGAAGCCGGGGGCGATGTTCTTGACAGCGCGGATGATGGCATCGGGGTCTTTAGTGGCGAGGCAGATGGGCCAGGCGTCCACTCCTGCGAGCTCCTTGAAGAGCATGGCCTTGCCCTCCATGACGGGCATGGCGGCTGCGGGGCCGATATCGCCGAGGCCGAGGACGGCGGTGCCGTCGGTGACGACGGCGACGGAGTTGCGTTTGGAGGTGAGGGTCCAGACGGCGGTGGGCTCTTCGTAGATGGCCTGGGCGATGCGGATGACGCCTGGGCGGTAGGCCATGGAGAGGTCGCTGCGGGTATTGAGGGAGACCTTGGAGAGCATCTCAATTTTGCCGCGGCGGTGCATGAGGAAGGTGGGGTCCGAGACGCTGAGGATGCGGACGCCGCGCATGTGGCGGAGGCGGTCGGCGATTTCCTGGCCGTGGCCGACGTCGCGTGCGTTGACGGTGACGTCGCGGACGATGAAGTCGCGGGAGGACTCCACGATGTCCACAGCGCCGATATCGCCGCCGACCCTGCCGATGGCAGCGGCGATACGGCCCAGCATACCTGGGCGGTTAGGGTACTCAGCGCGGAGGGTGATGCTGTAGGCGACGGCGGGATAGCGATTGGTCATAGGCTGGCGCACCTGGGCCGGCGTTGTGGGGGTGTTCACCAGCTATCATACCCCTTTTGCAGAGGGGTGCGCCACCGTTTGGGTGGCGCAAGGAGGGTTTTGGGAAAGGCCCTGGGAGAGTGACCGCAGAGCCGACAAGGGAAATATGGAATTGTTTTATTTTTCTGTGGAAACAACCTCCTCCGAGGCCTGTGCCATGTCC
>JACQOP010000052.1 GCA_016202485.1 Chloroflexota bacterium | reverse complement strand
GGGCTGAGGCAGTCCAGGTCAGCTTACTGCCCACGTCTCACCCAGAGGAGACTCCCGCCAGGGCATCCCGCACCGCCTGGCTAACAGCGGCACCGTCGGCCTTACCCCGCACCTGGGGCATCAGCTTTCCCATGACCTTGCCCATGTCGGTCATGCCCTTGGCCCCAACCTCGGCAATGGCCTGGCGCACCAGCGAGCTAAGCTCCTCCTGGGTGAGCTGCTGGGGCATGTACTGGCGTATGATAGCCAACTCCGCCTCCTCTTTCGCCACCAGGTCTGGGCGGTTGCCCTTCTTGAACTCGGTAATGCTCTCCTGGCGCTGCTTGACCATCTTCGCCAGCACAGCAATAACGCCGTCGTCTTCCAGGGTCTTGTGCTGCTCAATCTGCTCGTAGCCGATGGCCGAGCGGATCAGACGTATGGTGGAGCGGCGCACGCCATCGCCCTTGCGCATGGCGTCGCGCAGGTCTTCGTTGAGGCGTTCCTGGAGCGGCATAGCAGGTGTCCTGTCCCTCGCCCGAGAGGACGAGGGAACATGCATAGTAGGGTAGGGGAAGCAGAGGGTGGTTAGCGGGCGCGGGCGCTCTTGCGGCGCTTGGCGGCGGCCTTCTTCTTGCGGCGGACGCTGGGGGACTCAAAGTGTTCGCGGCGGCGGGCCTCAGACAAAATACCCTCTTGCTGCACCTTCTTGTTGAAGCGCTTCAGCAGGCTCTCAAAAGATTCGCCCTCAGACAACATTACACGGGTCAACCTTCATTCCTCCTCTTTGACAAACAGCAGGGACAGGGACAGATATATGGAGAATCTGAAGCTTATCTTAGAGGAGGGGGTAGGGAGTGTCAAGCAAAACAGAGGAAGGCCGCCTCTGCCGGGGTACAGGTGCGCTAGCCCCCCGGCTACGTCCAACACCGGCATCTCGTATTCTGCGGGAAGGCTGGCCCTTGCGCCAACCAGCACGCATTGCTTGACAGATGGCCCATTAGGAAAACGGGATGAGCGAACTAAACAGAGTTGCCGGCGCAGTTCATATGACGGGCGATGTGCTAGCTCCAAGGGGTCTCTAGGATGATTCGCACCACGTCGTCAGGTTTGCGCCCGAACTTCTTGATGTTTTTCATTACCAGGTCCACGGCTTGAGTGACAGATAGGTCTCCGTCAGGGCGAAGCTGCATCATCTCACCACCATGAAGATGGATGGTGACTGTGTACTGCACGTAGGTCTTTGGAAGCATAGCTCGGTATCTGTCAGTCGTGGGAGCTACAGGGATAGCCATCCGTGCCGGAATGCCGTGACCACCGCATGGGTTCGGTCCCAGGCCTCCAGCTTAACCATGATGTTGGTCAGGTGGTTCTTCACGGTCCGCTCAGAAATGCTGAGTTGGTCGGCAATGAGTTTGTTGGAGAAGCCTTCCGCCACCAACGTCAGGACTTCTCGCTCCCGGGCAGTAAGGACGCTTGCCCCGTCAAAAGATGGGCTGTCTGTCCTGAGGGCGCTCGTTATGTTCCAGCTATCCGTGTACCCTGTGGTTGCTCCCGGTGTCTTGGCTGGAAGGAGTGCCTGCACCATGTCATTACCCTTCCTGTGGTGGTGGCTGTGTTCTTCCCCACTCTGTCCGTTGCTTCTCAGTCTAGCGGGTGTATGTTGGTGTTCTGTGAAAAAGAGATAAGAAATTTGCAAGAAGATGCTACCTAGGAGCACCTCTGAGCCTGCTTCTATAGAGGATGGTCATCCCATGTATGAGGCAGACACAGGGTATGGGCCTCTATCTATAGATGTAACTTAGGACTACAATCACCAGTGAGACAGAAGGTTCCCGAGAGGGCCAGCAAAAGAGTTTCCGCAAGGAGGTGACGCCATGGCAGCACGGACGGACTATCCGGTGCATGTGGACGTGGACTACCCCGAGCGCTCCAGCAGGGGACTGGCATTGCTTGCCATCCTGTTCTTCTTAAAAGGGCTGCTGCTGTTCCCGCACTTTGTGGTCCTGTGGTTCCTGAGTATCGTCGCCTTTGTGTGCCTGGTCATCGGCTATTTTGCCGTGCTCTTTACCGGCGTCTACCCCCGGTCGCTGTTTAACCTCGTCATGGGGGTATTGCGCTGGCAGACACGGGTCACTGCCTGGCTCTACGGCCTCACGGACAAGTACCCGCCCTTCAGCCTGAGCTAGAAGCCCACCCGTAGTAGGGGCGCAAGGCCTTGCGCCCCTACGTCTGCCCCCAGCTTGCCCCCAGCCCCACGCCCCGCAGCGCATTCCGCAGCACCGTGTACCAGAAGCTGTCCTGCCCCCGGCGCGTCAGCTCCACCAGCGCCTGCTGCGTCTCCACCATGACCGCCGCTTCCGGTTCCGTCAGGGCAACAGGCTTGCGCGAGGTGACACCGGTCACCAGGAAGTTGTGGAAAGAGTACCATGCCCGCCCCAGCATCGTATCGTTCTTGGCTCTCAGGACAGCCCTGGCATACTTGCCCTTCATGAAAGGCAGCAGGTAGTCCAGGCCGGTGGGGTCAAGGGCCAGGGAGCGCGGCACGTAGACTGTGATGGCCGGCTGAATACCCACCTCTAGTGCATAGGCCGGCTCTCCATTAGGCGGCGCGTTGATGGCCTGAGGCGGGCGCTGGGCGTCTGCGAGAAAGACAGGAATGGTCACGTCACCCCGGGGGACATCCAGCAGGTCTCCCAGGGCCAGCAAGCAGACGGTACGGGCCACTGCCACCGCCAGCGGGTCTGTGTCCATGCCCGCCACGGTATCCAGGATATGTAGCAGGATGTCCGTAGGGGGAAGACCCTCATGGGCCAGAGCTATCTTTTTGCTTTGGATAGCATCAGCAAGAGCGTTGCCAAATCCGCTGCGGGGGACTAACGCCTTCCGGTAGGAGTCTGCTTCAAGGATTTCCCGCGAAGGCGGGGCCGGTTCAGAGCCTTCTGTCCCGGCCACAGCGATGGCAAGGGCCAAAAGGGCATCGGGCGTGAGGCTGTGCGGGGCGATTTCCTGAAGGATGTGCAGCAGCCTCCGTGCCTGTACCAGGCCTTCGGCGTCGGCAGGCCCTGGATAGGGCCAGACGAAGCAGTCTTCTTCCACGAAGTAGGGCAAGCCCAGGTGGTCCGCAAAGTAGTCGCCCCGCAGGACGCCTCCCAGGTCGGCCTCCGTTGGGGCGCGGCCTGGCTGCAAGTGCAGGTATGCTATGAGACGGGTAAGGGTCGCTAGATAGGTGTGACGCAGGAACAAGTCTCTGCCTGCGGCGCCGGCCGTGCGTTGCCAGAAGGCAAACCGCACCGCCACGCCTGGCTCCCTTGCCGTGGCGTCGTATTGCTGGGCCAGCCCATCCAGCGCCTCCTGGAAGACGCGGCTCCCCGGCCCAAGCTCTTTCACAATACTCTGCCCAGTTCCATGCATCGTCACGAGCCTCTGGACTTAAGCTGATGTGGCCTCAGGGCAGTTGCAGGCTCCCATCAGGCCCGAAGGGGAAGCCGGGATTCCATGCCACCTCCCAGGGATGGCCGTCGGGGTCGGCAAAGTAGCCGGAGTAGCCGCCCCAGTCGGTGTCATGGGCGGGCTTCAGGATGCGCCCGCCTGCCGCCTGGGCTTGGGACATCACGGCGTCCACCGCCTCCTTGCTGCGGGCATTGTGGGCCAGGGCAATGCCGCCGAAGCCGGGGCCTCCGGGCGGCAGGTTAGCGTCCGCCGCCAGGGACGCCCGGTGCCACAGGGCCAGTACCGCGCCGCCGGTGCGGAAGAAAGCGACCTCTCCTGGGACGCTAGCACTGGACAGGGGGAAGCCCAGGCCGTCGCGGTAGAAGCGGACGGCCCGCTCCAGATCCGTGACCCCCAGGGTAATGAGGCTGATACGTGGTTCCATGGCTACATCAACAATCCTTCCACTGGGACAAGGCGCTTGCCTAAGGGGTCCACGGCAAGGCCGAACTCCTCTAGGGTTACCGCCCCAAAGATGAATGTGCTCTCGGGACCAAATACAACAATAGTCGGGTATATCTTGCCGTCTATCCTCACCTGGGTTGCACCAATATCCCGTTGAGCTGTCCTTTCGTCTACCAAAGGAAACGTCGGCGTTCCGACGGCCTCACTCCCAGCCGCCGCAATAACGAGGAGGGTAGGGTGGTGTAGGAGGCGCCGGTATCCACCAGGGCCTCTACGCGCTCGTAGCGCTCGCCCTGGGGGTCGCCGATGTCTATGGGTTGGAGGAAGGTGGACATGCCTCCTCACACCTAATGATTGTGGGCAAAGACCAATCCCCAAGAGCCTTTCTCAGGGAACAAGTTTGATGGAACGTTGTCATTACATGGCGGCCGTTGGCCATACTTCAGACAATATTTTTCAATCAAATGACGTTCCACGTGAAGGAGATCGTACCCATTGCGAAAGGACACTAGCACTCGCTTTATTATTGTAGATGGCAGCCTCATCTCCTTGGCCCTAATAGTTATTTCGTCAGTGGATGGGAAAGCAAATTGGAATTGGAGACTAGCGACGAACACATTGGTGAGTTTGGGATCATAGCCAAGTTGATGGTAGTTACGTCCGCCGGAGTGACCACGTTTACCGGTTGAACTAGAGAGTTCCCATTCGTCCCACCTTGCAGACAAGTAGCCATCAGACCTCGTTCCATCGCGGTTTTGGCCTCCTGTCTGTCCTATGTACAGGATGTTCGTATCACAAGGGTCTGCGGCTCCCTTTGGGATTGTAAAAGATCTGAACTGGGCGATGACGTAAACTCCTGCTACATCGCAGTCTGGAATAGTATTCCTGTCTGCCCAAGGGAACCACTTTGAAAAGCTGGCTCCGCAACTCATAGACAACTCCTCCTGAGGTGAAAGCAACTACCCTGTCTCGGCTCCTGCGCTACCCACCAGCCTCGCGTACTTGCCAGGGTGCTCAGCACTGCTTACCTCAAGCTCAGGGTAGCCTTTCCAGAGTTACCTTGCCTCCAGGTAGTACCTCTATCCGCAATTCGTAGCCGTTCATGAGAGCCATGCCAACAAGCGGGTCTATGTCGGCTTCGTCCACTGAAAGGCGACGGGGTTCTCCATCCCACATAACCGTAGCTTCATAGGTGTCGAAAACACTCTCGCTTCCGTCAGCCATGAGTGCTCTGCCACGCCCGCGCCATGGCAGTTCAAGGGAATGGATAAACCGTGGCGGTAGGCTTAATGAGCCGTCAAACCCTGTGTCGATGGCGGCGTCCACTTCTTGCTCCCGACCTTCTGGGCCACGTACCGATAGGCGGATGACAGCCTGGATGTCGGGCGTAACGACGCCGCTAATCACACCGTTGCCCGCCGGCGTTGAGGACCGAAGCGGCGAACGTAACGGGATCCCACTTGGGTCAGCCAGATCTGCGCATCCTGGTTGCGAGCCAGAAGGCGATCCGAGGCCACAAGCTCGCTAACGTCTATCTCATAGTCGCCTGTTTCTATGTCTATGGCGACGAACTTGCCCACATCGCCCTCTGCGACATGGGGGCGCACATCGCGGTCGTATATCTCGTCGCCGAGCCTGGCAAATTCCTCTTTGCTGTAACGCGGTTTTGCGCTTGGCATGGTTGCCCCCTTTCTCCGCATCTTTTGAGAGTATTTTACTCTCTGGCTAGTCACGATGCTTAAGGCGTGGGATGCCGTCCTAAATGCAGTAATTTGAGATGCTAAACGAGTCCGAGAGGACATCGTGAAGCATCTCTCTTGGCTCCAGGTCAGAAGTACGGCCCTATCAGCATACGGTCGGGAGAGATTCTTCACGATGCTTCGCTCGTTCAGAATAACAAAAAAAGAGCTGCGTTCTCAGGGCGATGACAGCGATCACTACCCCGTCACCGCGCCTTGCGCTGCCGAGCCGACCAGCTTGGCGTACTTGGCCAGAGCGCCGCGTGTCTCCCTCGGGGGCAGGGGTTGCCACCCCAGGAAGCGCTGGCGTATCTCTTCGTCGGACACCGCCATGTCCAGCCGCCGGGTCACGGCGTCCACCGTCACCATGTCCCCGGTGCGCACCACGGCAATAGGCCCGCCCAGGGTCGCTGCAGGGGCCACGTGGCCCACCATCAGGCCGTGGGTCGCCCCGGAGAAACGCCCGTCGGTCAGCAGGGCCACGCTCTCCCCCAGGCCCTGGCCCACCAGCGCCCCCGTTACCGCCAGCATCTCCCGCATACCGGGGCCGCCGCGGGGGCCTTCGTACCGGATGACCACCACGTCTCCCGCCTTGATCTCCTGGCGTTGCACCGCCACAAAGGCGTCGGCCTCGCTGTCAAAGACCTTTGCCGGGCCGGTCTGCTGCAAGTGCTGGTTGCCCGCCACCTTGATGACACCCCCCTCGGGGGCCAGGTTCCCCTTTACAATGACTAGGCCTCCTGTACGCAGCAGGGGCCTGCTCACCAGGTGTACGATGTCCTGGTCCTCCTGCAGGGTTACGCCCCTCAAGTTCTCCGCCACGGTCTTGCCGGTGACCGTCAGGCAGTCGCCGTGGAGCAGGCCGGAAATCAGCAGGCGCTTCATCACTTGGGCAATGCCGCCGATGCGGTGCAGGTCCGCCATGACGTACTTGCCACCTGGCCGCATGTCGGCGATGTAGGGGATGCGGTCGCTGATGCGGTTGAAGTCGTCCAGCGTCAGGTCCACGCCAGCCTCGTGGGCCATGGCCAGGGAGTGCAGCACCAGGTTGGTGGACCCGCCCATGGCCAGGGTGACGGCGATGGCGTTTTCAAAGGCCTCCCTGGTCATGATGTCCCGGGGTCGGATGCCCTGCTTCAGCAGCTCCATCACCACCTGGCCCGCCTTCTTGCACTCCTCGGCCTTACGCGGGTCCACGGCGGGGATGGAAGCGTCGCCGGGCAGGGACATGCCCAGGGCTTCAATGAAGGTGGACATAGTGTTGGCGGTGAAGAGGCCGGCGCATGAGCCTTCTCCCGGGCAGGCCCGCCGCTCAATCTCCAGCAGCTCTGCGTCGTTGATGCTCCCTCTGGAATGGGCGCCCACGGCCTCAAACACGTCCTGGATGTTGATGTCCTTGCCCCGATAGCTGCCCGGCAGGATGGTGCCGCCGTAGACGAACACGGCGGGGATGTTCAGGCGGGCGATAGCCATCATGCAGCCTGGCATGTTCTTGTCGCACCCCGCCACAGTGACCAGGCCGTCAAACCACTCGCCTCGTGTCACCAGTTCAATGGAGTCGGCGATGACCTCCCGGCTGACCAGGGACGTCTTCATGCCATCGGTGCCCATGGAGATGCCGTCGCTGACCGTGATGGTCCCGAACTCAAAGGGCGTACCCCTGGCCGAGCGCACGCCTTCTTTGACGCGGGCTGCCAGGCGGCCCAGGTGGAAGTTGCAGGGCGTCACCTCGCTGCCCAGGTTGGCCACGCCCACAAAGGGCCGGCCCAAGGCGTCATCGTCCAGGCCCATAGCCCGCAGCATGGCGCGGGCAGGCGCGCGCTCCGGCCCCTGGGTGATGGTGCGGCTCTTGTGCTTGGTGTCAAAGGACTGTCGGGTGGTCATGCTAGTGCTCCTGGATAGGGTAGGTGAAGGCATTATAGCTGGGGCCGATGGGAAAAGAAAACGCAGGGCCTTTCCTTACCCTACTCCTTGCCAGCACCTTTTCTAACCTCTAACTTGGGAGAGCAGGAGGTTAGGGGCGAAGCCTTCGCCCGCCAGCGCGTCTGCATGCTGGCGTTGGGAGCAGACCCAAAGAGATGTAGCTGGGTATAGATAGGAAAAACCTGTACCCTAGCTTGATTGACACCCCGCTCCTACGTTGGTAGCATAAAGAATGGAGTCCCTGCTTCTGGGGGATTATCCTGCCTAAGCGAGTATGCCTTGCGACATCTTGGCCCTTTCGCCATTAAGTCCTCTCTCCAGAAGGGGACATTTGTTGTTTCGGTAAAGGTAGACTACGCGTACAACACCTTGTTGCTGCACCCAGTGCGACGGCTCGGAAGGAATAACCCTCCGAGCCGTTTCTTTTTCCTCAAAGGGAATGAACCAGTTGCCAAGTCTTAGCGCAGACGAGAACTCAAGGAGGCAAGAATAATGACCACCTCTTCTTCTGGTGTAGAGATACGCCGTGGGCTGATGGGCGTCTACTTTGACAGGACCGAGTCTTGTTTCATTGACGGCACCATCGGCAAACTGCTGTATCGCGGGTATGACATCCATGAACTGGCCGAAAACTCAACCTTTGAAGAGGTGGTCTATCTCCTCCTGTATGGCAAGCTGCCCACACGGAGGGAGTTGGATGCCTTTGACAGGCAGCTCCGGTCTGACCGGGACATCCCCGACGATGTGCTTGACATAATTAACAAGGTCAAAAACGGCCACCCCATGGACGTCCTGCGGACCGCGGTATCCGCCCTTTCTGCCTACGACCCAGACGTCAGGGATAACTCCGAGGCCGCCCTTATCCGCAAGGGCCTGCGCCTGACAGCCATGGCCCCCACCATCGTGGCCGCCCACGACCGCATCCGCAAGGGCCTCAAGCCCGTGAAGCCAAACCCGGACCTCAACCACGCTGGCAACTTCCTCCATATGCTCTTTGACAAGATGCCCTCGGAAGAGGAGATGCACATCATGGATGTGGACTTCATCCTCCATGCCGAGCATGGCTCCAATGCCTCGGCCTTTGCTGCCCGGGTCGCCGCCTCCACCCAGACAGACCTGCATTCCGCAGTTGTTGCGGGCATTGCCACCCTCAAAGGGCCTGCCCACGGCGGCGCCGCGGAAGAGGTCATGAAAATGGCCGAGGAGATCGGCCGCCCGGAGAACGCCGAACCCTATGCCCGCAACATCCTGGACAACGGCGGGCGCGTCATGGGCTTTGGACACCGCGTCTATAAGGCGGAAGACCCCCGGGCGCGCCACTTGCGGGAACGCTCCCGCACCCTGGGCATCGCCAAGGGCCAGCCCCAGTGGTTTGGGATCCTCACAAAGCTGCAAGATGTCATGAAGCCGTACCAGGCCAGGGGCATCTTTGTCAACGTAGACTTCTTCGCCGGCTCCATCTACTACCTCATGGGCATTCCGGACGACATCTTCATCTCCATCTTTGCCCTGGGCCGCATCCCAGGCTGGACCCTCAACGTGGTGGAGCAGTACCGCAACAACATCCTGATCCGCCCCTTGACCGATTACAATGGCCCCATGGACGTGCCGTACGTCCCCATCAGCCAGCGGAACTAAGACCGAGGAGCACAGCGAATTAGACGGGGCTGGAGTGTAAGACTCCGGCCCCGTTCGCTATACTGAGATGTAGTAAAGGACGCAGGTAAGAGATGGCAACGCGCTACAGGGACTGGCTCAACCAGGCGGAACGTGACCTGGAGCAGGCGAGTGACTCCAGAGAAGCGGACGCCACGAATGGGCGTACTTCGCAGCGCACCAGGCAGCGGAAAAGGCTGCGAAAGCGCTCCATGATTACCTGGGGCAAGAGGCCTGGGGCCACGTGGTTGCGAGACTCCTGGCTGAACTGGGGCCCACCGTTCTGGTCCCCGAAGAGTTGCTGGACAAGGCGAGAGTCCTTGACACCTACTACGTCCCTACACGATACCCCAACGCCCATACCGAAGGCGCTCCATTTGAACGCTACGGCGGGCTCCAGAGCCGGGAGGCGGTGCAGTATGCCAGTGAGGTCCTTAGCTTCGTCCGTACTGAAGTGGCCCAGCGCCAAGACCGCCCATGAGGCAGTCCAACGATGGGCTAGCACTATGGCCGGCGCCCATCTGGGCGTAACCAAAATCGGTTACTTTGGCTCCTACGCCCGGGGCGATTGGGGCGTGGGCAGCGACGTTGACCTCATCGTCATACTGGAGAGTGCGGACCTGCCTTTTGAGCGGCGTCCCATCCTGTGGGATACCACAAAACTGCCGGTGCCGGCAGACCTGCTGGTGTACACCCAGGCTGAATGGGAGCGCACGAAAGGCCGCTTCCGTGAGACCATAGACCGTGAAGCAGTCTGGGTCTATCCCTGATTTGCTCTATAGGTAATTTACATAACATACATAGTGCGAACCAGTGGTTATGACCAGCAATTGCCTCCCCTTCCCATCCCGCCCCATTTCTCTCCCTGCCCTACTGTTCCGAAGAATGCCGTACCATAACAGAAGAGGCCCAGGCGAACTACCTGGGCCTCTTCTGTTATGTCTTTGCCACCCTGGCGTTGACAATGTGTGGAATGGAGCGTATTTCCTGCAGCACCGCCGGCGGCGCCGGGTCGTCCAGTCCCACGACCATCATGGCCCTGCCTCTGGGCGCCTGGCGTCCCACCGCCATAAAGGCAATGTTGATGTCGTGCTTACCCGTAATGGTGCCCAGGGCCCCAATCATCCCAGGCCGGTCCCGGTGGTCAATGAACAGCAGGTACGGGCTAGAAGGCACCAGGTCAATCACGTAGTCATTGACCTGCAGGATGTGGGTCTCGTCTTGGATACGGCCTCCACTTAGGGAAAAGGACCCACTCTGGGTACGCACCTCCACCGTAATCATGGAGGAATACCCTCCGGCGGCGGATTCCTTGGTCTCCTCAATCTTCATGCCCCGCTGGGCCGCAAAGACCGGCGCGTTGATGAGGTTCAGCCGTTCTTCTGTGACCCCACTCAGGACACCCACTAGGGCCGCCGCTCGCAGGACCGAGGTGCTGTACTGCGCCAGCTCGCCGGAATACCGCAGGTTCAGTGAAACAAACTGGCCTTCGGCAAGCTGCTGCACCAGCTTCCCCAGCACCGACGCCGTTTCCAGATACGGGGCCACGACCTTCTGCACGTCCGGCGGCATGAAGGGCAGGTTCACCGTGGAGCGGGCCGGCTTGCCGTCCAGCACCAGCAGCACCTCGTTCGCCACCTCCCTGCCTACCTCTACCTGAGCCTCGGCCGTGGAGGCTCCCAGGTGCGGCGTAGCCACAACCTTCGGGTGCTTCGCCAGAGTCCATAACTTTTCGTCCCTGGGCGGCTCCTCCGAGAAGACGTCTATGGCCGCCCCTGCCACCTTCCCATCGCTGCTGTTCAGGTCGTCCAGCAGGGCCTGTTCCCCAATGATGCCTCCCCGGGCCACGTTGATGAGGCGCACCCCTTTCTTCATCATAGCGATCTCCTCCGCGCCGATGAGCCCGCGGGTGGAGTCCGTCATGGGGGTGTGTACCGTAATGAAGTCCGAGCGCCTGTAGAGGTCATCCAGGCTCACCAGCTCCACACCCAGGTTGCGGGCAAAGTCCGGTGAGAGGAAGGGGTCGTAGCCCAGGATGTGCATGTTGAAGCTGGCAGCCCGCCGCGCCACCTCCGAGCCAACGCGCCCCAGGCCGATGATGCCCAGCGTCTTGCCCCGCAGCTCTACACCCACGTAGGCGCTCCGGTCCCACTTGCCCTCCCGGAGGGAGGCGTTGGCCCGGGCGATGTGCCGCGCCATGGCCAGCATCAGGGCCACCGAGTGCTCCGCCGCAGCCAGCGTGTTCCCCGTGGGTGCGTTGACCACAGCAATGCCCTGGCGGGTGGCGGCCTCCAGGTCTATGTTGTCCACGCCCACGCCGGCCCGGCCTATCACCACCAGCTTCTTGCCTGCCTCAATGAGGTCCGCTGTCACCTGGGTCTCGCTGCGGACAATCAGGGCCTCATAGTCGCCCAGTATGGCCTTCAGCTCTTCCCTGGGTAGTCCAGGCCGCACATCCACCTGGACGTCGCCCCGGGTTTTGAGGGCCTCCACTCCCTCCTGGGCAATGCGGTCTGCTACTAACACCTTGGGCATGAATAGCACCTCGTTATTCGTGGAACAGAAACGGAATCAAAAATGTCACACAGAGTCCCGACACCGTCGGGACTCTGTGTGACAGTATACTCCCTCATTGTACACCAGGTCAGGCCGCAGCCTATCCCCTGAACCCCAGCTTGGGCAGCGCCACCTTCAGGCTGTCTATTACGTCCTGGATGTCCGCCTCGGTGCAGTACCCTAGGTGGCCCACACGGAATATCTTGCCGTCCAGCTTGCCCTGCCCGCTGGCCAGGACAATGTTGTGCTCCTTGTCCATCATGCTGATGAGCTTGGGGGCTTCCACCCCTTCCGGCACGCGTACGGCAGTCACCGTGTTAGAGGCGTATCGCTCGTCAGCCAGCAGCTTCAGGCCCAGGGACTTCACGCCCTCACGAGTCTTCTTTGCCACCACGGCATGGCGGGTGAAGACGCTCTCCATACCCTCCTGTGTGATGATTTCCAGGGAGGCGTCCAGGGCATAGAACACCGATACCGCCGGCGTCCAGGGGGTCTGTCCCCGCTGCAAGTAGCGCTTGGCGGCAGCCAGGTCAAAGTAAAAGCGGGGCATCTTGGCCTCCGCCTGGGCCTTCCATGCCGTCTCGCTCATGCTGACAAAGGCCAGGCCGGGAGGAGCCATCCACCCCTTCTGGGAGCCGCTGGTCACCACGTCCATCTCCCATTCGTCCACCGGGCACGGGATAGAGCCGATGCTGCTGACGGCGTCCACGATGAACAGCTTGCCAAACTCACCCTTCACCACCTTGGAGATGGCGGCTACGTCGTTGGTGATGCCGGTGGAGGTCTCGTTATGGGTGACCAGCACCGCTTTGATGGAGGGGTCGGCGTTCAAGGCCTTGCGGATAGTGTCCGGGTCAGCGGGTGTCCCAGGCTCAAACTTTATGTCAACCACATCGGCCCCATAGGCCCGGGCGATGGCCGAAAACCTGTCTCCGAACTCGCCAATGCTCACGGCCAGCACCCGGTCCCCGGGCGACAGGACGTTGACGATGGCGGCCTCCATAGCCCCCGTACCTGAGGCAGTGAGGATAAAGAGGTCGTTCTTGGTGGCAAAAAGGGACTTGAGCCGGTCGGTAATGCGCAGGATCATCTCCCGGAACTCTGGGCCCCGGTGGTTGATCATGGGCTTGGAGGAGGCCTCTAGGACCTCTTCAGGACATGGCGTTGGCCCTGGGATACGGAGGTTGACAGCCATCAGTGGTGCTCCTTTGTGCATTGCCTATTGTGAATTATATCACGCTTTGCCTTGCATGGTGCTAGGAGGCGTAACCCGTGTTGCGTAATTCGTGAGGGACTTCATAGGCCGTAGTGGCGCAAGATCGGAGACTCGCGATCTATCGGAGCCTTGTGTTCCTACAATGGCAGAATGAGCCCCCGGCCGTCAATTCTGGCTACAAGCCGGTCATTCCCTTCCCCCTCCGAACGGTAGCACCACACGGTACCGGGAGGCGCCTCCCCCCGCAGGTAGCCCGTTATGGGCTCCCACATGGTCCGGCTCGGGGCGGTCTGGAGTCTGGCCAGGGTGTCCCGCAGGGACGCAAACTCCGCCCGGAGTATCAGACTGTCCGGGTCTTCGGGCCGAAGCTGGCCGCTCCACTTCACTACCTGCAGGATGTGGGTGGTGTATATTGCGTTCTCACTGGGACTGTGATGCTGGACGATGGAGATGAGTCTCCCCAGGCTCTCTACCTTCAGGCCCGTCTCCTCTCGAACCTCCCGGGCCAGCGCCTCAGGGATCATCTCCCCCTCCTCCATCACCCCTCCGGGCAGGGCCCAACTTGGCGCAGCGTCACCTGGGCCCTGCTGCTGCACTAGGCAGATGCCGGTGGTATCGGCAATGAGGGCTGCTACTATCTGATAAAACTTCATACCACCCTACTCTTCCAGCTTGACCAGCCGGTGCTCCCTGCCACCCCGCTTCACCACCACCACCCTGCCCTCCACGGCATCCGATAGCGTCACGGCGCGGCGTACATCGGCAATCCGCCGGCTGTTCAGCGAAACGCCGCCCGACTGCACCAGCCGCCTCGCCTCGGCCCGTGACGGGGCCAGGCCCGTTTCCTCCAGCAGGTCCACCAGGGCCACTCCTTCCCCTTCCAAGCGCTGCCGGGGGATCGTCACAGAGGGCACATCCTCAAAGACCTCCAGCAGCTCGGTTGCGGTCAACCCCGCAATGTCGCCGCCGAAGAGCACCGCCGACGCGCGTTTGGCCTTCTGAAGCTCCGCCTCGCCGTGGGTCATGCGGGTCACTTCGTCCGCCAGGCGGGTCTGGGCCTCCCGGCGCTCCGGGCGCTCCGCTGTCACTGCCTCAAGCTGAGCCATCTCTTCCCGGCTCACCCGGGTAAAGAAGCACAGGTAGCGGACGGCATCGGCGTCAGGCGTGTTGTACCAGAACTGGTAGAACTTGAAGGGCGAGGTCTTCTTCGCATCCAGCCACACTGCCCCCGCCTCCGTCTTGCCAAACTTGGCGCCGGAAGCTGTGGTGATCAGGGGTGTCACCAGGGCATGGGCCTGTTGCCCTGTTAGCCGGCGTATCAGGTCTATGCCTGCCGTAATGTTGCCCCACTGGTCGCTGCCCCCCATCTGCAAGTTGCAGCCGTAGCGCTGGTGGAGCATGTAGTAGTCATAGGCCTGGAGCAGCATATAGCTGAACTCGGTAAAGGAGATGCCGCCGGTCATCCGCCCCTGCACCGAGTCCTTGGCCAGCATATAGTTGACGGTGAAGTGCTTGCCTACCTCTCGCAGGAAGTCCATGAGCTTGATGGTGTCCAGCCAGTCGGCGTTGTTTACCAGATGGGCGGCGTTGGCCGACCCAAAGTCCAGGTAGCGGGAAAGCTGCTCCCGTATGCATTCCAGATTGTAGGACAGGCCCTCCCGGGTCAAAAGCTGGCGCTCCGCCGTCTTACCGCTGGGGTCCCCAATAAGGCCCGTGCCGCCCCCCACAATGGCGATGGGGTGGTGCCCAAAGCGTTGCATCCGCACCAGGTTCATAATCTGGAACAGGTTGCCCACATGCAGGCTGTCGGCGCTGGGATCAAAGCCTATGTAGGCCGTGACCTTCTCCTTTGCCAGCAACTCCTCCAGCCCGGGCGTAAACAGCTCCTTGCCATCCTCCGTGCGGTGTACCATGCCCCGCCAGCGGAACTCCTCCAGCACGCTCAATGAACTAGCAACAGGGGCCTGAGATTGTAAAGTCATGAGGGGTCTCCAAATGATGCCATAGAACAGAGATATAACGGGCATTTGGCTTTCTATACTACCCCCTGACGCCCCACCTAGCAATTCTCGTTTCTCACTACAGGTGTCCTCCTTCCCTGTCTCCCTGCTATACTGGCCTTACTCGTATCTGTGCCTTAATCGTCGCTATAAAGGTGTCCTGCTGTGCTCTTTTCCTCCATTGACCTGCTCCTCAACGACCCCCTGACCTTCCTCAAGGTCTTTCCCGTCATCCTGGCGGCCATTGGCTCCGCCCTGCTGCTGGGCATCACCGTCCATGAGGCCAGCCACGCCCTGGTGGCCTTCCGCCTTGGGGACTACACCGCCAAGAGACTGGGGCGGCTCACCCTGAACCCACAGCGCCACCTGGACCCCACCGGCGCCCTCATGCTGGTCATCGTAGGCTTCGGCTGGGGCAAGCCCGTGCCTGTGAACCCCTACTATCTGGCAGGCGGCCGCAAGGGGCTGGCCCTTGTATCTGCCGCCGGTCCCATCTCCAATCTCATCTCCGCTTCTCTCCTAGCTATCCCCTTCAAGCTGGACCTCCTTACCCCATCCATGCGTTTCTCATCCCTTGTCTCCTTTGACAACGGCGT
>JACQOP010000046.1 GCA_016202485.1 Chloroflexota bacterium | reverse complement strand
TCTTATGACCATCCTGTACACAGCCCGCACACTTGCATTTCCCCAGCTAGTGCTGTTGCCTCTCCCACTCTTACGAAATTCGGATTTGTTTCCACAGAAAAATAAAACAATTCCCCCGCCTTCCCGCTGCCAGCCCGCAGGCAGGGGCAACCCTCCCCCTACGGCGAGGGCCTGCCGGCGGCCCTCCCATTCCGCCGCTGCGCCACCACCCGCCGGTGGTACAGATACGCCAGCACCCCCGTCATCACCACGCTCACGTAGCTGATGGACCGGTCCAGCAGGGCCACCGACACCGCCGCTTCCCGCGGCATGGCCAGGGCCAGCAGGCCCACAATCCCCGTCTCCACAATGCCCAGGCCCCCAGGCGTCAGGGGCACCGCGGAGAGGATGGCGTTGGCTACGGTGACGAAGGCGATAAGCCCGATGCTGACTTCCAGTCCTGTCGCCTGGACCACCAGGTACAGGCGGCCAACCTCCGCCAGCCATCCCAGGAGCCCCAGCAGCATCACCAGGGGGAAGGCGCCAAAGGAGCGCATGGTCCCCTGGTGGAACCCCTCGTACCGGTTGCGGATAGGGGCCGGCAGCAGGTGGGCGATGCGCTTCCAGAACACCTGCATCAACACCAGCCCTGCAAGGGCGGCCACTACCAGGGCCACCCCCACCTGGAGGAAGCCAGGGGAAAGCTGGGCCGATGGGTCCAGGTACACCAGCAGAAAGCCGGCCAGCAGCAGTAGGAAGACGATGATGATATCCAGCACCCGCTCCCCCAGGATGGTGCCCATAGTGCGGGCCAGGGGCGCGCCCGACTCCTCATAGTAGGCAAAGGCGCGGTAGGCGTCGCCCAGGCGGAACCAGGTGATGCTGCTGGCGAACCACCCCAGGAGCACCAGGCGCGAGGCAACGACGTAGGTCGGCAGCGCGGCCTGCTCCCGGCCGCCGGCGTTGCGCAGCATCAGCCGCCAGCGGGCGCCGCGGAAGAAGAAGGTGGTGTAGTGGACGGCGGCGGCCAGCAGGAACAGGGCCAGGTTGCTCCGGCGGATGTTCTCCCAGGTGGCATCCAGGTCTACGGAAAAGCGCGTGGCCAGAAAGAGCAGGAGAAGCAGGGCGACTGCAAAGGAGATAAGGGTCGGGGCGGAGAGCACCTTACGGCCCAGGGAAAAGGACGGACGCTGGGAGTGGTTCTGGTCTATAGGGGGCCTCCTGCCCTGGGGCGCGCCCCAGGGTGTCACAAAGGTACGGCTTCACATCATACTACAGGCTTGCCAGGGTGGGAATTGCTACAGGGGCCGCTTGGCAGGGATGCCGGGCCGGCGTGGATAGCGCGAGGGCGTCGGCCAGGCCTTCTCCACCACTACCAGCGCCCGGTCCCCCGGCAGCGCCTCCGCCGGTACACGCCTGACCTCCTCCAGCCTGCCTCCCAGCACGGCTATGGCGCTGCCCGCCTCGGCCACCTCCTGGGCGATGTTCCCCTTCTTCATCAGGACGGCGCACCCTCCCACACGGCTGAAGGGGAGGGTCAGCTCCAGCAGGACACGCGCCTCGGCTACGGCTCGGGCCGTGGCCAGATCAAAGACCTCACGCAGCCCTGGCTGGTGGGCTAGCTCCTCGGCGCGGCCCGTATGGATGGCCACGTCCGCCAGGTCCAGCGCCTGCACCAGGTGGGAGAGGAAGGCGGTGCGCTTGGCGGTGGACTCCACCAGGGCCAGGCGTATTTGGGGGAAGGCGATTTTCAGCGGCACGCCGGGGAAGCCTGCGCCCGTGCCTACGTCGCATACGCTGTAGCCCGGCGGCACAGGGTCCGGCATGGCAAGGGCCACGGTAAGGGAGTCCAGGAAGTGCAGCGACTCCACCTCCGCCGGGTCCGTGATGGCTGTCAGGTTCATGTGCTTGTTCCAAGACAGCAGTTCCTCCCGGTAGCGGGTGAACTGCCGGGCCTGGATGGGGGTCAGGAGAGGCAGGCCGAGCTTCAGCAGGCTGTCAGAGAGAGGACCCATGACTGGTGTCGCCCTACCCCCTAATACCGGTCGTTGTCCTCTGCCGTACCGCCTGTGTCTGGCCGCCCGCCCTCCTGTTTGGGCAGGTACACCTCCCGGGGCTTGCCCGGCTCGCCGCCAGGGCCAAGGATACCCGCGTCCTCCAACTGGTCCATGAGGCGCGCCGCCCTGGGATAGCCGATGCGCAGCCGCCGCTGTAGCAGGGAGGTGGAAATGTGGGACGTACGCCCCGCCAGCTCTATGGCCTTGGCCAGCAGGTCGTCGCCGCTGGACCCGCCCCGGTCGGCAAAGTCCTCTCGGGAGCTGCTGCCGTCGCCCCGCTCATCCTCCTCAGGGCCCAGCTCCAGGTTGATTTCCGGCAAGGCCGGCCCGTGCTGGTTGTGCCAGAAGTCCATGACCCGCTGGATTTCCCGGTCGGACAGGTAGGCCCCCTGCACCCGCTGGGGCTTGGGCGTATCGGTAGAAAGGAACAGCATGTCGCCCTTGCCCAGGAGCTTCTCCGCTCCGGCGCCATCCAGGATGGTGCGCGAGTCCACCTGGGAGACCACCGCAAAGCTGATGCGGCTGGGGAAGTTGGCCTTGATCAGGCCCGTCACCACGTCTACCGAAGGCCGCTGGGTGGCCACCACCAGGTGGATGCCCGTGGCCCGTCCAAGCTGGGCCAGGCGGGTCAGCGTGCGCTCCACATTGTACCGGTCCGACATCATCAGGTCGGCCAGCTCGTCCACGGCGATGACTACATAGGGCATGGGCTCTGGCGGCTCCGGATGGGCGTGATAGGCGTCTATGTTGCGCACCCCCGTGGCCTCAAGGAGCCGGTAACGCCGGAACATCTCCTTCAGCATCCCCTTCAATGTGGCAACTGCGTCTTCTGTGTCTACTATCACCGGCTTGACCAGGTGGGGCAGGCCGTTGAAGGGGGTCAGCTCTACTCGCTTGGGGTCTATGAGGAGCAGCCGCAGCTTCTCCGGCGATATCTGGGTTATCAGGGAGATAATGATGGTGTTGAGGCAGACGCTCTTACCGCTGCCCGTGGCCCCAGCAATGAGCAGGTGCGGCAGCTTGCGCAGGCTGGTGACCACAGGGTCGCCGCCGGACCCTTGCCCCAGGGCCAGGGCCAGGCCGCCCTTCTTGGTGGTCTCCTTGACTTGGGGCGACTCCAAAACGCTGCGCAGAGAAACAAGCACAGGGTTGCGGTTTGGCACTTCTATGCCCACCACCGACTCGCCAGGGACAGGGGCCTGTATGCGCAGGCTGGGGGCCGCCAGGGCCAGGGCCATGTCCTTCTCCCGGGCAACAATGGCGTCCACTTTGACGCGGGTCTGCTCCTTCTTGCGCCTGAGGATGGTCCTGCCCCTGGGATCTCGGAGGAGGTTCCCATCGTCGTCCCGCTCCCTGACCTCCTTAACGGTCCGCACCCAGCCAGGGGTGAGGCCGTAAAGGGTTACCGTGGGACCGGGCTTGATCTGGTTGACCTCCACTTCAATACCGTGGCTCTTCAGGGTCTCCTCAATCTTCTGCGCCGTCTCGCTGGTCTCGTCCTTGGTGATGTTCACGTTGGGGCCGTACTCCAGCAGGGGCATGGGCGGCAATGTCCAGGGCCGGACCACCGGCTCCTGCAATGCGCCCATTTCGGTATCCAGTACATCGTCAAGGTCATCCTCATCGTCTTCCAGGGCCCTCATGGGTGGGTGGTCTCCGGTGAGGGTATGGAGAAGGCTCGTGGGACGTACTCCCGTCGGTGTCCGCCGGAATAAGGGAAGGCGTCCCCTGGCCCTGCCGTTGGTTGCTGCACCCTCACGGCCTTCCTCCTCCACTCCACTCCATTCCTCCCCTTGAGCGGGCTTCATGCCCCTGGCTTGCAAGACTCCTGGCTTGGAGGACGGGTTTGCTCTAGAGGGACGGCCACCGGACGGTCCCTGCTCTGGTGAGACCCACACCAGGGCGCCCTGTTCTTCGTCATACTCCCATGACTCTGGGACTCGTTCCTTATGCGCCTGCCGCCGGGCTTTCCGGTGGGCTCTTGCCTTGTTGAAGGCAATGAACAGCCCCTTGGCCTTCCGGCCCAAGGCAAGGGTCGCCCGCCGGATGCTGCCGCCGCCGAGACGTAGCAGGGCAAAGAGCGCCCTGCCTGTGGAAAGAAGGAGATTCCGGGTGATACCCTTGGCAGCCTGCGGCCCCAGGAGTACCAGCGCGGCCAGGGCCAGGGCAGAGGCCCGGAACGCACCTGCCAGGGTTGAGCCACCCCACAGGGCCTGCCCCAGGACGCCCCCCAGGGTGTCTGCCAAGAAGACACTTCCAGCGCTGTACATGCCTCCCAGGACCGCCTCGGCCGCCAGGATCAGCAGGGCAGAGGCAGCCCACCAACGCCAGTACCGGGGGAGCCAGCCCCTCTTGAAGCGGGCAGCAGCCAGGAAGGTAGCCAGCCATGCCGCCATAGGTGCGAAGCCGTACCCCACGTTGTAGAGAAGGCTGTCCCGCACATTAGGATAAAGGGTCCCCTCAAGGTAACCCCAGGCCAGGATAATCAGGGTGACGCCGGCGAGTCCCAGGACGAGGAAGCGGCCGGCAGTGCTCCCCAGGACGCGGAAGGGCAGGGACCACAGGCGGCTGCTCTTTTTTCTAGCGGCACGCTTTTTGCCGAGGCTGGCTGTCTTTGCCATACGCGCCTCCCAATGCGCAAGTGATGCCTGCACGGTGCAGGCTGCATCATTCTACAGCAAAATCTCTGAAAACTACTAATATCACAATGGCAGCACTCTTGGAAACGCTGGAAGAAGAAGAGTATCAGGTCTGGCCAATGGGGTGAGGGGCCATTGTCATGCCAAACGAGCGGAGCATTGTGAAGCATCGGGTCTGCAGAGGAAGGCATGGGCCACTGGCAAACCGCACACGCTTTCAATGGCGCACAAGATGCTTCCGCCTATGGCCTCAGCATGACAACGGAAACGCAAGGAGCGCCTGACGGCGTAAATGGGCCATTGTCATGCTGAACGAAGGGCGTATTGTGAAGCATCCAAGGCCCTAGGGTACAAAGGAGGCCGGTTCCGGCTGGCAAGCAGCTTCACACAAACGAACGCCTCAGATGCTTCGGCCTGCGGGCCTCAGCATGACAACGGCCCACAAGGAACGACTGACGGCGCAGGTTAGGAACGCCATGCCGCCATCCTACACCTCCACCGGCACAGAGATGATGAGGGGGCGCTGGTGGGTCTCGTGGTAAAGGAAGTTGCTGACGCTCTCCTTGACGGCGGCGGTGAGGTATGACAGGTCCGAAGGGTGGCCGCTGCCCTTGTGGTCAACGGCCTTCAGCGCCGCCTTGGCGGCCCGCTCCATGAGGTCCGGGTAGCCTTCCGGCTCTACAAAGCCGCTGGCCACCATCTCTGGCGCCTTCAGCACCTGGCCCGTGGCCTTGTCCACTGTCACAATGACTACGACAATACCGTCCCGGGACAGGGTACGCCGGTCCCGCAGGACGATGCTCTCCGGGTCCCAGAGCTGGAGGCCGTCCACGTAGATGTGGCCCGCCGGCGCTTGGCCCACGATGCGGCCCTCGTCCTCGCCCAGCTCCAGCACGTCGCCGTCCTCCAGGGCAAAGGTGTTTTCCGGCGTAATGCCCATGTCCTGGGCCAGACGACAGTGGGCGATGAGGTGGCGGTACTCGCCGT
>JACQOP010000045.1 GCA_016202485.1 Chloroflexota bacterium | reverse complement strand
GCAGGAGGGTATATCCCTCTCTGTTGAGGACAAACTGAAGATTACCCGCAAGCTGGACGAACTGGGAGTAGCATTCATCGAAGGCGGCTGGCCAGGCTCCAACCCAAAAGACGGAGAATACTTCCAGCGAGTCCGGTCCATGCCCCTGCGCCACGCCACTATCACTGCCTTCGGCAGCACTCGCCGTGCAGGCGTCTCCGCGGAGCAAGACGCCAACCTCCGGGCGCTAGTTGCATCTGAGGCGCCGGTGCTCACCCTGGTGGGCAAGAGTTGGGACCTCCACGTCACCCACGTCCTGGAGACCAGCCTGGAAGAGAACCTGGCCATGATCGCCGATTCGGTGTCCTATGCCCGTGGCCGCGGCCGCCGGGTGTTCTTCGATGCTGAGCACTTCTTCGACGGCTTCAAGGCGAATCGAGAGTACGCGCTCCACTGCCTGCGCGCTTCAGTGGAAGCCGGCGTCGAAACGGTAATCCTGTGCGACACCAATGGAGGGACCCTCCCCCACGAGGTGCGGGACATTGTCACCCAGGTAAGAAACTCACTGGATACCCCGCTGGGCATTCACTCCCACAACGACTGCGATGTGGCCGTGGCCAACACCCTGGCGGCGGTCCAGGCGGGAGCGACCCAGGTACAGGGCACCATCAACGGCTATGGAGAGCGGTGCGGGAACGCAAACCTGCTCTCGATTGTCGCCAATCTGAGCCTTAAGTTGGGCATACCCTGCCTGGCAGAGGAGCAGCTCGCCATGCTGACGGAGGTGCATCGCTACGTGAGCGAGGTGGTAAACCTGCCACCCCATGGCACCCAGCCGTTCGTGGGCAACAGCGCCTTTAGCCACAAGGGAGGACTTCACGGCTCTGCCGTTATCAAGTTGGAAGATAGCTACCAGCACATCAAGCCAGCCCTCGTGGGCAACAACATGCGGATGCTGGTCTCCGAACTGGCGGGACGGGGCAACATCACTTATAAGCTCAGGGAGATGGGCCTGGAGAGGTCAGTACCGCCACAGCGGATTGCAGCCCTTGCGGAAGAGATCAAGGCCAAGGAGAGCCTGGGCTACCAGTACGAGGGCGCTGAAGCCTCCTTTGAGCTGCTGGTGCGCCGCGCCCTCAACGGCTATGCAAAGGCCTTTGAGCTGGTGGACTACCTGATCATCGTGGACCGCCAGCGGGGCCAGCACGACGGGGGCAGCGACCCCCTGGCCGAGGCCACCATCAAGGTGCGCGTGGGCAGCGAGGTGCGCCACACTGCCGCTATGGGCAACGGCCCCGTCAACGCCCTGGATGCCGCCCTGCGCAAGGCCCTCCTCCAGGACTTCCCCAGCCTCTCGGTAGTCCGGCTGGTAGACTACAAGGTGCGCGTGGTGGACCAGGGCTCCGGCACCGGCGCTACCGTGCGGGTGCTCATTGAGTCCACCGACGGCCAACACTCCTGGCAGACCGTAGGCGCATCGCCCAACATCATAGAGGCAAGCTGGCTGGCCGTGGGCGACAGCCTGGAAAACTGGCTGCTACGGTACGGCGGGTAGCCATCTTCAGGATTTTCGTAGTAGTATTACGTAGTTTCGCCACGGAGGAAGACGCCATGTTCGGGCCTGCCTGGGCTTTCAGACCCCTACATTTACAGATACAGGTCACCTGCTCCTGTACGAAATGCTGTAGAACGGCTTTGCGGTAATGTCCGACTTTTCCTTCCTTTCTTTCCTCCTTCTTCCTTCTCTTGGACTCGCGGTTGCTAGTTTAGGGACAATGGTGGGTCTCGGCGGTGGGTTTATCCTGGTGCCAATCCTCCTCTTCGTCTACCCGGACGCTCCCCCAAGCATCATTTCCAGCATCTCCCTCACCGTAGTCTTCCTCAACGCCTCATCAGCCACTCTAAGCAACCTGCGGGCCCGTCGCATAGACATGAAGACCGCTGGTCTTATGGCAATCGGAACAGTTCCGACTGCCATTTTAGGGGCAATCGTGGCTGGCCGGGTCAGTCGGGACCACTTTGAGCTATTCATGGGGATAATGCTCATCCTGGGAGCCATCTATGTCCTCTGGAGGAGCGCAAAGGCAGCAGCCTTTATGGGGAGAACGGACCATCAGCCAAACCGGGAAATTCATGAACGCAGGGGGCCAATGCATCAGTTCTATGTAAATACTCTGATGGCGGGCTTCATTAGCCCGATCGGAGCATTCATTTCCAGCTTCTTTGGCATTGGGGGCGGGGTTGTCAATGTGCCCGCATTGACCTTCATCCTTAAAATCCCCTCACGGCTGGTGGCTCCCACCAACCTCATGATACTGACCTTTAGTTCTTCATCCGGCCTCATTACCCGCATCATTTCGGGAGACTACAGCGAGGGGTGGCGGAGGGCAGGGCTTCTGGGCCTTGGGGCGCTTATAGGAGCACAAATTGGCATCTACTTCAGCACACGGGTGAACCAGCGGGTGTTCCTGATCATCCTGGCCTTCTCTATGGCCCTGGTGGGCGTCCGACAAATTATCGCTGGGATATGAACCATTGCAGCACGTTGTTTCAGCGCCGGGGAAGAAGCTATTGCTCCGCTTCTTCTTTCACACGCCTCAGCACGCCAATGAACGCCTCCTTGGTCAAGCGGCCTGTCTGGTGGTTACGCGGGCTCGGATGATAGCTTGCATACAGGACACGTGAGCCAGCAGGCAGCTCATAGCGTGCTCCATGGGCAAAGGTGAAGCGCAGCGGCCTGCCTGCCCAGGCAGAGGCTATCCGAAGGTATGCTTCAAAGGCTATGCGACCCAAAGCCAGGACCACTCGTACCTCTGGCAGCATCTCCAGTTCAGCACGCAGGTACAGAGCGCAGGCCGCCAGTTCCTGGGAAGTAGGCCTATCTCCCGGCGGCGCACACCGGGCCGCTGCAGTCAGGTATAACCCCCGCAGCTCAAGTCCGTCGTCCCGGCGCTCGGAGGTCGGCTGGCTGGCAAAGCCCACTGCATGCAGCGCCTCCATAAGAAACCGCGCCGAGGCGTCACCGGTGAACATGCGCCCCGTGCGGTTGCCGCCGTGGGCCGCCGGGGCCAGGCCAATGGCCATCACTTTTGCCGTGGTATCGCCAAAGCCAGGGACCGGCCTGGCCCAGTAGTCCCAGTCACGAAAGACGGGCTTCTTTGTCTTGCCTGCCAGCTCCCGATGCTCCACCAGTCGCGGGCACATACGGCACTGTACCAGCCGCTTGTTCAGTTCTCCTAACGATTCCGCCATTGCAAGCCTCCGCAAGCAGCCTCAGGGATGCCGCAGCGTTCCTGAAAAATGTAACATCTTGGCACAGGTTTGAGAATGCTCACTACAGGTACACCCCATTTGGCGGAATTACACAGAAATCTGCTGCCTTTCCCCCATTGACTTTTGCGGATTGTGTTATAATGCACGCCAGTGCATGTATTACGCCCTCAAAAGGCGAGCAAACCCACCTTGCCCGTGGAACTGTGTTCTGCTAGCATCGTTGGGGCTTCGCCCTGGTAGGGCGCTGTAATTATCTATAGAGTATCGTCAAAATGAGGAAGCAATGGCTGTAGAAAAGCGTATTGAGGAGCGTCTTGAGGAGCTGAACCGTCGTAGGGAGCAAGGCCGTCTGGGTGGGGGCCTCAAGCGCATAGAGCAGCAACACAACAAGGGTAAGCTCACCGCCCGCGAGCGACTGGAGTTCCTTCTAGATCCCGGTACTTTCCAAGAGCTAGACCCCTTTGTCACCAGTTGGGCCGCCGATACTGAACCCGGTTCCCGCGGCTTTCTGGGCGACGCCATTGTCACAGGCTTTGGCAAGATAAACGGCCGCCTCGCCTATGTCTATGCCCAGGACTTTACCGTGTTGGGCGGGTCCCTTTCCGAGGCGGTGTCCGAAAAAATCTGCAAGGTCATGGACCTGGCAATCAAAAACGGCGTCCCCGTCATTGGCCTCAACGACTCTGGCGGCGCCCGCATCCAGGAGGGCGTGGTCAGCCTGGCAGGCTACGGCGAGTTGTTCCTGCGCAACACCATGGCCTCTGGTGTGGTGCCCCAGATCTCCGTCATCCTCGGCCCCTGTGCCGGGGGTGCTGTCTACTCTCCCGCCATCACCGACTTCATCTTTATGGTCCAGGGCCTCAGCCAGATGTACATCACTGGCCCGGACGTCATAAAGGCCGCTACTGGCGAGGTCGTTACCCACGAGACCCTGGGCGGGGCCGAAAGCCATGCCACCATGAGCGGTGTCGCCCACTTTAACTTTGCCTCAGAGCAGGAGTGTCTGAACGAGGTGCGGCGGCTCCTTACCTATCTTCCTCAGAACAACATGGACGACCCACCCTTTGTCCCGTCCTACGATGACCCTGGCCGGACCGACGACTCCCTGACCCACATCGTGCCCGACGATCTGGTGAAGGGATACAACATGCGGGAAATCATCAACCGCATTGTGGACGACAGCGAGTTCTTGGAAGTCCACGGCCAGTACGCCCAGAACATCATCGTCGGCTTGGCCCGTATGGGAGGCTTTCCCGTTGGTATCGTCGCCCAGCAGCCCATGTACCTGGCGGGTGTCCTGGACATTGACGCCTCAGTCAAGGCCGCGCGCTTCGTCCGCTTCTGCGACTCCTTCAATATCCCCATCGTCACCCTGGTAGACGTACCCGGCTTCCTGCCCGGCACCGACCAGGAGCACCGCGGCATCATCCGTCACGGTGCAAAGCTCATCTATGCCTATGCCGAAGCCACTGTGCCGAAGATCACCGTACTGGTCCGCAAGGCCTACGGCGGCGCATACCTGGTCATGGGCAGCAAACACCTGCGCGCCGATGTCAACTTTGCATGGCCCACAGCAGAGATCGCGGTCATGGGCCCCGATGGAGCGGTGGGGGTCCTGCACCGTGAGGAACTGGCCAACGCCGAAAATCCCGAGGAACTCAAGGCTCACCTTATCCAAGAGTACCGCCAGCGGTGGGCGAATCCCTACGTAGCGGCCGGCCGTGGCTATATTGATGACGTTATCAACCCAGCGGAGACGCGTCCAAAGATTATCAAGGCATTGGAAATGCTTCAGAACAAGCGCGACTCCATGCCCCCCAAAAAGCACGGCAACATGCCCCTCTAGGGCAGGGCTTTATCTGTCCTGACGCTTTGTGTTCCCAAAGCGTTATACTATATAAGGATAGATGCTGCAGGGAGGGACATGCCGTGGACCAGCCGGATAAGGACAGAGACCCCCAAAGCCAGCCCTCTGAAAACGCCTCCATCCTGCAGACTGTGGCTGACCTTGTAGATGCCGTCCTGGCGCGCCAGGGCATTTATCTTCCCCATAAGGGCCAGAGCCGGTGGAAGCGCACCCGGCCTCTCCAGGGGGGTACAGGCCTGCTCCTCTGGCGCAAAGCAAGCTAACAGCAACGTACGACGTAACAGGCTCAGGACTTCGTCCTGGGCTTTACTTTTGGGTGGCGGACCCCCTCCATACCACTGTCGCTCTCCACACCCCCTTCAACTCCTGTGTTCTGGTAACGAAGAGGATTTGAAACCTATCCCCTAACGCGTCACAATAGGCTGGTACGAGAGTTCTTGCCGATGGGTCATAACGCCAGCCCCTGGGATGCTAGGAGCTATGGGAGGTCGCTGTAATGCCACAACAGTCCATCAACCCTGCCACTGAAGAACCGCTCGCCGTCATACAGGACACAACGCCTCAGGAAATAGAGAGCGCCCTGGCTCGCTCTGCCGCCGCCTTCCAGGGATGGCGCAAGACGTCTTTCCGGGAACGGACCGCCCTCCTGGAACAAGCTGCCAGCTACCTGCGAACTCACAAAGCAACCCTTGCCGCAACCATCACCCAGGAGATGGGCAAACCCATTGTGGAGGCTGAAGCAGAAGTGGAGAAGTGCGCTTGGAACTGCGAGTTCTATGCCGGAAACGCCCGCCGGTTCTTGGCCAACCGCCGTGTCAAAAGCGCTGCCAGCCTCAGCTACGTTGCCTTTGACCCCCTGGGGACTGTCCTGGCCGTCATGCCCTGGAACTTCCCCTTCTGGCAGGTCTTCCGTTTTGCCGCTCCCGCCATCATGGCAGGCAACACCTGCCTGCTCAAACACGCTTCTAACGTGCCCCAGTGCTCCCTTGCCATCCAGCAAGTGTTTCACGAGACAGGATTTCCTGCCGGGGTCTTTCAGTCGCTGTTCGTGCCTGGGGCCGCAGTGGAAGGCCTGATACAGGACAGCCGGGTGCAGGCGGTCACCCTCACCGGCAGCGATGTCACAGGGTCCAAGGTCGCCGAAGCCAGCGGACGAAACCTCAAGAAAACGGTCCTGGAACTGGGCGGCGCCGACCCCTTCATTGTCCTGCCAGACGCTGACCTGAAGCTGGCCGCCGAGATGGGGGTGCGAGCTCGCAACCAGAACGCCGGCCAGAGCTGCATCGCTGCCAAGCGGTTTATCGTCGTGGACGACGTTGCTGATGCGTTTGAAGAGCGCTTTGCCAGGGCCGTCGCTCAACTCCGGGTGGGCGACCCCATGCAGCGGGACACCCAGGTAGGCCCCCTGGCTCGTCCCGACCTTCGCGATGACCTGGAGAGCCAGGTGCAGCGTTCGGTGCAACAGGGCGCTTATCCGGCTACCGGAGGCCGAAGGCTGGAGCACAAGGGGTACTTTTACCAGCCCACCGTCCTGACCAGGGTTACCCGGCAGATGCCTGCCTTCCGGGAGGAGACCTTCGGGCCGGTTGCCGCCATGATACGAGCACGGGACGCCGCACATGCGGTCCAGCTCGCCAACGACTCCGCCTTTGGCCTCGGGGCAAGCATCTGGACGGCGGATGTGAAAAAGGCCCAGGTCCTGGCGCGGGACATTGAAGCAGGCGGGGTGTTCATTAACGGCATGGTCGCCTCAGACCCGCGCTTGCCCTTCGGCGGTGTCAAACGCAGCGGGTACGGGAGAGAACTTTCCGATTTTGGCATCCGAGAGTTCGTGAATATCAAGACAGTCTGGATTGCCCCTGCTGCGCCTGTCCAGACCCCAAGAAGCGAATAAGGCGCTCCGCGCCAGCTATGCGTTACCTATTGAAATCATCGTTTGCCCAGGGCTGAGCCATAGGCGAAACAACATTGCCCGCTGAGTAAATCCTGCTATAATCCCGTAGGATGCAATGTAGAATGGGTGGAGTTTGGCCTGCGGCTGCACCCTGCCCTATCCTGGAACGTCCTTTCATCCCCAACAAACCGGCCGCCTGCTCACTTTGGGCACGGCCTAGTCAGAAAGGAGACCCATGGCAGCAGACCCTGCAGTACTGGAAAGGGCCAAGGAGCATTTTGGTGTCATTATAGAGCAGCAGCTCGCTCGGGTGGAACGCATGAAGCAAGGGGCAGAGCCGACGGATTTTTCCAAGGTCAGCCCTATCGTTATCGGCGTATTGGGCGGCGATGGTATCGGTCCCCTTATTACCTCTGAGACCCAGCACGTGCTGGAGACCCTCCTGCGAGAGGAAGCACGGAGAGGAAAAGTCCAGTTCAAGGTCATAGAGGGCCTGACCATTGAGAACCGCGCGGCTCAACTGAAGGCCATCCCCGATGACGTCCTTGTGGAAATCAAGAAGTGCCACGTCACCCTGAAAGGCCCCACTCACACGCCAGAAAAGGGCGACGGCTGGCCCAACATTGAGAGCGCAAACGTTGCCATGCGGCGGGAGCTGGACCTCTTCGCCAACGTCCGCCCCGTGCGCATTCCAGCCAAAGGGATTGACTGGACATTCTTCCGCGAAAATACCGAGGACATGTACGCCGTTGGCAGCCAGGGCATCAACGTCACCGATGACCTGGCCATAGACTTCCGTGTCATCACCACCCAGGGCTCCGAGCGCATCATTGAGGCTGCCTTTGCCCATGCCAAGAAGACGGGCAAGACCAAGGTGTCCATCGTCACCAAGGCCAACATCGTCTAGACCACGGACGGCAAGTTCCTGGAT